>JAITDJ010000087.1 GCA_031282635.1 Clostridiales bacterium
GTTTTAAAATTTTTGGCGTTAACGCGATTGTAATGACCCCGTTTCAGGTCGGCTCTTTTACGGAAGTGTTCTCAAAAAAAATGGCTCTGAACGCTATGAAAAGCGGGGAAATCATAATAAACGCGGGAGGCACGGGCCATCCGTATTTTTCGACCGATACAATCGCGGCTTTACGTGCCGCCGAGTTTGGGGCAGACTGCGTTTTCTACGCGAAGAATATCGACGGCGTATATACGGCTGATCCGCGTAAAGTATCTGACGCTAAAAAAATCCGCCGGATCACTTATCAAAAGATCATTGAGGAGCGGCTTCAGGCTGTGGATATAGCCGCCATGAACATATCACAGGAGGCCGGAACCGATTCGTTTGTATTCGGCCTCAGCGAAACGGACAGTATCATACGCGCCTTCCGGTCAGCGTCCGGTGAAACAACTGTATCGGGCACTAAGATATCCGTATCCTGCGAGGAGGAATATTATGTCTGAACACACAAAACCCTATGAAGAAAAAATGAAGAAATCTGTAGAGAGTTTTGAAGCCGATTTAAATACCGTCCGGGTCGGCCGCGCCAACCCCCATGTGCTAGACAAGTTGACCGTCAATTATTTCGGCGCGGAAACGCCTTTAAGTCAAGTGGGCAATATCAGCGTGCCTGAAGCTCGTATGCTGGTCATTCAGCCATGGGACGCCAACCTGCTTAAGCAGATTGAAAAAGCGATTCAGGCCTCCGATTTGGGTATAAACCCGACTAATGACGGCAAGGTGATAAGGCTTGTATTTCCTGAGTTGACACAGGAGCGCCGTAAGTCTCTGGCTAAAGAGATTAAGAAAAAAAGTGAGGACTTTAAAGTGGCTGTACGCAATATCCGTCGTGACGGTATGGAAGCGTTTAAGAAAATGGAAAAGAAAGGCGCTCTGACAGAGGACGAACTGGATACGGCGGAAGGCGAATTACAAAAGCTGACGGATAAATATATAACCGATATAGATAAGCGCTTCGAGGCCAAAAATAAAGATATTCTGTCGATATAATTATACTGGCGCGCGCGGGCGGCCGCCCCTTCCGGAGGGGCGACCGCCTATGCCGCGGATAAATTATATCGGCCGCTGGAGGCAGCATGGAGGATGTACCTGAACATATCGCGATAATAATGGACGGCAACGGACGGTGGGCAAAAAGCCGTTTTTTAAACAAGGCCGCCGGGCATCGCGCCGGGGCGCAGGCGTTAAGGCGTCTGGCGGTTGACGCGGAAAAGATGGGCGTAAAAATCCTGACGGTCTACGCTTTTTCCACAGAAAATTGGAAACGCCCTCAAGACGAAGTGGATACCCTAATGGAACTTATTCACGATTACATTCAGCAATATATAGACGACTCAAAGAAAAACGACATGCGGATCTGCCTGATAGGCGATCTGACGCGGCTGTCCGATGAATTGCAGCGTAAAATAGCGGATCTGCAGGAAATGACCAGTAATAAAAAAGGACTGCGCATTGTAATTGCCCTTAATTACGGCGGACGTGATGATATCACGCGCGCCGCGCGTAAATTAGCCGCCGACGTGAGGGGCGGGCGTACAACGCTTAACGAGATTGACGAAAAAATGTTCGCGTCTTATCTGGACACGAAAGACCTGCCGGATCCGGATTTGTTAATCCGCACCAGCGGTGAAATGCGGATCAGTAATTTTCTGCTTTGGCAGACAGCTTATTCAGAGATGTATTTTTGTGACAAACTATGGCCGGATTTTACCATAAAGGATTTGGAGAAGGCTATCAGTCAGTACAGGCGGAGGGACCGCAGATATGGCGGCAGGAATGAGTGAAAAGAGAGAGAACTATGGCAAAACGTATATTCACAAGCATAGTCGGACTGCCCATTTTGATAGCTATTGTATATATAGGGGGTATACCGCTTCAATTAGGGCTGCTGTTTTTGTCCTGCGTCGGGCTGTCGGAGTTTTATTCCACCCTGAGAAATTCAGACGTACGCTATTCAGACGTTAAAACCATCGAATTTTCTATACGCGGCAAGCTGGGCTTGGCTCGCTGTCTATCCGTTAATTATATCAGTTATATATTTACGGCGTTTTATTATTTACTGCTTCCTCAAGTAGCTAATACCGCGTATTTTTTCATATTGATTACGATGTTCATTATTTCACTCATGGTTGTTATGGTGTTTTTTCACGGCAAGGTCAATATTATGGACTGTGCCGAAACTCTGTTTGGGTTCTTTTACACATCGTTTCTGCTGTCTTTCATTTATTTGATAAGGGTTCGGAATTTGGGTGAATATTTTGTATGGCTTGTATTTATAACGGCGTTTGGATGTGACAGTTTTGCTTATTTTATAGGACGAGCGTTTGGAAGGCACAAGCTGGCGCCTGAGTTAAGTCCGAATAAAACCATTGAGGGCGCTGTCGGAGGGGTAGCGGGAGCGGGCCTTTTAAGTATGCTGTTCGGTATGTTGATCTCAAAGATGTTTCATCTGGACGATATTAACGCGATTATATATTTTGCGCTGGTAGGCGTAGTCGGGGCTCTGTTTTCCACGTTCGGCGATTTAGCCGCGTCTTCTGTCAAACGATATACAGGGATCAAGGATTTCGGAAAAATATTTCCCGGCCATGGCGGCGTGCTGGACAGGTTTGACAGCGTTATTTTCGCCTCGCCGATGATATATATGGCCATTCTTTTACTGCAAAACAGATAGAGGATGAGGGAAGATGACAGAAACACTTGTGATTTTAGGTTCAACCGGTTCCATTGGGGTTCAGGCCTTGGATGTGTGCCGCAGGTTGGGTATTAATGTATGCGGTCTTTCCGTCCATTCCAATATTGATTTGTTGGAGCGTCAGATAGATGAGTTTCACCCGAGCGCAGTCTGCGTTATGAATGAAAAGCGGGCTTTTGAACTAAGAAACCGTGTAGGCGGCGCCTGCGCGGTTGTAAGCGGGATGGACGGTCTCTTGGAGACCGCGTCCATGCCTGAAGCGGACACGGTTCTCAACGCCCTGGTAGGCATTATAGGGCTGCGTCCCGCTCTGGCCTCAATAGAGGCAGGCAAAAATATCGTTCTCGCTAACAAGGAGACGCTGGTTTCGGCGGGGGAATTTGTTATGCGGCGCGCCCTCGAAAGGCGCGTAAAAATATATCCCGTAGACAGCGAACATTCAGCCATATTTCAATG
>JAITDJ010000142.1 GCA_031282635.1 Clostridiales bacterium
ACACGCCCGGCGGAGAGATCCGTGCCCGTTAGAACGATAGCGCCGGCAATGCCGCACGCAATCGGCAGGTTGGCCGCCGATAGGCTGACAATGTTAATAATTGATTTTGCCGACAAGAAAATGGGGTTCTTTACGCTTGTGTAAACAATAGCTGCGATCAGCAGAATATACAGCGAATTATTCAGCAACGCCTCCTTGACGACGTTTATCTTATCTTTTGAATCCATTTCAGAAAAATTTTTAAAATTGCCCCGAATATTCGCGATAAAATCCAGAACCAGCGCCTCCCTTCTGTTATCCGGCGTTCGAAGCCATAAGTTATTAAACGTATTTAGAGGCGTATGTCATAATCTCTTCCTGCGTGGTCTCTTTCGCGTCCACCACGCCGGCGAGCCGCCCGCCAGACATTACGGCAATCCTGTCGCAAACGCCCAATAGCTCCGACATCTCCGAAGACACCATGATTACGGTCTTCCCCTCGCTCGCCATATTGATGATCAATTGATATATTTCATACTTTGCGCCGACGTCAATGCCGCGCGTCGGCTCGTCGAGAAGCAGTGCTTCGGGTCCGGTCAGCAGCCAGCGCCCCATGATTACTTTTTGCTGGTTACCTCCGGAAAGCAAGCGCATCTTTACTTCCTGAGAAGACGTTTTTATGTTCAGCGCCCGGATTGACCAATCGACATCCTTCTTTGCGGAGCTGCCGCTGAGAATGAAGCCCAAACGGATATGCTTTTTAAGGCTTGCAATCACGGTATTGTCACGCACGCTGAGAATGCCGAATATACCGGAAGCGCGCCGCTCCTCTGTCAAAAGCCCGAACCCGTTTTTAATGGATTCGCCGGGGGTATTATTCCGGATCGTCTTGCCATTGAATTTCACGATCCCGCCTTTGCGCGCGCGCGCGCCGAAAATAAGCTCCAGAACCTGCGTGCGGCCGGATCCGTCCAACCCGGCGAAACCTAGGATCTCGCCTCTGCGCGCCTGGAACGATACGTCGCTGACTTGGTTGTACATTCCGGAAAGATTCCGGACTTCCAGCAAGACTTCCCCTGGCTTGTTTGTTTTTGGGGGGAACCGGCTGCTCAGTTCGCGACCGACCATCATTTTGATGATCTGATCCATTGTCAGATCCGCGGCGGGTTTTGTCGCGATATGCCGCCCGTCCCGCATGATCGTTACCTCGTCGGAAATACGCAGGATCTCCTCCATTTTGTGAGATATGTAAATAATTCCGGTTCCGGCGTCCCGCAGCATACGAATGATTCCGAAAAGATGGCCGACTTCTTTCTCCGTAAGGGATGACGTAGGCTCGTCGAACACGATGACTTTTGCATGATAAGAAACGGCTTTGGCGATCTCGACCATCTGCCGCGTCGAGACAGGCAGGGAACTCATAACACGCCTTGGCTCAACGTTGATACCCAGCTGCTCAAAAATGGCTTTCGTATCGCGGTACATCTTTTTTTCGTCCACTATAACGCCCGCCAGCATGGGGTAACGCCCAAGCCAGATATTGTCCATTACGTTTCTTCTCAGCGCTTGGTTCAACTCCTGATGAACCATGGCGACGCCGTTTTCCAAAGCCTCTCTGGAGGAGCGGAAGCTGACTTCGCGCCCCTCCAGCAGTATTTGGCCGCTGTTCTTTTGATAAATGCCGAACAGGCATTTCATAAGCGTCGATTTACCCGCGCCATTTTCTCCCATCAGGGAGTGAACGGTTCCCTTTCGGATGGTCAGCGAAACGCGATCCAAGGCTTTAACACCCGGAAATTCCTTATTGATGTCAATCATTTGCAGGAGAACGCTATCTTGCCGATTTTGCTCCGCCTTGGCCATTCTATTTCCCACTTCCTGCAGTCCGCGAATTATTCGCCGGTATAGACCCCATAAGGGATGAATACCTTTGTCGGAATTTCCGGATCCGTATTAAAGGAGCCGATTCCATCGGTCAGGGGATTGCCGTCTTGAATGTTTTTAATAAAGAAGAAGATGCCCTCCGCCATGCCTACATTGTCCTGTTTGATCGTGCCTGTCATCTTGCCCTCGCCTATAAGCTGTTTTGCCGCGTCGGTCGCGTCGACGCCGAATACCGGGATATACTTGGAATCGTCTGTACCGAGATTATAGCCCGAGTCGTTCAGCGCGGAGACCACGCCTTCGGCCATAGCGTCGTTGTTGCAGATTACCAGCTCAATCATGTTGCCGTTGCTTTCATTATATTGAGACAGATTGGTAACCATGTATTCGTTGGCGGCGGCCGCGCTCCAGTTGCCGCCCATGTCAACCTGATATTTATTCGTGTTGTTAGGGTCAAAGTATGACAGAGCGGGCTTGCCCGCCGCCGTGAGAACCGCGTCAGCGTCTTCCTGACCGTATTGTGTGCGGTAAATGGCTTCCACGTTCGCTTCGTCACCCTTAAACATGGCGTAGCTTATCGTACCGTCGCTGTTTAAGTCGGTCTTTTCATAGTTCGCGAGCAGGTACTCGCCGATTAGCTGACCTTGCATGTGCCCGGCTTCCGGAGCGTTTGTGCCGACGAAAACAGAATCAGCATAGCCGGCGAGGATGGGCGCCTCGTTGTTGTCCACTCCCAGCGCGCGGTTAAAGAAAATGACGGGGATACCGGCCGCGCTGGCTTTATCGATAATCTGCTGAGCCACATCAGTGGAACCTGACGTAACTATGTTGACCACAAGCAGATTATATCCCTGACTGATGGCGGTGTCGATCTGTTCGTTCTGCGTCGCCTGGTTGTTGTTGGAGTCGATGTTCAAATATTGGACTCCGCCGGAGTTTAGTATCTCATCGAGCGACGCGCGCACACTCGAGATATAAGCGTCGCTGTATGTATAGTAAAATACGGCGACTTTCAGTTCCGCCGCCGGGGCTTCCGTAGGAGCCTCCGCCGCCGGGGCTTCCGTAGGAGCTTCCGTCGCCGGGGCTTCTGTCGAGGCTTCCGGGGAAGCCGCCGCCGAAGGGGCCTGGCTGCTGCACGCTGCGGCGGAAGCGGCCATAACGCCGGCGCATAACAGCGCGATGAACTTCTTCATAAAAAATCATCCTCCTTTTAATATGAATAAACATTTTTCATAAACGTTTCTAATTATAATATGATTTTTTACAAAAATATATGGAATTTTTTTAGGTAAAACTTGAAAAATCTTATGTGTTTTTAAGAGTTTGATTATTTTTCCTGTTCTTGATATACTGGAACGATAGTTGAAGCTTGGGCCGAGGGGGACAAATGTCTTGTATAAAGTTATAGTGATAGATGACGAGGACGAGGTGCGCAAGGGGATTATCAAGTATGTGCCCTGGCGGGAAAACGGTTTTGCGGTGGCCGGCGAATCGGACAACGGCGCCGACGCGCTGGAACTGGCTGAGGAATGTCAGCCGGATCTGGTGATCACGGATATTAAAATTCCGTTTATAGACGGGCTTACATTCGCCGAACGTTTGAAAGTCGTTCTTCCCCTGGCGAAAACCGTAATCATAAGCGGTTTCGACGATTTCGCCTTCGCCAAAAAAGCCCTCGGCCTGCATGTAGTGGATTATCTGCTCAAGCCGGTGAACGTGGCTGAACTGACTGCCGCGCTTGTGAAAACGCGCGACGCTCTTACGGCGGAGGAGGCCTCCCGGCGGGATTTGGCCTTGTTTAAAGCCTATTACGACCAAACGCTCCCGGCGCTGAAAGAACATTTTTTTTCCGGCTTGCTGGAAGGCCGTCTTTCCATCGGCTGCGCGGAAGAGCTGGGCGAGCGGTACGGCGTCGGCTTTAACGGCGCCTGCAGCGTTGTGGCCTGTTCTTCCTGCGCCGGCGGCAAAGAGCCGATGCGGCTGCTTTCGATAAAGAAACTGATGGATGAGGAAAGCGCCGAAAATATTTCCACACATACGCTGATATACGCCGATTATGTGATTGTGGTGGCGAATTTTGACTCGCCCGAGCGTATTAACGCTTTCATCGCATACCTGAATGAAAAATGCGGGGTCGCGCAAAAATATTTGGGTTTGCCAATGTCCGCGGGCGTAGGATACATAGCGCAGCGATACAATCGCCTTGACCGATCCTATAGAGGCGCCCTCGCGGCGCTGGATTACCAGAAACTCGCCGGTTCCGGCCGCGTCATATATATCGGAGATATTGAGCGGGATGAAACCGCTGATATTTCCATATCCAGGCAGGACGAGGAGAGTTTACTGAGCGCTGTACGCCTCGCTGACGCGGATACGATAATGGCCGTCGTGGAAAGGCTGCTCTCACGCTTCACCGGATCCCATCCGCCTAACTATCAAAGATACCAGGTTTATGTACTGGAGATCTTTACGGCGCTTATCCGCATTGTCCGGATGAACCAGATCGATATAGACAGCTTGCTCGGAGGGGATTACGATATTTTCAGGGAATTGTTTGAGGCGGTCTCATTCAGCGGCGTGAAGGAGAAATTGCTGACGCTCTGCCTGCGGGCTTCCAGCATTATGCGCCGGGAACGTGAGAATTCTTCCGGACGCCTGGTGCAAAACGCGCGCGATTACGCGGCTGTTCATTACAAAGACTCGAATTTCAGCGTGGAAAGCATGTGTCATGATCTTCATGTGAGTCCGGCTTATTTCTCCACAATTTTTAAACGATCCCAAAACGAGTCGTTCGTCAATTACTTAACGGCGCTGCGCCTGAACGAGGCCGTCCGCCTGCTGACCGGTACGGATTATAAGACACACCGCGTCGCTGAATTCGTCGGTTTCAAAGATCCCAATTACTTCAGTTTTGTCTTTAAAAAACACTTTGGAATGGCGCCTTCAAAATACAGAGGTGTGCATGGTGAAAATAAAGCGTAAGTCCGGCTTTCTGAACTTTAGATTTCAAAATCACAGCTTTCAGTTTATGCTCTCTCTGTCGTTTACCGTCGTGGCTGTAGTGGGGATGATTTTTGTGAGCGCCGCGCTTTACCTCGCCTTTTTCAATTCCACCCTGGCGACTTTGGCGGCGGATCATCAGCTGATTCTGGAGCAGGTGAACCTGAACCTGGACGGCTATCTGCGAAACATGATGAGGATATCGGATTCCATGTACTTCCGGGTACTTAAAAACGTGAATCTATCCAGAGACAATGTCTCCAAAGAAATGGCCTTATTGTACGATGTCAACCGGGATCGCCTGGTTACGCTCTCCCTTTTTTCCGACGAGGGAAGCGTCATAGCGTCCACGCCGCTGTCCGCGCTCAAACCTTCCGTTGACGTGACCAGGCAGCGATGGTTTGCGTCGGCGTGGGAAAGCATTGAGAACCTTCATTTTTCCACGCCGCATGTACAGAACTTATTTGAAAACTCAGAAAACAAATATAATTGGGTCGTCTCCCTTTCGCGATCCGTCAATCTGACATATAATGGTGAAATCAGGTATGGCGTGCTTCTGGTTGATATGAATTTTTCCGCTATAGAACAAATCTGCCGCCGCGTCTCCTTGGGCGATACCAGTTACATTTATATTATCAACGGCGACGGAGAATTAATTTATCACCCTAAACAGCAGCTCATTTACGGCAATCTTCTGGAAGAAAACACACTGGCGGTTCTTGGCTATGAAGACGGCAATCATCTGGACGCTTCCGGTGAACATCAAAAACTTGTCACCATAAAAACCGTAGGTTACACCGGCTGGAAAATTATCAGCGTTTCATACCTTACGGAAGTAATGCCCGGAACGCAGCTCATGCTGTTCGCCATCCTGATTCTGCTCTTCGGCATTGCGCTGATGGTGTTTGTCAATTATCTGGTTTCCGCGAATATTGCCAATCCCATTCAGACTTTGGAAAAGGCCGTGAGGGATATTGAGAAAGGCGGAATAAACGCGCCGATCCCCGAGGGAGGCTCGGCGGAGGTGCGGACTCTCGGGCTGGCCATCAATAATATGCTGGCGCGCAATCGGAAGCTCATGGATGAAATTGTCTGGGAACAGGAGCAGAAGCGCAAGAGTGAGTTCGACGCGCTGCAGGCGCAGATTACCCCCCATTTTTTATACAACGCTTTAGACTGCATACTCTGGAGCATTAAGGACGGGGAGTATGAAACCGCCATGACGCTGATTTCGGTGCTGTCAAAAATGTTCCGTATCAGCATTTCAAAAGGCCGTTCCATTATTTCCGTAAAAGACGAGATCGAACACGCCCAGCACTATTTGACTATACAGAATACCCGGTTTAAAAACCGGTTCAACTTCACTTTTAACGTTCAGCCGGAGGTTTATCCGCTGGCCACAATCAAGCTGATAATACAGCCAATCATCGAAAACGCCATTTACCACGGCATGGAATACATGGACGGGGACGGTCTGATTGTGATAGACTCGTATCTGGAAAACGGAGATCTGTATTTTAAAATTACGGATAACGGCATGGGAATGACGGAGGAAGTGGTGGCCGGGCTGCTGACAGGACCGGCCGCGCGCGCCGGAGTGGGCGGGGGCTCTGGCATTGGCCTCTACAACGTGCAGGAGAGGATACATATATATTTCGGACGGGAATACGGATTGACTATAGAAAGCGAACCGGATGAGGGCACGCGCGTTCTCATCCGTCTGCCGGCGCGGGTTTACGATCCTGACAAAATGGAAGCAGCGCCGTCATGAAAATTAAGCTGGTTTTGCCCATTGCGTTTTTTTTGGCGTCCGCCGCTTGTATCGTGTTATTTATCATGAATGAGCCGGCGTTTCATAATGAAAAGACGCTTTACGAAATCTCCGCCGTCGTCAGCGGACCGCAGGACAACTACTGGGAGGCGGTGAAGAAGGGCATGGATCAGGCGTCCTCAGATTTTAACGTAGACTTGAATTTTATCAGCCTGTCCGGAGCGGATTACACGGCCGAGCAGGAAAGCCAGATCCGCCGGGAGATTGAAAACGGCGCGGCGGCTCTTATTGTCGCGCCTTGCTCCGGAGATTTGAGCCTTGAGGCCGTCATTTCGTCGGCCGCAAAAAAAGCAGCCGTAGTGATGATCGAGTCTGAATCCGACAATGAGTCCATAAAGGCCAGCGTGTCCGCAGACAATGAGGAGCTCGGCGGGAAACTGGGACGTCAGATAGCCCTGAGCGAAGGGATAGTCTCAGACGCCGCCGTAATAAGCACGGGTTCCGGCGCGCAATATGAAGAGGCTCGTCTGGAAGGCCTGCTGAGCGAAATGTCAGCCGGGCGCGCGCCGGAAGTGTTTTGGATATCGGGGAAACAGGAGGATATGGAGGATGAGATTAAAAATTTAGTCCGGGATAACAAGCCGAGTGTTCTCGCGGCGCTGGATGCGCGGACGCTGAGCGCGGCGGCCGCGGCTTGTGAAAAAGAGGGTACGGCGGTTTATGGCATAGACAGTATGGTGTCTGTGGTGCCATATCTGGAAAAAGGCGTGATTCGGGGCGCCGTTGTGTCAAACGCGTACAATATGGGTTATTTGGCCGTGAAGGCGGCGGTGGAGTCCATTCAGGGCAAGAGGGTGGAACGATCCGTCAAAATTGATTTCGCTGTCGTAACGCCTTCCAGTATTTACACGTCGGAAAATCAGAGGATTTTGTTTCCGTTTGTAAAATAAGGGGTGTTTAAATGCTTATGTTTTGGCGCGCGGCGGCGGTTTTATCCGCCGCGTTTCTCATCGGCTGCGGGCAGGGGGATGAAAGGCATCATAAGTATAAAATCGGCGTGTCGGTGTATCAGGCCGATGACATTTATATCAGCGAGTTCCGAGAGTGGATGGCGGCGTCTGTCAAGGAAAAAGAGGCGGCTTACGGAGTGACAATCGTCATGAACGTGGCGGACGCCGCGGGCGTACAGTCGCTGCAGAATGATCAGGTGGACAAATTCATTTCGCAGGGCTACGACGTTATGTGCGTGAATATGGTGGATCGGACGGCGGCCGCCGTAATAGTAGACAAGGCGAAGCTGGCGGACATTCCGGTGGTGTTTTTCAACCGGGAGCCTGTTCAGGAGGATATGGCGCGGTGGAGCAAGGTTTATTATGTGGGAGGGAAGGCGGAACAATCCGGCGTTATGCAGGGGGAGATAATAGCGGATCTGTTCCAAAATCACGGTGAACTTGTGGATCGCAACGACGACGGGGTTCTGCAGTACGTAATGCTGGAAGGGGAGCCCGGCCATCAGGACGCGCTGCTGCGCACAGAGTATTCCATTGCCACGTTAACGCGGCGCGGCGTCCGTATTGAGAAGCTGGCGAATGATACGGGCAATTGGCAGCGTTCCCAGGCCAAGGAAAAGATGTCGGCGTGGCTCGCGGAATTTGGCGGCGCGATTGAGGTAGTTTTTTCCAATAATGACAGCATGGCCCTGGGTGCTGTCGAGGCGCTGCGGGAAAAGGGATATAACCTGCCGGACTGCGACAAGCAAGTGATTGTAATCGGCGTGGACGCTATTAAAGCGGCGATGGAGGCCATCTGCCAGGGCGCGCTGTACGCCACTGTTCTCAACGACGCCAAGTCGCAGGCGCAGGGCGTCATAGACATAGCCTACAGCGTCGCGTCCACAGGCGAGGCGCTGTCCGCTGTCCCCGGATTTGACGGAAAGTATCTGCTGTTGGATTACCGGCCGGTCATGAGAGAAGACGTGAAGGAAAACTGAAGAACTCGGTTTTTTGACGGCGGATGTAACCCGTGGTAAAATATGTTTAACGGCGGACTTATATCTTAGGAGGAACTCATGCTCGACATTAACCTTTTCAGGACGAACCCGGATCTCATCCGGGAAAACATTAAAAAGAAATTTCAGGACGCGAAATTGCCTTTAGTAGATCGGGTCATCGAATTGGACAAAAAGCTGCGGGAAGCTCGTTCGGAAGCGGACGGGCTGCGTAATCAGCGTAACGTGAAGAGCAAGGAAATCGGCGCTCTTATGGGCCAGGGTAAAATAGCTGAGGCGGAGGCCGTAAAGGCTTCCGTCAATCAGATCAACGCCCAATTGGAAACTCTGAAAGAAATCGAGGATTCATTGGCGGCCGACCTTAAAAAGCCGATGATGCTGATTCCCAACATCATTGAGGTTTCCGTGCCTATCGGCCGTGATGACAGTGAAAATGTAGAGATTGAGAAATTCGGCGAACCCGTTACGCCGGATTTCGAAATTCCTTACCACATCGACATAATGGAACGCCTGAACGGGGTGGATTTAGACAGTGCGCGCAAAATCGCCGGTAACGGTTTCTATTACCTGAAAGGCGATGTCGCCCGTTTGCACTCGGCTATTTTGTCTTATGCCCGGGATTTTATGATCGACCGCGGTTTTACGTATTGCGTTCCGCCGTTCATGATCCGGGGCAGTGTGGTTGCCGGCGTTATGAGCTTCGACGAAATGGAGGATATGATTTATAAAATTGAGGGCGAAGATCTGTACCTGATAGGTACCAGCGAACATTCCATGATCGGCAAGTTCATAGACAATTTACTGGATCCGAAAGATTTGCCGCAGGCTCTGACAAGTTATTCCCCGTGCTTCCGTAAAGAGGTGGGCGCGCACGGCGTTGAGGAACGCGGAGTATACCGTGTTCATCAGTTTGAAAAGCAGGAAATGATAGTGGTCTGCCTGCCCGAGGACAGCGAGAATTGGTTCACGAAGCTCTATAGTAATACCGTGGATTTTTTTCGCACTCTGGATATCCCCGTACGCACGTTGGAATGCTGTTCCGGCGATTTAGCCGACCTCAAAGTCAAAAGCATAGATGTTGAGGCCTGGTCGCCGCGGCGGAAAAGATATTTTGAAGCGGGCAGCTGCTCTAACCTGGGGGACGCGCAGGCAAGGCGTCTGGGTATACGTGTTCGCGGCGAAAAGGGTAATTATTTTGCGCATACGCTGAATAACACCGTTGTGGCGCCGCCTCGGATGCTGATTGCCTTTTTGGAGAATAACCTGTGCGCCGACGATTCCGTGCGTATACCCGAACCGCTTAGAATGTATATGGGCGGTAAGGATAAAATAGTGGGATGACAAGGCTTTTAGTCATCATGGATTAGCCTGAAATCCGATCAGCATAATAATCCGTCCGGCGCCGAATAATAAATACTGCGGACTCCATAAATGGGCGTTCGTTCATTCCTTGCTGCGTCAGGTTTATATTCCTTGCTACGTCAGGTTTATTATGTTATACTTTTTACCGTTGATCGCTCCGCCGGCGCTTGTACCAAACAGGCGCCGCCGTATCACAAAGGAAGGAGATTATTAATGGCGTCAGTAAAAAAAACCATGGATGGCAATACCGCGGCCGCGCATGTTTCATACGCGTTTACAGAGGTTGCGGGCATCTATCCTATAACGCCCTCGTCGCCAATGGCCGAGTATACCGATGAGTGGGCGGCCCATGGGAGAAAGAACATCTTCGGGCAAACCGTCAATGTTGTGGAAATGCAGTCGGAAGCGGGCGCGGCCGGTTCGGTGCACGGTTCATTGGCCGCGGGCGCGCTGACCACAACTTATACGGCCTCTCAGGGGTTATTGCTTATGATCCCCAACATGTACAAGATTGCCGGTGAATTGCTGCCGGGCGTCATACATGTCAGCGCGCGCGCGCTGGCCAGTCACGCCCTGTCCATATTCGGCGACCATTCTGACGTAATGGCCTGCCGCCAGACTGGCTTCGCGATGCTGGCCGCCTCGAATGTCCAGCAGGTTATGGATTTAGGCGCGGTCGCGCATTTGTCCGCCATAAAGAGCAGGGTGCCGTTCCTGCATTTCTTTGACGGTTTTCGTACATCTCACGAGATTCAAAAAATAGACGCTTTAGACTATGACGATTTGAAAAAGATCGTTGACTGGGACGCCATAAAGGCTTTCCGCGGCAGGGCGCTTAACCCGGAGCATCCGGTACTGCGCGGTACGGCGCAGAACCCGGATATTTTCTTCCAGGCCAGAGAATCCAGTAACCCGTATTATTTGGCTGTGCCAGGCGTGGTCGAAAGCTATATGGAGGAAATTAATAAGCTGACCGGGCGCGGCTATAAATTATTCAACTATTACGGGGCGCCGGACGCCGACCGCGTTATTATCGCTATGGGTTCAGCCTGCGACGCTATCGAAGAAACTATTGACTACCTTAACGCGCAAGGCGAGAAGGTCGGTTTGGTTAACGTACATCTGTTCCGTCCGTTTTCGGTCGAGCATTTGTTGAGGGTGATTCCGGAAACCTCGGTGAAAATTGCCGTACTGGATCGCACCAAAGAACCGGGTTCTCTGGGCGAGCCCTTGTATCAGGACATATGCACCGCGTATTTTGAGGCGGATAAGAGGCCTCTTATTGTTGCCGGCCGTTACGGCCTGGGTTCCAAAGACGTCACACCCTCTCAGATTATCGCGGTATATGACAATTTGAAATCAGACAAGCCCAAAAATCATTTCACTATCGGTATTGTGGACGACGTAACCAATCTTTCCCTTCCGGTTGCCCAGGAGATCGACGTTACGCTCGAAGGAGCGTACTCCTGCAAATTCTGGGGATTGGGTTCCGATGGCACCGTCGGCGCCAATAAAAATACCATTAAGATTATCGGCGATCATACAGATATGTACGCGCAAGCCTATTTTTCATACGACTCCAAAAAATCCGGCGGTATCACGCAATCCCATCTGCGTTTTGGCAAGAGGCCGATCCGTTCGACGTATCTGGTTAAAACGGCTGATTTTGTGGCATGCCACAATTCTTCATACCTGGATAAATATGATATGCTGTCGGATTTAAAAGACGGCGGCGTGTTTCTGCTCAACTGTATCTGGAACGACGACGAGCTAAACGATAAACTGCCCGCGGAAATGAAGCGGCAGGTAGCCCGGCGCGGCATTCACTTCTATACAATCAACGGCACGGATATAGCGGCGAGTATCGGGTTGGGCGGCCGCATTAACACAATTCTGCAGTCCGCGTTTTTCAAACTGACGAATATTATCCCTATTGAAGACGCGGTAAAATATATGAAAAAGGCCATTGTCGATTCATATGGCAAAAAAGGCGAGAAAGTCGTTAACATGAACTATGCCGCGGTAGACGCCGGCGTGGATAAGGTTCACAAGGTTAACGCGCCCGCCCAATGGGCTGAAACCACTCAGGAGAAAGACACCCACAGCTCCGTAGACGCGCCGCCGGCCTTTATCTCCGACGTCGTATACCCAATCAACGCGCAGAAGGGCGATTCTCTGCCGGTCAGTACGTTCACGGGCCGGGAAGACGGCACGTTCCCGCAGGGTACAGCCGCTTTTGAGAAACGCGGCACGTCGGTCAAAGCGCCCGAATGGATCATCGGGAATTGTATTCAGTGTAACCAATGCTCTTATGTATGCCCGCACGCGGTGGTGCGTCCGTTCCTGGCAAACGCGGATGAGCTGCGGGACGCGCCGGAGAAATACGAAACCAGGAAAGCCGTAGGCAGGGGCATGGAAAACTATCAATACCGTATTCAGGTAAGCGTGCTGGACTGCACGGGCTGCGGCAACTGTGCGCAGGTCTGCCCGGCTAAAGAAAAAGCTTTGGTTATGAAGCCCATTGAAAGCCAGGCCGATCAGATTGAGAACTGGAAATTCGCCACTCAGAAGCTTTCGGTCAAGCCTAATCCGATGAAGCCCGACACAGTAAAAGGCAGCCAGTTTGAAACCCCTCTTTTGGAATTCTCCGGCGCCTGCGCGGGATGCGGCGAGACACCGTACGCGAAGCTGATTACCCAGTTGTTCGGCGATCGCATGTATATCGCGAACGCCACGGGATGTTCGTCTATCTGGGGCGGCAGTGCGCCTTCAACGCCGTACACTAAGAATTATAAGGGCCAGGGCCCGTCTTGGGCTAATTCCCTGTTCGAGGATAACGCCGAATATGGCTTCGGTATGCAGATAGCTGTTAAGCAGCGCCGCGAGAAACTGGCCGGTCTGGTAAGGGCGCTGATCGAGATAGAATATACGGAAGAAGATATTAAGGTTACAGGTAAGGCGTGGCTTGAAGCCATGAATGACGGAAACGCCTCAAAGGCCGCTTCCGAAAATTTCGCGAAAGCTCTGGAAAACGGGTTTGATATGACGGGTACTGAATGGGCGGCCGGCGGCAGGGAATGTAAGTGCGGCGCCTGCGCGTTGGCTCGTGAAATTTTGGAAAACAGGGATATGCTGGTTAAGAAGTCTATTTGGATATTAGGCGGCGACGGTTGGGCCTATGACATCGGCTTCGGCGGGTTGGATCATGTGCTGGCATCCGGCGCTGACGTCAATATTCTGGTATTCGATACCGAGGTGTACTCCAACACGGGCGGTCAGGCCAGCAAATCCACGCCTACGGCGGCTATCGCCCAATTCGCCGCGTCCGGTAAAAAGGTGCGCAAAAAGGATCTGGGCATGATTGCCATGAGCTATGGTTATGTATATGTGGCTCAGATAGCCATGGGCGCGAACCAGGCCCAAACGCTGAAGGCCATTCAGGAAGCCGAGAGTTATCCGGGTCCGTCTATTATTATCGCATACGCGCCATGCATTAACCATGGCATAAATATGAGTTATTCACAGCTGGAGATCAAAAAGGCCGTGGAGGCCGGTTATTGGCATATGTACAGGTTTAATCCGCTGTTGGAGGAACGGGGCGGGAATCCGTTTATCCTGGATTCCAAAGACCCGACCGCCAGTTTTAAGGAATTTATTGAGAGCGAGGTTCGCTATTCCGCGCTTAAACGTACATTCCCCGAAACCGCTGACGAACTGTTCGACACGGCGGAAGCCGACGCGAAGAAACGGTTGGCGTCCTATAAGCGGCTGGCCGAAGCAAGATAAGAAGTATGCCAACGCAGCCAAATGTCGCGGTCGTTATACGGCAATAACATCGTC
Organism: Clostridiales bacterium; assembly: GCA_031282635.1. Taxonomy (GTDB): domain Bacteria; phylum Bacillota; class Clostridia; order Lachnospirales; family WQUN01; genus JAISZF01. The sequence goes on from JAITDJ010000142.1 coordinate 13,845, forward strand.
GCGCGGTATATAAACGCGCGCGGTTAACAAAAAGGGATGCCCGCTGTTTTCAGCCAGGCGCCCCTTTTTCATAATGATAATTATAAGCGGGGTAAATTATGAGTAATCAGCTTGACCAAGTTAAGCGCCGTATCCGTGAATTGCGTGAAATATCCGGGTACAGCGCGGCCGAAGCGGCGCAAGCGCTGGACATGGACGAGCGCGCGTACAGCCGCTGCGAAGAAGGCGGCGAGGACATACCGATCAGCCTTGTCTACAGTGTCGCGGGCCTGTATCATGTGGACACAACGGATATACTCTCCGGTAAGTCGCCGAAACTGACTACGATCAGCGTCGTCAGGAAAGGCGAAGGTATAATGGTGGAACGTTTTGCCGGGTATAAATATGAGAATATAGCCTATAGCTTCGTTCACCGGACAATGGAGCCTATGATTGTAACACTGGATCCCGGCGGGAAAAAACCGGAATTGGTTATGCACGGCGGGCAGGAACTGAATTACTGCCTGTCTGGCCAAACGCGCCTGATATATGACGACAGCGAGGTAATACTGGCGCCGGGTGACAGCGCGTATTTTGACGCCCGGTTTCCTCATGGGCAAATGGCGGCGGGTGATGAGCCCGCAAGCTTTTTAACTGTTATCAATGAGTAAAATAAATGAGTAAAATCACTGAGTAAATCCAAAACCGGAGGGGACGAATTATTTTGCTGGAGAGGTTTGTGGAACGTACCGAGTTTTCATCATACCAGGATTTTTATGATAACTATAAACTGAATTATCCCGATAATTTTAATTTTGGATTTGATATTGCGGATGAATGGGCGATGCTGGAACCGGAAAAAATCGCTCTGGTCTGGTGCAATGACGCCGGTGAGGAACATTTTTTTACATTTACGGATATAAAACGCGGCAGCGCGCAAATCGCAAACATGCTTACGGAAATGGGCGTGAAAAAAGGCGACCATATTCTGCTCATACTCAAGCGGCGCTATGAATACTGGCTGACGGCGGTGGCTTTGCACAAAATCGGCGCGATAGTCATACCCGGTTCCGTCCAGTTGACCGCGAAAGATTTGGTTTACCGAAATAACGCCGCGCGGATTAAAATGATTATTTCCGTAAATGAGCCGTACGCCATAGCCCAGGTCGAGGCCTCCCGGCCCGATTCGCCCTCTTTGACCGCATGCGGGCTGGCTGGGGCAGAACGCGAAGGATGGTTCAATTTTTCAAATTATCTGGCGTATCCGGATGTTTTTGATCGGCCCAAAGGTAAGGAAGCTGTGTACGCGCGTGATATGATGCTTACATATTTCACGTCCGGCACGACTGGTATGCCGAAAATGGCGGCGCATGACAATACCTATCCGCTGGGCCATATCACGACGGCGAAGTATTGGCAGCGGGTTCAAAACAACGGTCTGCATCTGACTGTTTCGGACTCCGGATGGGCTAAGTTCGGCTGGGGGAAGATCTACGGGCAGTGGATTGCGGGCAGCGCCGTTATGGCTTATGACATGGATAAATTCATCCCATCTAAACTGTTGAATATTGTGGAGAAATACAAAGTGACAACATTCTGCGCGCCTCCGACCATGTACCGTTACTTTATAAAGGAGGATCTGTCTCGATTTGACTTATCCGGCGTCAAGCACGCCTCGACCGCGGGCGAGCCGCTGAACCCGGAGGTATTCATTCAGTTCCTGAAAGCTACGGGGCTGAAAATTCATGACGGCTTCGGGCAGTCTGAAAGCAGCGTCATTATGGCGGCGTTTCAGTGGTTTGAGCCGAAGCCCGGCTCTATGGGCAAGCCGTCGCCGCTGTACGATATAGATCTGATAGGCGAGGAAGGCCATTCTTGCCCGGTAGGCGAAGAAGGCGAGATTATTGTCAGAAATCTGGACAAACATTTCCCGGAGGGGCTGCTGAAGGGGTATTTTCAGAATGGGCGTGTAGATACCGATTGTTTTAAGGGGGGGATATACCATACAGGCGATGTGGCCTGGCGCGATGTAAACGGTTGTTATTGGTTTGTGGGCCGTACGGATGACGTGATAAAGTGTTCCGGCTACAGAATAGGGCCGTTTGAGGTGGAGAGCGCGGTTATGGAACACCCGGCGGTGCTGGAGTGCGCTATTACCGCTTATCCGGATGAGATACGCGGGCAGATCGTAAAGGCTACCATTGTTTTAGCTCAAGGGTATGAGCCGTCGGGCGCTTTGGTTAAAGAGATTCAGGAGCATGTTAAAAAGACGACCGCCCCGTATAAATACCCGCGCCGTGTGGAATTTGTTTCCGAGCTGCCTAAAACCCTTGGCGGCAAGATCAAAAGAGCTCAGATTAAACGCGAAAACGAAGAAAGAGCAGGGTTGGAACCTCGTGATCAGGCTGATTAAGCCCGGTATAGAATACTGGCAGGACTATTTGACGGCAATGCACGAATGCCAAAGGGCAGGCGACATAATTGAGATACAAAAAAACGCCGCGATAGCGCTGCGGTCGTTTCGCGCGCTCGAAGAAGGGTGCGATCTGCCGCGGGGTATTGTTCCATGCAATCATTTTTGGCTGATGAACGGCAGGCGTTTTATAGGGGCGGGCGTCGCGCGGCGCTGCCTGAACGATGATCTGGAAAAAAACGGCGGGCATATAGATTATATTGTAAGGCCGTCTTGCCGGGGCAAAGGCTGGGAGGCTAAAATGCTGTCCCTGCTTATAAAGGAATGCGGCAAACACGGTATAAAGTGCGCGCTGATAACGTATCCGGAAACAAACGCGCGGGCCGCGGAAGCGGCGAGCAGAAGCGGCGGCCGCGTGTTCGACCGGGTTGCGCCGGAGGCGAGCGGCCTGACAATAAATATTATACGCTGCCTGGCGGATACCAAAATTCATATACAAACCTGGCGTGAGCCTATGTTCACATTTAGAACCGATACGCACATATCCGGCGTTGAGGTCGATCTGGAACTGTCTTTGACTATTCCGGCCGACAAATCCTATTGCCCGACATATCGCTTTGACATAGTGAAGTCGGGTACACGCCATAAGGCAGGATACATCGATCTCAGAATTGGTTTTGATCCGGAAATTTTCTGCAACGGGAACATCGGCTATTATTTAGACGAACGCCAGCGAGGGCACGGCTACGCGGCCAAAGCGGCGAGACTGCTGGCGCCTCTGGCGCGCGCGCATCATATGCGTACGGTTACGATTACATGCAATCCGGATAACCTGGCTTCCGCAAAGACGGCGGAAAATCTGGGCGCGAAGTATCTGGAGCTGATAAAGCTCCCGAAGACAAGCGGGCAGTATAAGCGGGGGGATCGGTTCAAGCGCCGGTATATTTGGGAAATATAGCAACCGAGTAATGAGAACGCCGTTTCTCTTTACTCGGTTTTTATATGTCCTTCATGTGTATCACTCAACGCATGACCACAAATCCCCGGGTTTCTCCATACATATTATACTGTTCGCTGCGCCGTTACCAGCGGCGTATTCAGCGAACGATTTATAGAAATCCTCACGGCCGTTGGCGTGCATGGGGAACACAACGGCGGGGTTCAGTTTTTTCACCGCGTAAACCGCGCCCTCCAGCAGGCAGGGGTCCTGATACCAGTCGCCGGTGTTTACCGGGATAAAGGCCAAATCCACAATATCCGTCTTTGAGGCGATAAAATCGATCTCGTCAAAATAATCAACCGGCGTTGCTTCATTATCCGGCCAATTGGCGTTGTCGCCGCTGTGAAAGATTGTGAGGCCCCGCGACTGAACCAGAAAGCATACGCCTAGGTCTGTCGAAGCGGCTGTCGTTACGGATAAATCGCCGACGCTTAAAGTCTGGCGGGGTCTCATGGCGATATTGCCTTCAAACGGGGCGTGAAAGCCACCGGTTATAAATTTCATATTGGCGAATCGGGATACAGCCTGATTAAGGGTTTTGTTATAGTGATCGCCATGTTTGTGCGAGGAAAAGAAATACGCCGGTTTGCCGTGTAATTTCGTCAGGTCAAGCGCGCTGTTTTCACCGGGCGGCTTATCATAGTCGAAAATGAAATATGACTTGTGTGTTTCCACTATCCAGCCGCTGTGGCCCAGATAGGTAACCGTGGTTTTTTCCATAGGCTCAGGCCCTTTCTAATCACTAATCACTAGCCACTATTATATGGCTGATAATGGGAAAAGGCAAATGGGTTGACTGAATGAAACTTTTATGCAAAATTGATATTTTTTTAACAATGATAAATATAAAACTACGAAATGTGCAACTATTCAGAGATTATGTGAATTGTGTTAATAAAAAAATATACTATAATTATATTTATCGTTACCGTTAAAAGAGCATTTTTGTTATAGCAAATTATATAAAGAAGGGGGGGAGGCTGCTTGGGAGGAGAACGGATAAGCGCTGTAAAAAAGGCTATCGGCGGCCGTAAATCTTTAATCCGCGGGATTTGGGAGAACAGATTCATTTACTTGATGCTCCTGCCTGGACTGGCGTTTTTCGGGATTTTTAAATACATACCTATATATGGGATACAACTGGCGTTTAAGAAATATTCCGTAAATATGGGTATTACCGGCAGCCCATGGGTGGGCTGGGCAAATTTCAGGCTCCTGTTTGTAGACGCGGATTTCTGGCAGGCTGTACGAAATACGCTGGTGATCGCGTATTTACAGATGCTGGTTTTTTTTCCGTTCCCTATCATACTCGCGATTCTCTTGAATGAGACGCGCCGGAAGAAATTCAAGCGGGCGGCGCAAACTGTTTATACATTCCCTCATTTTCTTTCATGGGTCATTGTGTCGGGTATGGCGCTGAATATGCTTTCATCCGGCGGGGCGATCAATAACCTGCTTGCCGTGCTGGGATGGGAGCGCGTACAGTTCCTGACCGATAAAGGGATATTCAGATACCTGCTGGTCATTATGCTGACATGGAAGGAAGCGGGCTGGAACTGCATTCTGTATCTGGCCGCGATAACAGCCATTGATCCCACACTATATGAGGCCGCTACCATTGATGGGGCTAACAGATGGCACAGGATCCGCTATGTAACCTGGCCGGGGATTTCCATGATCGTGATGGTAACGCTTATTCTGCGCGTCGGTTCAATTATGGACGCGGGGTTCGAGCAGATAATCAATATTTATAACCCTACGGTCTATCAGGTGGCGGATATAATTGACACGTATATCTTCCGCATAACCTTCCAGAGGACAGCCAATTTTGGCCTGAGCACAGCTGTCGGGCTGTTTAAGGGCATGACCAATTGCGTGCTGCTGCTGTCGGCCAACTGGATATGCGTACGCATGGAAGGCACGGGCATCGTTTAACGCCTGTTAACAGGGAGATGAAGCGGTGATGGCGTCAAACAAAAAATTACATAAGAATAACTGGTTTGACTATCTGAATATGGGGTTTGCCATAGTTTTCGGCATACTGATACTGTATCCGTTTTACAATTCAATACTGATCTCTTTTACCCCGCAGGCGGATTATGTAAAAACGCCTTTCATGCTGATACCGAAGAGACTCACCTTAGACTCATATTATGTTGTATTTGAATCCAGAGTCCTGTTTACGGGCCTTGCTGTCGCGGCCTTTATAACGGTGACCGGCGTGGTCTATAATATGACGCTTACCCTGTTGATGGCGTATTGCTTCAACAAGGACTTTCCGGGCAAGAAGTTTTTCCTGTACGCTGTAATCTTCACAATGTATTTCAGCGGCGGCCTGATACCGTATTATCTGCTGGTAAAAGACATGGGGCTTATGGATTCTCTGTTCTCTATGGTTTTACCCACCGGCGTTTCCATAGTCTATATGACGGTTATGCGTAAGTATTTCGCCGCGCTGCCTGAGGAATTGGAAGAATCCGCGAGGATAGACGGCGCGTCGGATCTCGTGATATTGTTTCGAATTATTTTGCCTCTGGCTATGCCGATGGTGGTTACATTCGGGCTCTATTACGGTATTGAGCGCTGGAATGAGTGGTGGAACGGAATGCTTTTTATTAAGTCCGCCTATCGCCAGCCTTTACAGCTGGTATTGCGCGGCATTATTCAGTCAACAGGCTCGCAGGTTATGTCGTCGAATTTACAGGAGGCCGGTATTGTGCCATTTACTGACGGGGTTAAGATGGCCAGCATTGTAATCACCATGTTTCCGATCATGTGCGTTTATCCGTTCCTTCAAAAGTATTTTGTGCAGGGTCTGGCGATAGGGGCGGTTAAAGGCTGAAAACAAGGGCTTTACCAAAACAGTCAGGGAGGTATATATGAAAAAATGTCTATTATGTATTGCTTTGTCGACGTTGATACTGACGCAGTTGATCGCTTGCGGCGGCGGCGCCGCGACCGGCCAATCGGAAACGGCGGAAAGCGCGGATAACGAGGGCCAGCGGGCTCTCACCCGGCTGACTCTTACAACAAACATTACAGACGCTGATAAGCAGAAAGAAAACGCGATGTACGATTTTTTCTCGGAAAAATTCCAGGTAGACATGGAATTTATACCCATGCAGTTCGGAGAGAGGCATGAAAAGGCCAGAATATGGGCGGCTTCCGGCGATCTGCCTGACATACTTTGGATGGATCTTAATGAGAATATCTACTCCGAATGGTGTGATTGGGTAGACAGCGGGCTTTTCGCCCCTGTGCCGGGAGATTTAAGCAAATGGCCCGAGATCAGAAAGCAGTTTGACTCTATGGTCGCGGACGAGCTTTTCACACGTAACGGGTCTGTATACGCTTTGGCCAGTATGCGCGATATGTCGTCGGAAGATTTTACTGTCTGCATGGGAATAGCGTACCGCGCGGATTGGGCTGAAAAGCTGGGCATGCGCAAAGAGAATGACGTATATACCTGGAATGAGTTTATGGATTTGGTCAGAGCCTGCATAGAACAGGATCCAGGAGGAAACGGCCCCGGAAAGACGTTCGGCCTGTCCGCGCCGCAGTGGTATTTCCCCGACATGTTTGGCGTTTATCAGCTCAATACCTATGAATGGGGCTTTGAGGAGCCGTTCTTCATTGAGATTGACGGCAAGTATGTGTGGTATCCCACAACACAGGAGTATATTGAAGGCTTAAAGATCGCTAAAGGCTTGTATGACGAAGGTCTGATTTGGCCCGATAACGTTGTGGACACCAATTCTTCCATGTACATCGATCTGTACTACGCGGGGCAGATGGTCGCCGTCGGCGCGCACGCCACTATCGCGAATCTGACGACTGCCCGCAACCGCATGGCAGAGGCGTTCCCAGATGTTGACAGAGCGCTCAGCTATAAAATCGCGAAGATAGCCTCTCCAAATGACGATGAATTCTTTTGGCAGAAGCAGTCGCCATGCTATTGGAGCGCGAACTCCTTAAGCGCGAACACAACGGAAGAACAGCGCGAACGATTTTTGGATATCTGGAACTGGCTGCTTACAGACGAGGGCATGCTTTTCCGGCAGTATGGCCTAGAAGGCAAAGATTTCAATAAGAACGCCGACGGAACCGCGGAAATTCTATGGAATTTGAACGATAAAGGCCAGTATACGGATCCTTATGCTTCCGGCGCGCGGAATTTCTATGGACGCCCCATCCTTAACGACGCTGAATATGCTTATAAAAATGAATCGATTCCGCTGGCTGACCGCGAAGACGGGTTTAACGCCTGGAAATGGGATTGGGAAAACGCCCATATCGGCAAAGTGGATTACAACATGCTGTACAGTTCCACGCCCAATAAGGACACGTTGGGGATGTTTGTGGCGGAGGTCAAGGCCAAGGCCATTGAACTGCTGATAAATTCATCGGCAGACTCAATTGAGACCGAATGGAAGGCGTGGACCGATTCTATGCTGCCCAAGGTGCAGCTTGTTCTGGACGATCTTAACGCCCTGCCGTTTATACCCTCGGACTATGACGATCTTCTGAAGCATATGGGCGGCAACTAAATAATATTGGAGGTTTTTTTATGAGAGGTCTTGTATTTACAGGAATAGGGCAAATGGAAGTCCGCGAGTTCCCGGATCCGGTTCCGGGCGCCGGGCAGGTGGTTGTGGACGTCAAGTGCACAAGCCTGTGCGGCTCTGACTTGCATAATCTGTATAACTCCAATCTGCCGCGCGATATAATAATGGGGCATGAAGGCGCCGGCGTTGTGTCGGCGGTTGGGCTTGGCGTCACACTGGTTAAACCCGGCGACAGGGTGGCGCTGTACCATGTCGTGTCCTGCGGCGTTTGTAAATACTGCATGTCAGGTTACGCCCAGTTCTGCGTGAATGACAGGCGCGCCCTTGCCGGCGTCGAGCATGGTACGGACGCCGATAAGATCATTGTCAAGGAAGCTAACTGCCTTCCGCTTCCGGACGATATCCCATTCAGCGTAGGCGCGTTTATTGGCTGCTTCGCGGGGACCTCTTTTTCGGCTATGAAGAAGCTGAATCCCAGCGGTCTGAACAGTATAGCTATATTCGGACTGGGCCCGGTAGGCTTGGCGGGAGTGCAATACGCCCATGGCATGGGGGCGAGGGTAATAGGGATTGATCATATACCTGAGAGGCTGGCGCTCGCTGAGGAATTAGGCGCCGACGACGTGATTAATTATCTTGAGCGGCCCACTGTGGATGCGTTGAAGGAATTAACCGGCGGAACAGGCCCGGATCTTATATATGAAACCTCGGGCAGCATGAAGGCGCAAGCCGACGCTTTAAACGCCTGCGCGGTTCAAGGCAGGATCTGCCTGGTAGGGTTCAATGGGCCGATGTCGGAAAAAGCTGACGGCGCCCCGCCGCTATACGCCGTTATCGGTAAAGAGCTGACCGTTATGGGTTCATCTATAATGCCGAGGCAGTATCATTACGAAATTATTGATTTCATAAGGGCAAAACACATTGACTTGGAAAAGATGATTACGCATCGCTTCCCCTTTGAAGATATAGAGAAGGCTGTACGTCTGTTCGATACCGGTAAAACCGGGAAGGTAGTAATAGATTTATAGAAACCGCGGCGGCGCGCGCAAGCGCGCCGCTTTTAATTTCCTTCTGACATTGTATTCGAACATTGTATTTTCAAGTAAAATTTCATAAAATATAAAGGTACTATAGTCAAGTTGAGGAGGCGTCGTCTTGTATAAGGTCGCTTTAGTGGATGATGAAAAATGGGCGCTCATCAATAACCTGCATACCTTCCCTTTTGAGAAATATGGATTCAGCGTTGCAGGGCAGTTTACCAGTTCCACACAGGCGCTTTCACAGCTGCCTCTGATAAAGCCTGATGTCTTGATAGTTGATATACGTATGCCCTCTATTTCCGGGCTGGATCTGATTCAAATGCTTAAAGCGCGCCTGCCGGATCTGATCTCCGTTTTATTAAGCGGATACGCGGAGTTTCCATACGCGCGGGCCGCGCTTCGGCAGGGCGTATTTGAATACTGCCTCAAGCCGCTGGATATGGATGAAGCGGAAGAAGTGCTTAAAAGACTGGTAAACCGGCTGAGCGGCGACGCTCTGTTACCGGAATCCGTTGAGTACTCAAGCGGCAACAGGCAGTTTTCCCTGCTGCTGCAATATGTAAACGCTCATATATACGACAAACTGGTATTGGAGGATCTGTCGAGGGGATTCTACATTAATTCGAACTATTGCGGCCAGTTGTTCAAGGCCGCCACCGGAAAGACGTTTTCACAGTATTTGCGCGACGCCAGATTAACCAGGGCGTGTGAACTGCTGACACGCACAAAGATGCCCATTACGGAAATAGCGAGCAGGGTCGGATACGACAATTTACATTATTTTATCAGGATCTTTAACGGCCAAATGGGCGTTTCCCCGCGGCAATACAGAAACAGCGCCGAAAACAGGTGAATACGGCCGTGGAAAGCTTTGAGAAAAAACTATCGGGAGGTATCCGCCGGCAGCTTTACGCTGTGCAACTGCTTTCACTGCTGATCACTACTTTGCTGAGCTTGATTTCCATCGGTGAGATCAGGCGTTTTTCCATGGATAAAGTGAGTATGTACGCGGACGTTTCATTCAATCAGGCTGTTCAGAATGTGGACAGGCAGCTCCAATCCGTGGTAAGCACCGCCCGCGCTTTCGCTTATACCGAACTCGCTCAGCAGCTGTTGATTGGCGCGGGCGGTTTAAGCGATGTCCGCGGCGTCTATAACTCGGCTATGAGCAACGTCCGTTTCATTATAAACACAAATGGCAATATTATTGACGCGGCCCTTGTGGACAGCGAAGGAAAGCGCTACCTGTTCGGTTCGCAGCTGGATCACGTAATTACCTCCTACGCGCGGGAGCGGACGAGTTTTCTTAAGGACAGAAATATAAAACACGGTCTGTTTACCGATTTTTTCAGCGAAGATGTGAGCCGCCCGGGCAATTACTTCATGTATGTTTTACCTGTATACTCGTCGCTTCAAGGCGAAAAATACGGTAAATATATAGGCGTCTGCCTGATGCTGTGCCGAACCGATTCAATCTGTGAGGCAATGGACGCGTCGCTGCTGGATAACAGCCGATTGACCCTATTGAACTCAAATGAAGAGGTTCTTCGTGACGCAGGGCTTGTCCAAAACGAGACTTTAAAATCGCTTTCCCAAAACTATTACACCTTCAGCAACGCGGATTGGATGTTAAGGCAGTTGGTGTTTGAGGACAGTGTAGGGGTCACCGAAGGTCTCTATAAGAACACCGCGGTTTTATTCATTATGGCGGCCTTACTAATACTTATCGCCATGATTGCGCTGCAGCTTCAGATGATAAACCGGCATAACAGTGAGACTCAGCGCCGGTTGCTGCAATTGGAGCTGTCTAAGAACAAATTACGGCTCTCGGTTCTTCAAAGCCAGATCAATCCGCATTTTTTATATAATACGCTGGCCTGTATACGCGGTATGGCTATGGAAAACAACCTGCCGGTTATCGCGCATATCGCGTCCAATATGGCGGCGTTATTCCGCTATTCGATAAAAGGCGGCGCCTTTGTGCGTTTGAATGAGGAGCTCGGCGTTACGCGCAAGTATATTGATATAATGAACCTGCGCCTGGATAACCGGATCAGTATACATGTCGATATACCTGAAGGGCTGACGGACATATGGATGGTTAAGATGATGCTGCAGCCTCTGGTGGAAAACGCCGTATTTCACGGGATTGAGCGCATTGAGGGGGAAGGGCGCCTGAGCGTTACCGGCTCATATATAAGCGAGAAGCAATATGAACTGCGGATAAGGGATACCGGCGCGGGCATTCCGCCGGGCAAGCTGGATGTATTGAACGCACTGCTGCGGGCGCCTGCCGGGCAAACGGAGGAATTGCCGCAATCCGGAGAAGCGGGCGTCGGTTTATCTAATATACAGCAAAAGATTAAACTTCTTTTGGGCGACGCTTACGGACTGCGTCTTGAGAGCGTGTTCGGTGAATACACCGCCGTAATCATTACAATGCCGGTTCTGCTTGAGAGGCCTTCTGATCCGGCCTGAAAAATAGAGGTATAACCTCTATTTTTTTTTGAAACTCATATCGTTCCGGCCGGAAACAGATAGAAGACGTTTGTTGTTCGGGTTTTCGATTCAACATATTCGCATGCGGGGTTGGCGGCAGCCGGCGAAATAACTATGCCTGAGCCGGAATGCAGCGCGGTGTTGGAGTTTCGTATGGGTTAGGCGATCCGGTTGTTACGGTTTTTTACTTTTATAAAAAAAATTCTTTATTTTTTTTTAATAAAGAGTTATTATATCATGGTACGATAATGTTAATCATTTTCAAGATGAGCTATGGCGGCGCCATAGGCGTTTGATCATGAGGACATTATCTTCATTTGTACAAAAGAATAAGGCAAGTAAGTTTGTACAAAGGAAGAGGGTACAAAGGAATAAGGCAGGTAATTTTTATAGAAGTTTGCTTCTTCCTTATGGGTTGAT
>JAITDJ010000262.1 GCA_031282635.1 Clostridiales bacterium
TTTGGAGGAAAACGCTTCCTTACACGCGGTTCATTAATCTTTATGGACCTACAGAAGCCACGGGTATGAGCTGCTTTTATGAAGTGGACGGAAATAACATTATTGATGAAAGTATACCAATAGGCCAGCCTTTTCCCAATGTTGACGTGTTCCTCGTTACAGACGGACGACGGATCACTGAACCTGGTAAGCAGGGTATTATATATATCCGCGGCGTAGGCATCTCCGCCGGATATTATGACGATGAGATGAAAACAAACGAAGTATTCGTCCAGAATCCGCTTAACAATCATTATCGGGATATTGTATATAATACCGGTGACATAGGTATGTATAATTCACATGGAGAATTGGTTTACTTGTACCGGAACGACTTCCAGATTAAGCGCCATGGTTACCGGATAGAACTGGCGGAGATTGAGGCGGCGGCTAATTCAATTGAAGGTATCGCCATAGTATGCTGCGTATATAGCCGCCTTTTCGACAGTATTGCGCTTTATTACTGTGGCCGGCCGGAAGAAAAAGAACTTACGTCATCGCTTAAGACTCTTATACCCCATTATATGCGACCAAATTTAGTAATCAAGCTTGGTGAAATGCCAAGAAGCGATTTCCATAAGATCGACAGAGTAGAATTGCTTAAGAAAACGGAGGAACTGCTAAATGGATGAGTTATTAAAAATATTGACTAATATGTACCCGGATGTAGATTTTAAAACACATAAGGCGCTTATTTACCAAGGGGTTCTGGACTCGTTTGATATTGTTTCGTTAATCGCGGAGATAGACGATGTTTTTGGCATACGGATACCGCCTCTTGAGATAATGCCAGAGAACTTCAACTCGGCTGATGCGTTATACACCTTGATTACAAGACTTTCCGAATCCGAAGTATAAACGGGGAAGCATAGATAAATACAAATTGGCTATGTTTTAACGAGGAGAGGCCTAAAGTATGTACTTTACTTCCGCTAATTTTTTACTGTTTTTTTTATGTACTTTTGTGGGGTATTATACGGTTTTCCGTCGTGTACAATGGCAATTTCTACTTATGGCCAGTCTTGTTTTTTATGCTTTTTCAGGCTGGTCGAACCTGATATATATCTGCGTTACCATCTGCTCCACTTGGTTCGCGGGCCGTCAAATGACACGACTGCGCATTGGCCAGGAACAATATTTAGCCGGAATCCCCGAATTGTCAAAAAAAGGACGAAATACATATAAGGCGGTTATAAAAGCTAAACTTAAAAAATGGCTTGTTCTATGTCTGCTGTTTAATTTAGCAATACTGGCTGTCGTTAAGTATATCAGCTTCGTCATATCCAGCATAAATCCGCTGCTTTCCGTTATTAATGCCCAGCAGATCACTTCTATAAATATACTATTGCCATTGGGCATATCATTTTATACATTTCAGGCATTAAGTTATATAATTGATGTTTACCGCGGTTTAGAGAGCGAATCCAGTCTATTTAAGTTCGGGCTGTTCGTATCATTTTTTCCACAGCTAATCCAAGGACCGATAAGCCGATTCGACGATTTAAAAGAGACTCTGTATTCACAACACAAATTTGACTCGGAAGAATTTCAAGCAGGTCTCGCCAGGGTTATGTGGGGATTTTTCAAAAAGCTCATAGTGGCCGATAGATTGATTACCGCTGTAATGGCGTTATCCGATCCCAATGGTGGTTACGGCGGCGTTTATGTTATTTTAAACGCGTTTTTCTACGCGATAACCCTGTACGCCGACTTTACAGGCGGTATCGACATTACACTAGGCACTGCGCGAATGCTGGGCGTCGCCGTAAAGGAAAACTTTAGCAGGCCGTTTTATTCCGTATCCATCGCGGATTATTGGCGGCAATGGCATATCACTATGGGAACCTGGTTCAAGGATTACTTATTCTATCCAATATCAGCGTCCCGGCCAATGCTGCGGCTTTTTAAATGGTCCCAAAAATCCTTTGGCGGAGGTTTTGGTAAACGCATATCAGTCTATACGTCCACGATGATACTTTGGTTTGTTACCGGCCTTTGGCACGGCGCGGAATGGCATTTTATTGTTTGGGGGCTGGTCAATGGCATTGTAATAATAATATCTAAGGAACTAAGCCCGCTGTACGCGCGTTTCCACAAACGGTTTCGGATTGGGGATACAAATGGGTACAAAGCGTTTCAGATTTTCAGGACCTTCTGGCTGATGAGTTTTATACGCATCTTTGACGTTTACGGCAGTGTGCGATTAACTATTAAGATGTATCTTTCAGTAATATTTAATTTTGACTGGACACGGTTTATTACAAACGGTCCGAGCGATTTGGGTTTAGATATTGCTGATTACGCTTTGATCGCGATCGCTGTAATCGTAATGGTTATAGCGGGATTTACGCATAACAACCGGCATATGGAGTTTACAAACGTTAAACCCATTCTGCGAACTGTGTTGATAGCGTCTATGGTTTTTGCGGTGATTATTTTCGGGATATACGGCTTTGGTTACGACAGCCGTCAATTTATATATAATCAATTTTAGGTGAATCTATGAAAATTATAAAAATTTTAGTTATCCCAGCAATTGCCGCTGTTATTTTCTTTGGAATGCAACGGTTATTGGAACCCAAATATATGTCCGGGATTTATGAAGGCCGGCTTATATCTGAGTATTATGGCGAAGCCATATCTCACGATGTAATTTTCCTTGGCGACTGCGAGGTATATGAGAATATCTCGCCTATAACTTTATGGAAAAATTACGGTATATCATCCTATATACGCGGAGGTCCGCAGCAGCTCATATGGCAGAGCTATTATCTGTTAGAGGATACACTGCGCTATGAAAAACCTTCCGTTGTGGTTTTTAGTGTACTGTCCATGCAGTATAACAAACCGCAAAAAGAAGGTTATAATCGCCTTAATATCGATGGAATGCCTTTGACAGACTATAAAATGGAATCAGCTAAGGCTTCCGCTATGAAAGATGAAAGCCTTCTCAGCTATGTATTCCCTCTCCTTCGTTATCATGATAGGTGGAAAGAGCTTTGCGCTGATGATTTTCAATATTACTTTTCCGAAAAGAAGGTATCTGTAAGCGGGTTTATGATGCGCTGCGATGTAAAACCTGTTGATGTTATTCCAGACGGGAAAAAGTTGCCTGATTACCAGTTCGGTAAAAACAGTTATAAGTATTTGGATATGCTGACAAAGTTATGCAAGGATAAAGGCATCCGTCTTATTTTAATAAAGACTCCAAGCATATACCCGTACTGGTATAAACAATGGAATGATCAAATGGCAGATTATGCTGACAAAACCGACCTTACTTATATAAACTGCTTGGATCTTGCAAGTGAAATAGGTATTGATTATTACACTGATACCTATGACGCTGGTTTACACTTGAATGTATATGGCGCTGAAAAGATGGGGTATTACTTGGGCAATATACTTGCTGATTCTGTACCCGACAGACGTGATAACCCTAAGTATGCGTCCGTCTGGAATGAAAAGGTTCAAGTATATAATTGGCTTAAAGCGACACAGGAACGCGAGGTTAAAGAATTCAGTAAAATTAAGACATTTACATATTAATGGTCTTTATGAAAAAAGGAGAGGGTAACTTGAAGCTTTTAAAGAAATTCTGTTTTGTCTTACTAATTTTTATGCTTCCATGTACAGTTTACGCGGCGAATACTTATGAAATACGAGTAACCATAGGCGAGAATTCCTATATTCTTGATGGCAAGACCCATTCAATGGATGCGGCCGCTTACATTTCGCCAACCAGCAACAGCACGATGGTTCCGGTACGTTTTGTTGCTAATGCGTTTGGTTTGGGTAACGATCAGATCATTTGGAACGATATCAGTAAGACAACGACAATTGACGCGCCAGATAAAGTGATCGAATTTACGCTCAATAGTTCTACCATGAAAGTAAACGGTTCACCGGTTAAAATGTTAAGCCCCGATGGAAAGGAAGTCAAGGCTGAAATTAAAACAGTCAATGGTTCGGGAAGAATGTATCTTCCATTTCGGGTCTTAGGGGAGGGTTTGGGGGTTTCTGTTGATTGGGACAGTCAAACACGAACAGCGATCTACAAAAAGACTGACAGTGCTAATGAGCAATCAACGCTGACCCCGACTCGAGCGCCAACTTCCGCTCCCGCACAGCCTGCCGCTCCGACCCTAAGTAATAATGAGGCCGCCCTTCCCGATCAATTTATCTTTATTTATAAAGGCGCCCGTATTGTTATGAATGAGGATACAACGCAGCTTTTCGCGGATATTGGGCAGCCTGATAAGACATTTGAATCACCAAGTTGCGCTTTTGATGGTGTGGATAAAATACTGTATTATAACGGATTTAATATAACTACATATCCAGATAAAGATAGAGATAGGATAAAATCAATTACACTTACAGACCAGTCAGTACAAACCCCAGAGGGTACTAAGCTGGGCATGCGTTTTAATGATATGGTAAATGTATACGGTGATACTTATGGGAATACTTTAGATCTTTATTTTTATGTTATTGGAGATATAAAATTGTCGCTCTTATTCGAAGATGGTATATTGGTCGATATTAGTTACTATTATTTACCAGTAACTAATCTGGAGCAATGAATCACATAAACCGATAGGTAGAGTAGGTGAGCGTTGCAAGGCGCTCGCCTACTCTACCTTCTTTCTGTATACCCTGGGCAGTTAAAAATACTGTTTTTTATGATATAATAATACATACAGCCAGTACAAAAGGCCATTTTACCATTATTCAGAAACAAAATGGCCACAAATTTTTGTATCGATCCGCCAGATTCCTGTTTTGCAAAGGGTTACTGAGCTAAAGACACAGTCATTTTAATTTTTATTGACTAGCTGAGAAACGCGCGTAATTGCCGCTCAGAAATCCCCACGCCTTCTACCGCGTCCAGTTTCTTTCCGCTCATCCGATAGGACGGCACGGCCCATACGCCCTGTTTCTCATAGGCGTAGTCGTTACCGTCCCGCTGTATTTTTTCGTATTTTTTGCCGCCCACAACACGCTTGAAGTCCTCTGCGTCCAGCAGATCACGCGCGTATTCGGCAATAGTGTCTACATCTTCTTTGTTTATCTTGTCTTTAAGACAAGCGTCGTACATGCGCTCATGGAACTTCCAAATATCCACGCCGTGTTCAAGAGCATAGAACATACCCTGAATAACTATGTCGCTGTGCGGGCCGGGTTCTGGGCGCGGATGCGCCTCGCACGGCTTCCAGTCAATTTCAGTTCCAGGAAAATCTTTAATTATGTTTACCAGATATTCATGCCCGAGTTTGCAATAGGGGCATGCATAATCGAAAAAAACCTCCAGCTTTGGCATTAAATAACCTCTTTTCCGTAATTACGCTTTTGCGTTTAAGACATTATATCAGAATATAGAAGAAATTGCTATACAAATGACGATTTTTCTATTTTCTGTTTTTATAACCACAAATATAATTGTATATATATATCGATTCGCCGCATTATAATATGTGGGCGCATTATTAGCGCCCGACACTGAGATCCAAACGAAGGTGAATAAATGGAGCCGCTAAAAATTGGTATCGTCGGCGCCGGCATGGCTTGGGAGAAACTGCACTGGCCCGCTTACCAGCGCTTGAGGGATTATTTCAATATCGCGGCGGTTTGCGACCGCGACATTAACAAAGCGCGTCAGGCGGCCGGCCAAATTGGCGTCAGCAATGATATGGCTTTTAACAGTTATCAGAAAATGCTGAATATCGTTGATATAGAAGCCGTCGATATTATGACGCCCATTGATCAGACATTTGAAATCGTTAAGGACATTATCCCGCGCAATAAGCATATTATTCTGGAAAAACCCGTGGCGGCCTCTCTGGCGGACGCTAAGGAACTTATTAAGCTGGGCAAAAAGCTGAAGATAATGGTTGCTGAAAATTACCGCTATGACGAAGAAAACAAGATTATAAAGGACTTGATTGATGATCGCGCCATTGGCAACGCGGCATATTTTATTGACAACAATATACAGGAATTCCAGCAAAAAATGCTGAGCGACGATTTCGCTTCGACAGAATGGCGGCGGCGCCCGGATTTTAAAGGCGGCGTTTTCTTAGACAGCGCTGTGCATCATATCGCCCGCAGCAGATTTTTGTTTGGCAATGTAGAGAGCGTATATGCTACAGGGCGTTCAACGTCTGCGGAATTCTGCCCATATTCCAGTATTAACGCCATACTGCGATTCGGCGATCAAATCACGGGGCATTACGCCTTTTTCTGCATATCCAAAGAAACGCAGGCGCCACACGTGGGGTTGCGTATCTTTGGCACGGAAGGTGAAATTTACCTTGAGGAAAGGAACTGCGGGTATGTCAATTTTTCGCGTAAAGACGGAGAATGCCAGGCCATACCCTTTAAGCCTAACGAAGGCTATTTTAACGAACTGCTGAACTTTTATGAGGCCGTGAAAAACAATGCGGCAATAGTATCCACCCCTGATAAAGGTCTAGGCGACATACAGGTAATATTCGATATATTAAAATCAATCGAAATCGGCGGGGTAATAAACAGCGGGGACTCAACAGTCAAAAGACGCGCAAGCGGCCGAAACGAAGCCGTTTAGAGTCAACAGCGCGTAAAAATCAAGCGGGAGCGGCGTATTGCCCCTCCCGCTTGTTGTTATATACATTCTGCTC
>JAITDJ010000263.1 GCA_031282635.1 Clostridiales bacterium
ATAAGTAAGCAGCGCCAGACCCAAGCCAAAAAATACAGACATGACAAGCGCCAAAGCGCTGTCAAACTTTATACGTGTATGCCGCGCAACGCCGATAATAAACATCGTCGCCAGCAGTCCGGAAATGAGCGCGCCCAGCAGCAGAACCTCCGTGTTTTTGCTGCCCAGCAGGATAAAAGCCATTACCACGCCGGGCAAGGCGGAGTGAGACACCCCGTCGCCCAGCAGGCTCTGCTTACGGAGCGCCGCAAAGCTGCCCAGCACTCCGCTGATCAGCCCGAGCAGGGCGGAACCCAAGGCGACTGTTCGAAAAGTATAGTCTGAAAACAACGCTATCACACGACTCATATCACACCGCGATTCTTAAGAGCGCGCCGGCGCCGCAATAGGTCTTTTTCAGATTTTCTTCGTGGAAGACGTCTTTCACAGGTCCGCTGGCAATCACGCGCAGATTGATAAGCGTCACCCAGTCAAAATAATCAGGTACCGTCTGAAGGTCGTGGTGTACAACCACCACAGTTTTACCCTGTTCTTTCAATTCCTTCAACAAGGCGATGATCGCCCGTTCTGTCTGGGCATCCACACCCTTAAAGGGTTCATCCATAAAATAAACTTCGGCCTCCTGCGTCAAAGCGCGGGCCAGAAACACCCGTTGCTGTTGGCCTCCGGAAAGCCTGCTGATCTGCCGGGAAGCATATTCCCGCATCCCGACCTTTTGAAGCGCCTGATTCGTCAGTTCAATATCCGATTCGCGAGGACGGCGGATCCAGCCCAATTTGCCATAGCGCCCCATCAGCGCTACATCCTGAACCGTAGCGGGGAAATCCCAGTCCACGCTGCCGCTCTGGGGTACATAGCCGATCCGATTTTTCAGAGCGCGGATATCGCCGCTTCCGTCAAGGAAGCGCACCGTCCCAGCGACGGGTTTAAGAAGCCCCAGCATAGCTTTGATTAAAGTCGTTTTGCCGGCGCCGTTGGGGCCGACCACCGCCATCAGCTGTCCCTTGGGTATTTTTAGGTCAATATCCCAAATGACAGGCTTAGCGTCATAAGCGACGGTGAGGTCTTCCACTTCCACCGCGTAGCCTTGTTGTTTTTTCATATACCTGCCTCCCGCTACTTTAGGGCATCCACGATCGCATCAATGTTCGCTTTAACGGTCAGGATGTAAGTATCGGCGCCGGATTTCGCGTCGCCCAGGGAGTCGGAGTAAAGCTCCCCGCCGATGACCGCGTCAAAACCTTTTGCTTTCACCGCAGCCCGCAGGGCTTCCATGGTCTTAGGCGCTACGGAGGATTCCATAAAAATGGCTTTAATCCGCCGCTCTGCAACAAAATTGGCCAAATTGCTCACGTCGGCTGTTCCGGCCTCTGCATCGGTGCTGACGCCTTGCAGACCATGAACCTCGAATCCATATGCTTTACCGAAATATTGGAACGCGTCGTGAGCTGTAATCAGCACCCGCTGCGCTTCCGGCAGTTCCTTCACGCGGTTCCGGATGTATGTGTCCATTTCATCCAGTTCTTTCAGGTAAACGTCCAAATTGGCTTTATAGTCTGCTTTTCCGTCCGGGTCGGCCTCAGATAATCCGTCCGCGACGGTTTTCGCCGCTTCTTTCCACAGGGAGACATCAAACCAGATGTGGGGATCGTGAATGGAACTGTCGTCATTCCAAGCCAAAAGCCTGGATTCATCCAGCCCTTCCTCAATGCAAATAACAATCGGCCTTCGCCCGGGAAGGTTCTCAAATATTTCGCCCATTTTACCCTCCAGATGCAGACCGTTATACACGACAACATCAGCCTTTTGCAGCAGGGAAACATCCCCCGCGCTGGCCTGATACAGATGAGGGTCAATGCCAGGTCCCATCAGACCGTCCAACGTAACCCGTTGGCCTCCGATCACTGTGGACAGATCGGAGAGCATGGTGGTGGTTGCGACAACATTCAATTTATCTTTCGCTATGAAACCCGTATTTGCCGCGCGGGCTGAGCAGCCCGCAAGCGGAATGGACAAACTCAGGATCGCTCCAAGAAACCCCTCGAATCTGTGATTCATATAAAACAAAACCTCCAATAGTATAGGGAAGCTCCGGAAGCCCCCAGCAGGGCCGTCGGAGCTTTCC
Organism: Clostridiales bacterium; assembly: GCA_031282635.1. Classification (GTDB taxonomy): domain Bacteria; phylum Bacillota; class Clostridia; order Lachnospirales; family WQUN01; genus JAISZF01. Next base: position 2,126 of record JAITDJ010000263.1, read on the forward strand.
TGTGTATTAGCCGATCCGTCTGATCCATATAGATTAGGGATGGGAAATACCGTTTCTCATGACTAATTTATGAAGCCAAAGCATAAATTGTTACTAATATATTTATATAAGTCAAAGTCGGTAGTTAGACATATTCAGCAAGGTAATATATAATATATGATATATACTGTTAATATTTATTTCCAACTGCGCGGAGGCTGATATGAACAACAAACCCCCTATCTATAAGAACATAGCGGAAGATTTGAGAAAAACCCTGGCGAACGGTCATTTAAAGCCCGGCATGCTGCTTTGCACCGAGAAAAGCCTTAGCCAGAAATATAATGTCAGCAGGATCACGTCTAAACACGCTATAGAAATATTGGAAAAAGAAGGATTGATATATCGTAAACGGGGATCAGGGAGTTTTGTCAGCGATGAGCCCGCGGACGGAAAAATACATATCAATCGTATACCCAGGAACGTAGCGTTGGTTATCCCATTTAATATAACAAAGGGCGGCCTGTATAAAGCCATAGAAACCGCGATTGATGTTTTGGCTGATAATAATTATTATTTTTCGCTGCATGTTTCCGACAACGAGACGGAAACCCTGTCAGGCGTTCAAAATATTGATATAAGCGGCCTGGTGTATTATCCCATGTATGAAGTTGAATCAAAGGCTCTTGACGCGTTTGTGCGCCGCGGCATACCCGTGATCATTTTAGATAAGCCGCATAACTATTCATGGTATTCAAACATTGTCTGCGATAATCATTACGGGGAAGCGCTGCTTACGGAGCATCTGCTGGCGTACGGCCATACAAAAACCGCATATCTGTCACGGTATACTGAAAAGCGCTCAAGCATACACGAACGCTTCAACGGTTATGTGGACGCCCTCCAGCAGAGCGGCTTAAATGCGCTTCCCCGGTTTGTGAAAGTGGACTCCGACGCGCTGCGGAATACAAACCTGCTGCGACATATACTTATCAAGCTGTATAAGGACGGATTTACAGCTTTTTTATGCGAAAATGACGAAGTTGCGTTTCATGCGCTTATGTGCTGCCGCGGTTTGGGCGTCCGCGTGCCGGAAGAGATAAGTATAGTCGGATTTGATAACATTGAATGGTCCGTTACCGGAGGAGCGGATATCACAACAGTGGATCAGGATTTCGAATTGATGGGAGCGGCGCTTGCCAATCTGATAACCGCCAAAGGTTATGCCCCGGCTAAAATATGCGTGCCTGTGCGATTTATCCCGCGTTCGTCTACCGGGCCGGCGCCGCGATGAAATATTTATATGAATAGCGGAATATTGAGCGAACGCGGATAAAAAAACGCCTTTCCGGTTATCCCGGGCGGGCGCTTTTTGGAGGCTATATTGTTCTCATGGCCAAGAATGTATTATATAGGTTCATGCGGCCGTATCCGCTTTTCAGGTTTGGGTAATACATATTCGCGTCATGTTCACAGCCTTGTATGAGTAATGCTTTAACATAATATGTGTTTAATAAATGCCCGTAGCCGCTAAGGCGTCCCCATTGCAGCAGCAAAGCGCACGCGCCTGTCACAATAGCCGCGGCCACACTGGTTCCTGTCATAACGCCGGGGCCGTCGGGAAATATTCCGCCGACTTCCACGCCGGGGGCGCTTATATCCGGTTTATAATACAGATCTTGCCTCGTCGATCCGTTGGAAGCATCCGCGTACATGCTATTATCACGCGAGTTATACGCCGTACAGGTTATCACGCCTACGGATGTGCCCGGCGCGGTTAACGTGTACAGGGGATCCGGCTTAACGAACGAGACATATTCGCCGCCCATTCCGTCACCCGGCAGCCAAATGTCGCATACGCCGATTACTATTATATCGGGATGCAATGTCAGCTTCCATATGCCCGGAACGGGATCATAAATTTTGATAGCGCAATATTGGGAAATGCTTCCGTAATATGGCCGCAAGTAAGAGATATTGATTTTGGATGGTTCCATAATCAGGTTCCAGTCCCTCGGTTGGTCAACCTTTACCGGCGCGTGAGGTACGGCCTCGCCTCCAGGCGACGTCATCGAAACAGAAATGCTGTCGCCGGTCTCGCTCCAAACATTAATCATAAACGAAGGGCTGCTGTCCTTAACCCTGATTTCCAAGGTATGAGGGCCGCTGGTTTTGGCGAATGCCGTTCTGTAATGATGCGCGCTGCCGCCTTCATTGCCGGCGGCGCAGCAGAGCAGCACCCCCGCTTTGCTGGATTGCGTCGAAAGATAATCGCTGACGACGCTCAGACTGTCATGACCTACGAAATTAGTGCCCACGCCTATGCAAACGGCTATCGGGCGCTTCAGTTCGGCGGCCCTTTCAATCAGATAGTCTATGCCTTGAATAATATCCGCCGCTTCAAATATGTTATCCTCATCGTCGGGAACAAGAAATAATTTTCTGCAGTATTGACTTGCTTCTTTGAGCTTAACCACTAAAAATTCAGCGTTTACGGCCGCGCCGTCGTATTCGCCGCTCCCGCGGCCACCGGCTGCGGAAGCCAGAAAAGTGCCATGCCCCGTTTCATCATAGTGATTGACGATTTCATACGGGTTTACGGAATCTAAAGCCTCATTAATCTGATCGCTGTTAAATTCAACGCCGTATTTATAATCAAAATCATCGCCGCCCTCAAGGCTTTGATCCCAAATATATTTTATCCTGGTTGAGCCGTCTTCCCAGCGAAAAGCAGGCTGCGTGTAATCAATGCCTGTATCCACAAACCCCATCAGCACGTCGGCGCCTGTGGTATCCAGATAAGGGTTTTGCCAGTACGCGGTGATACCAACAGAATCCAGATCCCTCCGAGCCATCAGTGTGTAAGGCGCGGATTTATAAAACACGGTGTAATTATCCAGAACCACATTTGAATAGGCGACCAGATAATTATAGTTTAAAACTTTGCCTGACTGGATGTTAGGGTTTAAGAGCAGTTCGGGATCGTTTAAATAATTGCGGCGGACAATATATGCGCCGGTATCGGCCGCTTTAATAAAGCTATCCATTAATCGCCTCATTCATTGCGCATCCGCAAAAACGTATTATACAGATTCAGTTTTCCGAACCCCCAGGCATAACTAAAATCGCTGGAATCGGCGCCTCTGATAAGTAAAGCGTTGAGCATATATGTGTTTACAGACGGCATGTTTTCGTCTATCATACTCCATTGCATCAGCAACGCGCACGCTCCGGTCACAACCGCGGCGGAAACGCTGGTTCCCGACATTGTTCCGTAGTTTTCCGGAAAAATGCCAGGTACGTCAACACCGGGAGCGGCAATATCGGGCTTATAATCATGCGTACGGATAGTCCCCTCGGATGATTCCGGCCAAAAAGCGCCGCTTCTGCCGTCATAGGCCACACATGTAATAACCCCCTTTGAGTTTGCGGGTGTGGTTAAGGTATAATGGCGCTCCGGCTCAAGTATTTTTAAATATTCCCCGCCCTGTCCGTCAAGCGGCAGCCATACATGAAACCGGTCGTTCATCAAATTCTTCGTGATGTCGCTTGGGGTGATGATATCTCCATAAACTATCAACTTCCAAATACCGGGCGCCGGATCCCATATCCTTATTTCGGTAATTTGAGAAAAAGCCAAACTATAGCCAAAAAAATAAGTAATCTGGATTTTAGAATGCCCTATCTCCAACTCGTCCAGTATGACTTGCTCGGCGCGCGCCTGAGCCCTGGGAAGAATTTGCCCCGTCGGCGACACAAGCGACACCGACATACGTTCGGACGCCTGATTGCATACGACTACGAAAGCGGACGGCGCGCCTTCGCTTACATTTATGCTTACGGTAACTGATTCGCCGGGCTTCGTGATGAGACCCTCCATATGATGGGCAGAGTTTCCTTCATTACCGGCCGCGCAGCATATAACCACACCGGGGGAACTGGAGACCGTTTCCAAGTACGATTCCATAATTTGAGACCCATCATGGCCGCTGGCGTTGGTTCCCATTCCAATGCAGATGACGATAGGACGATCCAATTCCCTCGCTTTTTTAATCAGGCAGTCTACACCCTGTATTAAGTCCGCCGTTTCGTATACTTCTTCATCGTGAGACGGAATCATATAAAATTCTCGAGCGTACTGCGACGCCTTTTTGAGTTTAACCACGATCAACTCCGAGTCAGGCGCCGCGCCTCTATAATTCCCCCGCTCGTGACTTGCGGCTATGGATGCGAGGAACGTGCCGTGTCCATTAGTATCCGTATGAGTTAAAACGCTGTGCGGATCCTCTGCGGTAAGCGCTTCGTTAATCTCTTCCTCCGCGAACTCCGCGCCATACCCATACTCTGAAAACTTACCGCCTGACAGACTTTGATCCCAAATATATTTTATTTTTGTGGAACCGTCTTCCCAGCGAAAAGCCGGATTAGTGAAGTCAATGCCCGTATCCGCGAACCCGATCAGCACGCCCTGACCTTGCAGGCCCAGGTATGGATTTTGCTGAATGGACGTAATTTTCGCGCTGTCCAGCGTCTCCTGACCTAGCGGGCTTAAAACGGCGGCCCGGCGAAAAACGCTATTGTCGCTCAGTTTGGTGTTAAATAAAGCTTTGTCAGCGTATACGACAACATAATCGCCAATCAGCATGTTTCCCCAATAAATATCAAGGGCGTTTTCGAAATCCCAGTCAAAAAAGGTGTCCATCTTAACAATGCGCGCCCCCGTATCAGGCAATTTTATGAACGCGTCTAAAGCTCCATTGGCTAAACGATCTTCATATAAGTACCCCATAAACCACCTCCCCGATTTTTTTATAATATATTGTTTTTTATTTTACAGTCATATCTCTGTACGTATATAAGTTGCTATTATTGTATTCCATTGGGTATCAAGAGTTGCATATGGCCAACCCTATTGCGTTTATTCCCCAAAAATATTCTTAAACGCCGGGACTTTCCGCACGGCGGCGTCCTTTCCCC
>JAITDJ010000098.1 GCA_031282635.1 Clostridiales bacterium
ATTTCGGGATGAGACGGTTACTTTAATAATCCTCAGGCGCGCCGCGTCTTTTCGCCTTCCGCGCCCGCCCGCTGCCCAGAATTGAGGACAATCCGCCCATAATTATCGTAAATAGGAACAAAATTGTACACAGCGCGTTAGTTTTCGGCGTAACGCCCGTCTTGATTTGGGTATAGATCTTAATCGGCAGCGTATTGGTGTTCACTCCTGTAACAAATACGCTGATAATTACATCATCCAGGCTCATGGCGACTGCCAGCAGCATACCGGATACAACCGCGGGTACAATCATCGGGAGCGTTATGTCAAAAAACGCCCTTAATTCTCCCGCCCCTAAATCGCGAGCGGCTTCCACGTAATTTTTGTCCATTCCGGCCAGCCTGGCTTTAACCAGCAGCAGGATATAAGGTACGCAAAATGCGGTATGCGCTATAACCAGCGTAACCATGCCAAACGGCAGGCGTATAAGCGAAAAGAACGCTAAAAATACCATACCCAGAATAATCTCGGGAACCATGATGGGGAGAGTGGCGATATATTCCATTACCGCGGCGCCGCGCAGTTTCGCGCGCGACATGCCGACGGCGCCCAGCGTGCCGATAACAGCCGCCAAAACGGCGCTGATTATCGCCAGAACAATTGAGTTGCGCAGCGCCTCAAACATTGACCTGTCGCGGAACAGATCGCCGTACCACCGCAGGGAAAACCCGCCCCACACACTAGTCAGCTTGTTCTCATTGAATGAATATATGATAACTTGGAAAATCGGCAGATACATAACGAATAACACAAGCGCGACATATATGCCAACAAGCGGATTCTTTTTCATACCAGACCCTCCAACTTGTCCGAATGGGAGAGTTTGCGGTATAAAAACAGGAACAGCGTGGTCAGAATCATCAAAATCACGCTTAACGCGGCGGCAAACGGCCAGTCATGCACGCGCATCAACTGTTCCTGAATCAGATTCCCCACCAGCACAACCTTATTGCCCCCTAATATATCCGCTATAAAGTATAAACCCATACTGGGTATAAACGTAAGTACAATACCTGAGTACAATCCCGGCATAGTAAGCGGCAGGCTTACGGTTAAGAAAGCCTTAAACCGTGAAGCGCCCAAGTCACGCGCGGCTTCCGCCAAATCCCAATCCATTTTTTCGGCGCTGGCGTACACCGGGTAGATCATAAACGGAAGCAGCGCGTAAATCATACCCACAGCCACCGCGGGGTATGTATATAAGAGCTTCAGCGGGTTGACGGTAATGCCCAGCCACATAAGTATACTGTCTAGAGAGCCGTTTGCGCGGAACATTATAATCCAGCCGTACATACGCATCAGACTGCTGGTCCAGAACGGAATGATCAGAAGCGTCATGCAGCGTCCGCGCCATACAGGCGTCAACTTTGCCATAAAATAACCCGCCGGATACCCCGCCAGCGCGGTAAACGCGGTGGTAATAACGGCCAGCCGCACGGACTGTTTAAAAGTTTCCAAATAGACCGGCTCAAAAATATGCAGGTAATTCCGCAGCGTCATCTGGGACGTAATGCCCCAGCGCTCATCCCTAACTAAAAAACTCATTGCCAGCATATAGACCAATGGCCCCGCGATAAAAGCCAACGTAAATATATACATAGGCAGTACGGCGGCAATCGCGGAGCGTCTCTCTCTTTTAACCGCTCTCATGACACTTCACCCGTGTCATTGTCTTTGACAACGATCTCGCTGGCGGCGTCCCAGCTTACGGAAACGCTTTGCCCCGGCGTTAAAGGAGAGTCAATTCCGTGGCGGCTGGACACCACCTCCGCGCCGCTCTGATTCAGCCGAGCGGATATGCGAAGCATACCCCCGGCAAAACGCTTATCCGTTACGACGCCTTTCAGACCGCGTGATTGTTCGGAGTAGGGTTCCATAACGATATTCTCGCCGCGTACAGCGATTATTTCATTGGGGAGCAGGGACGATAAAGCCGAAACCCCGCGAAGAATATTGGCGCTGCCCACAAACCGGGCGACATAACTGGTGCGAGGCGCGTCATAGATTTCGGCGGCGCCGCCTGTCTGCTCAAGCAGACCGCCGCGAATAACCGCGATACGATCAGACATATTCAACGCCTCTTCCTGATCGTGCGTAATATATATGAAAGCGATGCCCAATTCCCGTTGCAGCCGTTTAAGTTCTATCTGCATACGGCGGCGCAGCTGAAGATCCAAAGCGCCCAGCGGCTCGTCCAGCAACAGCAGCTTCGGGCGGTTAATAATCGCCCGCGCGATAGCCACGCGCTGCATTTGGCCCCCCGACAGCTCTGTCGGCATCCGTTTCGCGTATTCGTCCATACGCGTCAGCCGCAGCGCGTCAGCCACGCGCTGTTTTATTTCAACCTTATTTACGGATCTGATTCGCAGGCTGTACCCTACATTGGATTCCACATTCATATGCGGGAACAGCGCATAGTTTTGAAATACAGTGTTTACGTCGCGCTTATTCGGCTCCGAATATGTAATATCACGTTCTTCTAAAAAAACTCGACCGGAGTCAGGCCGCTCCAGCCCAGCTATAATACGCAGGGTGGTAGTCTTGCCGCAGCCGGAGGAGCCCAGCAGCGTAAGAAACTCCCCCGCCCCCACGGTCAGGCTGACGCCGTTCAATACTTTAGTATTGCCAAAAGCCTTTGTGATATTCTCTAAACGCAGCAACGCGTTCGTATAGGATTTTTGGCCTTTCGCTGACTCGCCGCTCACAAGTATAAGTGCGGGTCAAAAGCTTCGTCCGCAATAGACTGGCAGTAGGCCAGACCTTTGCTTACATCGTCTTTGGGAAAATACTCCAAACCTACAAATCCGCGATAATCGCTTTTATAAATCTCTGAAAAGAGGTACGCGTACTGTATCTCGCCGTAGTAAAGCTCATGCCTGCCCGGATTTCCGGCGGCGTGGAAATGACCTATGCCTTTCCAATTGTCCATGTGCCGGAGCAGATCCCCTTCCATAATTTGCTGATGATAAATATCAAATAAGACCTTCACATTCGGACTGTCCACTTCATGAACAATATCAAACGCTTCCTGAGACGAGTAAAGATAATAACCCTGGTGATCTATCTTTGTGTTAAGCGGCTCTATCACTAAAGTAATTCCCGACTCCTCCAACAGATTGGCGCTCTCCTTTAAGCCCGCCACGACGGACGCGCGCTGGCTTTTCCGCTCCGCGCCGGTATCATTGCCCACCTGGGAGATCAACACACGGCAGTTTAATTCATTCGCCGTTGAAATACTCTCTTTTAAACCCGCCAAATAGGCGCCGCGCCGATAGGGTTCAGTCAAACTGATCATTTTAGTGCAGAACGCCGAAAGCGTTAACCCCAACTTTTCCTGCTTCGCGCGGATTGCCGATAAATTTTTATCCCACCACGACCAAAACTCATAGGCCGAATAACCGGCTTCTTTCGTTTTTTCCATAGCCGGCAAAGTATCTATGCCGTTAAATACAGCGTCCACGCAGACAGATAATGTTATCTCGCTCAATATAGGCCTCCTTTACGCTAAACTGGCACTGAATACAAATACGATTCGTATCTTATCGCTACTCTTATTTACTGTCAAGAGGATATGGCGGCGTTTGTATTTACATAATTTGACGCCAAAACTGCGATCCTGTATAATACGAACAACAAAAGTGTACAGGCACGGGCTTCAGTTATGACTCTCTAAATATGGAAGGCGTTCACTGGAGTGTGCTGAAATTTGTGACCGTTTGCAATATAGTTCTTGAATGGGAGGTAATTTATAATGGCCGTCCTTTACTGTGCGCAGCACCCCACAAGTATAATGCGGGCTGTCACTCACAAGCTTGCCTTTCACGCCGACGACGAAGCGGACGTCATCTTCATCACGGACTGGTTCGACCCCGGAAAGAAAATTCCGGTTGAGCTGTACTATCTGGATCTGCCAAAAGTAAGATACTCATTTTTCGAAACGAAGCGAACCATAGCCTATCAAAAATTATTTGACAGCGGGAATTCGCTTGATTTTTTGGAAAACGCGCACCGTATCGTGAATGATTTTCGGGCTGAAAACGGCATAGACACCCAATCGTACTCGGAACGGTATGTTTTGTATGATTGGATTATGCCCTTTACTCCGTATTTTTTGTACAATCATCTATCTTTTGATGTTATTCTTATGTCTCCGCGCCTCTTGAGACAGCCTCTTGGCGACCCGGCACAGCAAGCGGTTCGGAATAGAGAGAAGATATTTTTGCATTTTTTCGACGAACGCAATGGACAGATTAAACGTATTTGGGTGGACAAGAACAGCGACTGGGAAAAATGGAATTACCGGATCCCTGACATTAGGCATTTCGCCGTTGAAGAAGCCCTTGCCGGTTTAAGCGGTTCGGCAAAAGAGCAATTGCAAGCAAACTTTACCAAATCCTTATCACCACAGGTTTCGTGTTTAGTTATCCTGAATTCACCCGCATTCGCGCATAAAGGTAATTTGGGGAAAGCCTTACCATGGTTAAGTACCAATAAAGAAGTGTTTCGTGCATACTACTCGATTTCAATTGACTATTACTTCCCTGACGGAAACGTCGCTGTAAAGTACCATCCATTGGATCTGGTCTTGCTGGATTCTGATGATGAGATACTTATTCCGAATGCTGGAAAGTATCCGTTCAACTTTTACTCGGAACTGTGGACTTTATTTCCCGATACTTTACCGCAAAGCGCGTTTTGCTTTAATTTCTCAACCGGTTTGTCAAGTCTCGCGAAGCAGGGGGTTGTCACGCAAAGCCTTGGAAGGGACTACGTAGATTTTTTTCACGCGATTCACTTCGTATACGCGGCGTTGAACATAGCGCGGCGGCAGAATCGGAAACTTGACGTAATTCACGTTGACGCCGTTAACCTCAAACAGATAAGTCTTTTTCGCGATTACGCGTTCAAAGATCTGTCACAGATTGAATTTATATTGCTTACTCAGGAGAATGTAAGCAACGCGAAATACGTCATTTCAAACAGCCCTGATTGTTCGCTGGTAGAGTTGCTTCCCAATGACTGCACGGCAGTTACGAGAAATTGTTGCAAAGACAGCAAGATAGGCGGTGTTCAGTTTTGTATGAACTTGATACTAAACGGCAAGGTTGTGCAATCGGATACTTTCTGGATGTG
>JAITDJ010000173.1 GCA_031282635.1 Clostridiales bacterium
GACAGGATAATCTCGTCGGTACTGGACCGGATACCGGCGCCGGAGTACCGGGAAGCTCCGGCCCGGCGGGAATGAAATTCTCCATGCTGCCAGAAGAGATGCAGAGCCGTATCATGGAACGTGAATTGTCCATCTCAATACTACGCCCTTTAGAAACGGAAGAACGGGCCATGGTATTCTTTATGCGCAATCAAGCCGCGCCGCTTTCAAAGATGGATTTGTCGTTAGTCGTGTTGGGCGAGGATGCAATGAATGCTTTCGCTAGACTGTGTGATCATGACTTTATGCAAAGAAAGGTCAAGCTCACTGCTCCCGCCCGCCGCAAACATGATGACTTAAACGTCCTGCTGCAATACATGATCCTGCGGTCACGGCCCGACATGGGATTTTCCGGCACGGAAATAATGAGTTACTGCGACGATATAAAAAACGGAGAAGCCGATATTCCCGCCACAGAGATTGCATCAATGTTTAATTATCTTAATGAGGCGCTGCCGGAAAAACGCGCTTATCTGAAGAAAGTGCATATTCCGGTGGTAATGTACGTGGCTCAAGCCGCCATAGAAAAGGGCGTGAAGCCAAAGGAATTCGGCCTGCGTCTGGACGAATTTTTTGAAAACCTGCCCTACGACGGCGAATATATGGATGCCTGTCGTTCTGGGAGTGCGAAACGCGCAAGTGTACAAACGCGCGTGCAGATCATGAGCGAAATGCTTAATGATCCCACGGCGGAAAAGCCGGAAACTACTGTTACAGAGGAACCTGAAACATCCGCTGTTCCCATTCACAAAGAACGAAGAGGCAGAAAACCTGCAGCACAATAGACACCTTTGCCATCAAGAACAGATGAACATGGAAATCTACTTTACAGAAATATCAGAAGACGAAACTGCTGAAACAACGAATCTACTAAAATTCGTGTCTGAGGAAAAACAAAATAAGCTTAGGCAATACCGTTTTCCAATAGACCGTAAACTTAGTCTGTATGCTGAACTACTGACGCGCTGGCAGGTTATGCATATTTTGAGATTGAATAATCATGAAATTGAGTTTGGAATAAATGAATATAGTAAACCGTTCCTTCAGGGTCATCCCCTATTTCATTTCAATATCTCGCATACCAGAAATGCAATTGCCGCAGCTTTTTCAAACGATGAAGTTGGTGTAGATATTGAAAAAGTAAAAGCGCCTGATTTTCAAATTTCCAAAAGATTTTTCACTTCTTCTGAGCATGACTACATCCTTTCTCATAAAAATCCAGATCGTGCCTTTTATGAAATCTGGACGAAAAAGGAAGCGTACATCAAGTGTATTGGGATGGGCTTAGCTAAACCATTAAAGTCTTTTGATACATTAGATGATGAAAGTTCCATATCAATGTATATAGGTGAATATATTATTTCTATTTGTTGTAACAAGCCTGCGCCGGAATTGACAAGCTTAATTGTTTTGACGGAAACAGAATTGATATCGTCTTTTCACGGCGCACAGGGGAACTGATATATCATTTTATGCCTTTGCTCTGCTTGTTTTGAGCTGGATAGCAACAATGTCCTTGAGTTTAACCAGATTACCAAGCTGCGCTAATTCATTTAGGAACGGAGAGCCGTATGCGATGAAAGTTGCCCGTGCGGTTCGTGAAGGGGCGGGAGTTTATCTCTCGCCTATTTCCTTTCCATTGGGGGTATGAAATTTTCATGCGTTAATTATCTACACTGAAATTATCATAAGTTAATAACACAAAACGATCTATATTGAGTTATCATATCGGCTGTGCTATAGTATAGGTTAATTCTTATATATATTTCCGCGGAGGTTCATATGGCAAAACCCATCCTGGCGGTCGTCGGCCGGCCAAATGTCGGCAAATCCACATTATTTAACAAAATAGTCGGGCGTAGGGTTTCCATTGTGGAGGATACTCCGGGCGTCACCCGCGACCGCGTTTACGCCGACGCGGAATGGGCGGGGCGTCAATTTGTCTTGATAGATACGGGAGGGCTGGATCTCGAATCAGACGACATTCTGGTTCAGCAAATTTATGGTCAGGTGGAACTGGCCCTGGCGACCGCAGACGTTATACTGCTGGTTACGGACGTTAAAACCGGACCCATAGACGCTGACACGGACGTAGCCAATATCCTGCGAAAGACGCAAAAGCCGGTTTTACTGGCCGTCAACAAAGTAGACGACATGCATACCGATAATCTGGACGTTTATGAATTCTTTAAGCTGGGGCTGGGGGAACCGATCCCTATTTCTTCGGGGCAGGGTTTGGGCATCGGTGATTTATTAGATGAAATTATTAAATATATGCCGGCGGAAGCGGAACCGTCACCGGAGGAAGACGCCATACGGGCGGCAGTTATCGGAAAGCCTAATGTCGGTAAATCGTCGCTGATCAACCGTATTCTGCGTGAAGACAGACTTATTGTCAGCGATATTCCGGGTACCACGCGTGACGCCGTAGATTCCGAGGTTATCTTGGACGGGCAAAAATATATATTCATAGACACGGCGGGTATTCGCCGCAAGTCAAAAATCAGAGGCAACATAGAGCGCTATTCGATTGCGCGCGCGGTCGCGGCGGTCAGCCGATCGGATGTGTGCGTTTTATTGATAAACGCTGAGGAAGGTCTTACCGAGCAGGACAGCAAGATTGCCGGCATTGCCCATGAACGCGGCAAAGCGTCGGTTATTGTGGTAAACAAATGGGATTTGATCGAAAAAGATGATAAAACCATGAATATGTTCCTGAAGGGCATCGCCGGGGAGTTGGGTTTTATGCCGTACGCGCCCAAGCTCTTCATATCGGCCAAAACGGGTCAGCGCGTCGGCAAACTGTTCGAGTTAATTCATATGTCGTATCAAAACCACTCCATGCGCATAGCGACAGGCGTATTAAACGATGTATTGACAGAAGCGACGGCGGTAAACCAGCCCCCATCCGATAAAGGCCGCCAGCTTAAAATATTCTATGGAACACAGGTATCTGTCAAACCGCCCACATTCGTTTTATTTGTCAATGACGGTGAATTGATGCACTATTCATACAAGCGGTATATAGAAAACCGGATTAGGGAGTCATTCGGCTTTGCCGGCACGCCCATACGTTTTCTGATCCGGAACCGCGGCAATTAAGGGCGGGTGGTCACTATGATTAGAATACCTTGCATTATAATAGGATACTTTATCGGCTGCATACAAACCGCGTATATTACCGGCAAAAAAAAGGCTAACATAGACATACGCGAGTTTGGCAGCGGAAACGCCGGCACCACCAATATAACGCGGGAACTGGGCCTGAAAACCGGCGCCTTTGTATTTATGATTGACGTGTTAAAAGCGGTTCTGGCGTTCGTTCTTTGCAGTCAGTTATTTACGTCCGCCGCGATGGGCAACGCGCCGTTGGGTTTCTACGCGGGTGTCGGCGTTATTTTGGGTCATAACTTCCCGGTTTTTTTGAATTTCAAAGGCGGCAAGGGCATCGCGTCGTCGCTGGGCGTAATACTTTGTGTGGACTGGCGAGCGGCTCTGACTATATTCGCCGTCGGAGTTATTCTGATTGCCATTACGCGTTTTATCTCGCTGGGGTCTGTGGTCATGCTGAGCCTGTTTCCGATATGTACTCTGCTTTGGGGCAAAGGCGCGGAAAGTGTGATTTTGGCTTTTATTTTGGCGGGGTTGGCTATTTTCCAACACAGAGGCAATATTAAGCGTTTGCTGAACGGAGACGAACGCAGATTCAGTTTTAAGAAAGGGGGGGACGCCGCAAGTGATCATCGTAATGAAACCGGAAGCGACAAATCAGGACATTGATCGGATAGTCGGCATTTTGAAGGAACTAAATTTGTCCGCGCATCTGTCTAAAGGCGAAACCACTACGATAATTGGTCTGATCGGCGATAAGTCGCGTCTGGCCGGGCATAATCTGGAGATTATGCCCGGTGTGGATAAACTGGTGCCTATAACCGAAAGTTATAAACTGGCCAATAAAAAATTCCATCCAGCCCATTCAGAGGTTAAGGTCGGTGATTTGACCGTGGGCGGGGGGAATTTTGTTATTATGTCCGGCCCATGCGCGGTGGAAAGCGGCGAACAGTTAATGGCGGCGGCCGAGGCGGTAAAAGCGGGAGGCGCGCAGGTACTGCGCGGCGGCGCGTATAAGCCTCGTACATCGCCTTACTCCTTTCAGGGCTTGGAGGAGGAAGGTTTGCGCTATATGGCCAACGCGCGCGAGAAGTATGGGCTGAAAATTGTATGCGAAGTCACTAGTGAATCGGCTGTGAAATCGGCCGTTAGATATGTTGATATTCTGCAGATCGGCGCGCGTAATATGCAGAACTACGAATTGCTCAAAGTTGTCGGACGCACTAAACTGCCCGTATTGTTAAAACGCGGGCTTGCCGCCACAATAGACGAATGGCTGAACGCCGCCGAATACATCTTAAGCGAAGGCAACCCCCATGTTATCTTGTGCGAGCGTGGTATCCGCACGTTTGAAACCGCCACGCGCCACACGTTGGATATTTCGGCGATACCGGTAATCAAAGCCAAAAGCCACCTGCCCGTTATCGCGGATCCCAGTCACGGTACAGGCGTACGCGCTTACGTGACTCCCATGGCTAAAGCCGCGGCTGCCGCCGGCGCCGACGGGCTTATGATAGAAGTGCACCCTACCCCTGAAACCGCCATGTCGGACGGCCCGCAGTCACTGTCGCCTGAGGAGTTTCTGCGGCTGATGGAAGAACTGCGGCCATTGCTGCGGCTTATGGGCAAACATATATGAAGATAGAGCCCCCCAAAACTTAGTTTTTGGGGGCCTTGAGCTGCGGCTTCGTTTTTTCTTTACTGTTTGGAGATCTAAAAATAAACCGGCTTACCTGTCTTGGAGGACGTATAAACAGCCTCAAGAATTTCCGACACCACGCAGGCCTGTTCTGGCAGAACCACCGGATCCGTATCGTTTATAACCGCGTCAATCCATCGGCGGGCTTCCGTAATGGCGGGCGTCTCCGCGACCCCGTCATAGAAAGCGACCCCTTTGGAGTCCATATTGGCCTTTGTTTCAATGAGCCTGCCGCAATCGTCTTTATTTATGCTAACCCCGTTCTTTATCTGCGCCCCTGCCTTATTTCCGTGCAAAACAACGCTTCCTTCGGGAACAGGTTCTATTGTATTAAGAGCCCAGCTGGTTTCGAGAATGATCGTCGCGCCGTTTTGCATGACAATAAACCCGAACGCGGAATCCTCGACCGTATGCTGTTTCTCGTCCCACGGTCCCCAAGGGTTGCCGCAGTTGGGATTGGTCAGCATTTTGTACTTCGTCCCCACCACCATTCTGGGGCTGTAGTTATTCATAAGGTAGAGAGTCAAATCCAGGGAATGAGTGCCAATATCAATCAGCGGTCCGCCTCCCTGCTCAAATTCGTTGAGAAACACGCCCCAGTTCGGAGTGCCCCGGCGGCGCACGGCCAACGCCTTGGCATAATAAATATCACCGAGGTCCCCCCGGCCTATAACCTCTTTCAGATAGAGACTTTCAGGTTTGTGGCGATGCTGGTAACCGATGGTCAATTTTTTCCCGCTCTCTTTCGCGGCGGCAACCATACGCCGCGCGTCCTCAGCGGATTTGGCCATGGGCTTTTCACACATAACATGCTTGCCCGCTTTCAAGGCGGCTATAGATATTTCCGCGTGCGAGCGGTTGGGCGTCAATACATGAACCACGTCGATAGATATGTCTTTCAGGAGTTCATTATAATCCGCATAGACCGCCGCGTCTGATACCCCGTAGTCTTTCGAGGCCTTTTGAGCGCGTTCCGGAATGATATCACAAAACGCGGTCATCTCAACCTTCTCCCCCAGCGCTTTAAGAGAGGGCATATGTTTGCCGTTTGCGATCCCGCCGCAGCCAATGATTCCGATTCTAAGTTTATTCAATCTACATACCCCATTGTTAATATTTTGCGGCGCATCCTGTCAGAGTTGAACAACCGCGCCTGATTGTTGTGAGATATAAGCCGCCTCCATAATCCTGCTCATGCTCAAAGCGGCGGCCGTCCCAAATTTTGCTGGGGCGGCGGTTCTGTTTACACAGGCTTCGATAAACTGAAGCGCCGGCGACGGTTCCGTCTCAGGAAATTGCGAGGGTTCTATCTCCGTTACCCCGAGCTCGGCAAGGCCCTTTTGCGACAGCAATGTCCTGTTTCCGTGTATAAATACCGAACCCTCCGTGCCATATACCTCCAGCAGATCAGGCGTCCCATATGTAACGAAGGCTGTTTCACAAACCGCGAGAGCTCCGTTTTCATATTCCAATACGGCTATGGCGTTTTCGTCAGAGGATGTGCCATAAGGGCTTGTCATCATCCCGGAGACCCTTTTAGGCTGCCCCAGCAGAAACGGAAGTATATAAACAGGATGCGCGCCCAGATCCAGCATTGCCCCGCCGCCTGTTTTACTTACATCAAACCAATAATCGGGGAGCCAGCGGTCGCTTACTCCGCTGTGGCTGCGCCGCATACGCGCACCGGTAATTCTGCCCAACCGCCCGCTGTCTATCAGCTTTTTAACATATAGAATCTTTGAGTCGGATAAAAGCGGCAGGGAAATAACAAAAATAATACCGCTCGCATCAATCATCCCGCTCAGCTTTTCCGAGTCGGCGGCAGACACTGCCAGCACTTTTTCAGTAAATATATGTTTACGCACGGCAACGGCCTTTTCCAGCAGTTCGACATGCATTGTCGTCGGAGAGCAGCAAACGACGGCGTCAATATCAGCCCGCGCGAGAAACGCGTCATAATCCGGAATGAATTCCGCCTTATACGCGTCCGCGCGATCTGCGCCCCTTTGATGTTCCTCGTCCCAAACCGCGCTTATAATAGCTTTCCCGCTATTTATTATCTGGCGGGCGTAACCGTCCGCATGAACATGCCATCCGCTTATCATACCGACTTTAAGCGTTTCAATCATCTCCCCAAGTAAAATTAAAATATAGCGTACCGCCGGCCGGTTCTCCATCAAACTAAATCACCGGCCTTTGTTGAATTCAGCCCAACAGTACGATATTCTAATTATACATCAAATATGGGATTGGATGATATAATTTTTGAAATTTTTAAAAATGGGATTCATCGCGGGATTACGTAAATATCATCCGTTTGAACAATTTTAACGCTATATATCAACCCGGAAAACATAATACTGTCATCATCATTAAGTTCCATCGGCACATTAGGTTCCAGACGTATATCGTTAATATAAGTGCCGAATTTTGATTTGGTGTCAATAAGATACACTTTATTCCCTTCCAGAATTATTTGCGCGTGTTCGCGGCTTATGCTTATATCATTGATAAAGCAGTCCGCGTTTTCTCCCCTGCCGATTGAAAACGGGGACTTATTGACGCTTACTATCCGCTCGTCAGCAGTGCTCGGTCGATATATTAAATAAACAATACACCGCGCATTCCCGGATAAGCCCTGTTTACGAACCTCATCGCCGACGCCTCTGAAATAGTCTGCGGATTCATCGTGAACAGGAGGTTTATCCGCATAGCGGCTTCCGACCGGCTGAGAATCGCTATACCCGTCACGCGGCGGACGTTTTTTTATACTTTTTACATGAGGTTTGTTGGATTTGTCACTCGTCGGCTTATAGCTGACTTTCTTCTTACTTACGCCTATGCCGAACAGATTAGCGTCCTGTCTTTTTCCTTCTTTAGTATCTTTGCTCTTGCTTTTCCGTAACGCCGGCGGCGTGTTTACCGAGTCCGGCATACGCGTCCGGTCTTGGCTTCGAGGCTCGGGCGGCGAACCGCGAGGCGGCGGAGCGGTTCCCGCGGGAACGCTGGATAAGATCTGAGATATTGTTTCTTTGACAACTTTAAGACCGAATGACGGGCTGTTAAGCACTAACCGCAACGGTATGGAAGCCTCGCTCGCCCCCGGTTCATCGACATCCAGCATTGACGTCAGCCATAAGACAAACTCCCTTAGCGCCGGCTTTGAATCTTCGCTTACTTCGGCAGGCAGATAAACAAAATTTATTTCACTGTTATCCTTGATAAAAATATAATCCTGATGTATAAGCAGCGAATTCTCGGACAGAAAGTATTGATCGCGCAGAATCATAGCATCCACAACCGCGTCAATAATCGTAAGATACTGCCTGCGCGACAGTTTGCGGGCACCAATAAAATCTGACAGCCGAACACAGTTGGTGATATTGTAGAAAATAAATGTTTCGTCCACAAACTTGGAATAAAAACCTAAATATCCGGGCAGGCGGTTTTCGTACAGCATATCCTCCTGATAAGGTATCAGACCCTTGCCTTCCAGGGCTATAACCAGGTAAGCGTCACCATATAAAACGCGTTCAGATGTTTTAAGGCTATACATCATTTTCCTCCAGCCAGTAAATCAAGGAGTTCTTTTAGCCGAAAGCTATTGCCGGCATCCACGCCATTTGCGATATCCGGCGGCGTTGTACTTATATTTTTACCGATTCGGATTGTATTCATATCATATAAAACGCCGATTTCATCGAAGCGGATTTCCGCGTGAATACCGCGCAGACGCATAAAGTCATCTATTTGAAACACGGCGTAAATATTCGGAACCGAATCGTTAAGCGTCTGTTTAAGATACTCGGAAACACCCGGCATACTCTTATCCAACAGCGCTGTTAAACATTCGGCCAGATTCTCGGATTCACCGTCTTCCATTACAAGCGAAAAGCTGTCCATAACTAAATCGGCGGGTTTGCCAAAGTCATATATTGTTATGGCAGACCCTGATTGATACTGGAAATAATTTTTTACACTGTTTTTAATCTCTTGAAGGCTGTCCTTTAGACCGACGGCGGGCCGCCCGCCACGCCGGGTATAAATGGTTCGTCCGCTCAAACTCAGCGCGGTCAGATCGGGCCCTGTATAGAGTTCGCCGTTAAGCGGCGCTTTATCAGCGCCGAGTGTGCTCAGGGTAAATACAGCCTGAGAGGTATCCGCCTTTTTTTTGTAATTAACCGTTATTTGCGTATCGTTAAGGGCTTCGGGAATGCTCGCGCCGCTTTGGCGCCCTACCCCGCTCTGACGGATAATCCGCATTTCCTGCTCGAAACCCGAGGATCGCTCCAAGTTATTAATACAGAAAAGCAGTACGTCAAACGGCATTAACCGATAGTACAGCAATTTACCCGCGCCGGCTATGAATAGCGCGGCGGCTATGGCGATTAGCAGTTTCTGGCTCAAATTCGGTTTAAAGCTCAATATTAGTCACCCACACAATACTATTATAACGTTAGCGCAATATAGATACAAGAAAACCTGCCGTAAGAAATGGGACAAACGGCAGGGAAGTCCGGCGGGAAACCTTTTTCATTAAAAACAGGATCAGCGATAATACGCCGCCTAATAATAAGGCGTAAAATATAACCGCTAACGCGTGAAAGAACCCCAGGTGTAAACCTATAACACCGATAATCAGCGCGTCGCCTGAACCAATAGAGCCGCGGGTTATACGGGATACAAGCATGAATATACCGGCGAAACCCAAGCCGCTTGCGACGCAGGCCCACCATGCGCTGTCTTTATTCCATATCAGCGCCGCCAGAGCGCATATAACGGAGACAATTATAGTTTCGCGCGAAACCGCTTTTTCCCGGATGTCACAATTGGACATATAGAGCAAATTAACAGTCAGCATAACGTATATAACAAATCGGTAGGTCAGCCCGTAATAGTAGACGAAAAGCACGCACGCGCCCGCCATGGCAAAAACATTCGCCGCGTTTGAAACCGCGCGGCGCCTGCGGGATATCGCTTTATTAAAATTTATATTTATTATAAAGGCGAACGGCAGCCCTATTAACGCCGCCAAGATGAATCTGGTTATCAAAGCTATTAAACCGCCCTTTCATCCCCATAAACAGTCTTTCATGCGCCCACTCCCCAGACGCGCGCCTTTATACAGTGCGTTATAGGAATTTTTCCTATTGTTTGGTATGGGAACGGGATCTTAACGTCATATCTGACCTTGATTGTAAAATAGCCGCTGTCAGCGTTTCCAAAGGAAGGAACCGGAAAATCAGAGCGCCAAGGCGGCGTCGCGGACAGATCAGCAAAGCGGATTCCGTCAAACCCGCCGATAATATTATAACGGTTCATCATTTCGTCGATCCGCTTACGCCTGTTATCATATTCAACGGCGTCATAAGGACCCATTTTATAAAGTTCATTTATAAGATAGTATTTAAACAATTGCAGGCCGTCATCTGACGACATGGGCTGAGTATTTCCGCTCGAATAGATATATTCATACATATTCCATACTTTCAATATGAAAGCTTCTATATTCACGGGGTTAACTGTTTTATTATCCGTATCAATGTATTCTTTATAAACGTCGAATGAATCATTAGAAACTTCTTGATTATAGCTTTCCAAAGCTGAATAAAATTCATTCATATTTTGTGGGGCGCCGCCGATATGAAGAGGTTTACGGGCGCCGCCGTTTCTGTCATTAACTTTGTTCAAATCGGCTATAGCGTAGTATTGAAGGGCCATTGTATTTGCCGCGTTTGTCAGACTGCTGTGCATCATCTCATGCGTTCTCAGCGCCTGAATCAAAAAAGCCAGCGTCAGGAGGACAAAAATAAATATCGGAAGAGACAAGGCGGCCTCGACAGTCACACTGGCCCGCAGTTTACAGTTAGTATTTTCGAAGGCATTCAACATCATACGTGTACCCTCCGCGCAGCTGACTCGCTTTATCCACTCCGTTAAACATCCTCGTATTAAGAAACATCATGCCAACCCTCACCTTAGCCACAAAATCTACCGCTGCGAAATCTGAATCCAGATAATCGCCGTCAAGCGC
>JAITDJ010000190.1 GCA_031282635.1 Clostridiales bacterium
CGCATCAGGCTGCCCGGGCCCAATATGGTTAAACGCCCTTACTATAACGACATCCATTCCATACGCGCGGGCGTAAATCTGCCCCAGCATCCCCTGAGCCGCTTTCGTCGCCGCATATACATTGCCGGGCCTTAAAAGGGTATCTTCCCCTATGGGTAGATCGGCCGGCGAAACGTATCCGTATTCCTCACCGGAGCCGATAAGAAGTATTTTGGTCTTAACCGTACGGGCCGCTTCCAATAAATTTACAGTACCTTTTATATTAACATCGACAGTAAGCGATGGCTTTTTCCAAGATAAGGCTACGGAACTCTGCGCGGCCAGATGAAAAACACAAGCCGGCTGAACGGATTCCAAAAAAATTTTTACAGCGTCCGCGTCTAAAATATCCAATTCATATTGCTCCGCGCCGGCGTCGATTTTTTCATCAGACAGTCGCGCCGCGGCTATGCCCCAACCCAATGAGGCTAAGTGATCAATAAGGTGTTTCCCGACAAATCCGGCGGCGCCGGTTATTAACGCTTTCAAACCTGCCCGCCTCTCTCGTCTCCGTTAAGCAGCAGATCGTTTCGTACCATCCGCTCAACCAATCCGTCAAACGATACCTCGCGATTCCAGCCTAAAAACTTCTCGGCCTTGGCGGGGTTTCCCAACAGGAAATCAACCTCGGCGGGTCTGAAAAACCGCGGGCTGACCTTTATAAGCGTTTTGCCTGAAAGACTGTCCACTCCGGTTTCATCCACGCCTTTTCCCATCCATTTAATATCCGCGCCGATTTTTTCAAAAGCCATACTCGCGAATTCTCTTATAGTATGCGTTTCCCCTGTGGCGACGACATAATCATCAGGGTTCTCGCGCTGCAACATCAACCACATAGCCCTTACATAGTCTTTACTGTGACCCCAGTCGCGTTTAGCGTTCAAATTGCCCAGTTCCAGCTGATCTTGCAGCCCCAGCTTTATCCGGGCGGCCGCGTCGGTTATCTTCCGTGTGACAAATTCCTTGCCCCTTCGTTCAGATTCATGATTAAATAAAATGCCGGAACAAGCGAACATGTTATAGCTTTCCCTATAATTTTTCGTGATCCAATGCCCGTACAGTTTAGCTACACCGTAAGGGCTTCTAGGATAGAACGGCGTTTTTTCCGTCTGTGGTATTTCTTGCGCAAGCCCAAACATTTCCGACGAGGAAGCCTGATAAAACTTTGCTTCCGGTTTTACTATGCGTATAGCCTCAAGTATGTTGGTAACGCCGACGGCGTCTATATCGGCCGTGGCGATGGGCTGTTCCCAACTGGTGGCTACGAAAGACTGCGCCGCCAGGTTATACGCCTCGTCGGCTTGCGATATTTTCATGGCCGCTATCAGCGACACCACGTCGGTCATATCAGCGTAAATAAAGTGAACTTTATCCTTTATATGAGCCACATTGCCGTAATCCACAACACTTTTCCGGCGCATAACGCCATAAACGTTATAACCCTTTTCCAGCAGCAGTTCGGTTAAATACGAGCCGTCTTGGCCGGTTATGCCGGTTATCAGCGCGTTCTTCATCAATGCCCTCCCAATACCGCTAAACCAAAGAACGGCGGTTGCAGATTTTCAGGTTATCTATAACCTTTTTAATATCCTGAGCGGACTCCTTACGCGCTATAAGCAGCGCGTCGTCTGTTTCGACAACCACTATATCTTCCAATCCCACAGCCGCGATAAGCCTGTTACCGCCCACAATAATAGAATCTCTGGTACCTATGGTTATAACGTCGCCGTTCACAATATTGCCGTTTTCATCTGTTTTATTAATGCGCGGCAGAGCCAGCCAGCTGCCCACGTCATCCCAACCGAATGAACCGGGGATAGTGAACACTCCGCTCGCTTTTTCCATAACGCCATAATCTATGGAAACGGAAGGGAACCCCTTATATACGCGTTCCAACACGATTTCCGCGCCGTATTCCCCCTGACTTTGCGCAATCTCCAAAAGCCCTTTATAAACATCCGGCATTAACCGCTTAACGCGTTCTAAAATAGACGATGCTTTCCATACGAATATGCCGGAATTCCATAAATACTCCCCTGAACTTAAATAGTCTTTCGCGGTGGCCAGATCGGGTTTTTCAACGAATCGCCTAACCATATAAACGCCTCTGCGGCGCGGCGTACGCTCATCATATTCAAAGTGTATATAACCATAGCCTGTCTCCGGATAAGAGGGCGTTATGCCCACTGTACACAGGCTGTCGCCTTCCATGGCTATTTCTGAGGCCTGCGTCATGGTTTCCAGATACATGCGGGTGTTTTTAATCAGGTGATCGCTGGCTAATACCAGCATAACAGCGTCGCCGTATTTCCGCTGAATAATAGCGGCGGCATATCCGACACAGGGAGCGGTATTGCGCGCTATCGGCTCGGCCAGTATATTTTCGACGGGGAGATTCGGAAGCTGCTCGGCGACCAGCGACGTATAGTCTCGATTTGTAACCACATATATGTCTTCCCATGAAACCATAGGTAAATGGCGTTCCGCCGTCAGGCGTATCATTGTTTTACCGTCGTTTGTTAACGACAGAAACTGTTTGGGCATATTGCTTCGGCTTTTTGGCCAAAACCGCTCGCCTTTACCACCGGCCATGATTACGGCGGTTGTTTTCAAAAGCTTCACCCCTATAAACCTTCATAACCCCTTCCAGCATATTGTGTAAGGAAAATTTATCCAATACCCTGGCAAAAGCGGCTTGTCCGTATTTTTCGCGCAAATCGGCGTCTCCGGCCAACAGGTTCATAGCGCTTGCCAGCGCGTTTACGTCGCCCGGCGGTACAGTCAGCCCCGTAACCCCGTTCAGGCTCACATACGGTACGCCGCTGTTTAACTTTGTGTTTATTACGGGTTTGCCCCGCGCCATGGCTTCTATCTGAACCAGCCCGAACGCTTCGCTTTTCGCGACTGACGGCAGCACAAACACATCGCATTGGTTAAAAGCTTCGCCTAACTCATCGTCGCTGACCTCGCCGCGAAATACGACCCTGTCGGTGATCTTCAGGTTTTCCGCCTGTTTATATAACGCTTTTTTCAGCGGGCCGCATCCGATAATAACCAGTTTCGCGTATGGAACATATGACAGGGCTTTCAACAGAATATCATATCCCTTATAATAAATCAATCGCCCCACAGACAGGAATGTAATTACTTTGTCATTATTCCCGAGTTTATCTGTCTTTGGCGGGATTGACGGCGGTTTGACGCCAAAAGGCACAACTACGCATTTGTCCCTGAACATGGGTAAAAACTCGGAGCCTGTAATATGCCCCTCGGTGGCTGTGAGAATAATGTCCGCCCTTTTCAGCGCCCGCATCATAAGCGGTCTGTACAGCCACATAAAGTATTTTTGCCTCACAATGTCGGAATGCCACCACAGCACGACCCTGCCGTTATACTTAAACATGAGCGCGGCCAAATCCGCCAAGGGAAACGGCATATGTATATGCAGTACGTCGGAATCTTTTGAGAGTTTGCGGAACCAGAAAAAAAATTGAAGCGAAAGCGGCAGGGAGAACGCGACGCCGACACTGCCGGCGCGGTGAATTTCCACCCCGTTTATTTTTTCAACACAGCCTTTGCCTTTTTGCTTGCATACCAGCACTTTCATATCTGTTTCCGCAGCGAGACCCTCTGCGATCTGCCGCACGACCTGTTCGATACCCCCGATTACGGGCGGGTAGAGTTTGTTGACTTGAAGAATTTTAAGCTTCTTCATGACTTTTGAGAGGGCGCGCTTAAAATTCCCTTCGCGTCCGTCAGCAAATTTTTACATACGTCCATAATAATACGGGCGGGGCGTTCCCAGTTGAATTGTTTGGCGCGTTCCAAGCCTTTGGCCGATAAATCGCCCCGCAGCGCCGAATCGTTAATAAGCCTTTTCATGCCGTCCTTTATATCCTCCGCGTTATAGGGATCAGCCTTAACGGCCGCGTCGCCCACAACCTCCGGCAAAGACGCCGAGGTTGATGTCAGCGTTGGCGTACCGCAGGCCATTGCTTCAAGAGGGGGCATTCCGAAACCCTCGTAAAGAGAGGGGAACACAAATATCATCGCGCCGCTTAATATCGCGGGCATGTCGGCGTCGTCGATATATCCTGTGAAGATTACTCTTTTTTCCATCCCCAGCGATTCCACTTTTTCAAATATACTCTCATACAGCCAACCTTTGCGGCCTGCCAGAACTAAAGGGGGCGCGGACGGCTCTTCATTAACCAGCTTGGCGTAAGCCTCAATAAGCCGTTCAATATTCTTGCGGGGTTCCAGCGTTCCGGCGTACAGCAGATAGGTATCAGGAATACTGTATTTTTTTTTGGCTTTGTTTATGCGTTCCGCTCCGACAGGGTAAAACACGCGCGTGTCAACCCCACCGGGCGCTATTGCTATGCGTTCCGGGCTAACGCCCATATATTTGACGATTTCGTTTTTGCTAAATTCCGAAATAGTAATAATCGCGGCGGCGCGCCTGACAGACGCCTTAAGGCTCACATCCAGCATTGTCTTAGTCCGGAAGCGGACTGTTTCGGGAAACGCGAGGTATGCCATATCATATACAACAATAATGTTTCGGCCGGCAGCCCCAGGCGGCGCGATGAAGTTAAAAAAAAGCGTTATATCCGCCTTGCCGCCGAAAAACAGGCTGTAAGGCACGGGGGCAAGAGTACATAAAAAACGGTATGCCGAGCGGGGCAGCCATGTGCAGGCATTCAGTTTGCCGCCTTTTTCCGTAAATATCTGCAAAGCCGCTTCAGCCTCACGCGGACGGCGGAATTTGAAGTAATTTAATATGTAATCATTTCCGCTCCAATGCTTCATCATTTGCGTTATAATGTAGTATTCATAAAACCCAATTCCGGTCTTCTGGCTTTCAATTATAGGCTGCGCGTCAATAGCGATTTTCATGGGCGCCTCTGTTCGTTTAAGTAATGTGGTTGGTTCAGGTACATTATACATAAAAGCCGTATCACTGCCAACAGAATTGTTAAGGAAAAACTGGAGAAATTGCTGTCATTTAATCTTGTCGTTTAATATCGGAAGCTTATTAACAGAAACTTATTAACGCGTTGCTTAACAGCGAGCAAATGGTTTATAATAAATCCAGTTTGCTTACGGGAGGATGGACAAGTGAGTGATTTTTTATGAAAGACAACAAACGCCACACGCCCGACGGCTTTAAGGATTCCCTGCCGAGGTCGTACCAATTCAAACTGAATTTGAAACGGAAAATTGAAAATATATTTTATTTGTCCGGATATTCTCCCATATCCAGCCCCATGCTGGAGTATGCCGAGGTATTCGAGGGAACGGGCTCGGCGCCGCCGCGTCAGATGTATCGCATGATAGACCGTGAAGGCGATATCTTAACGCTGCGATCTGACATGACGCCGCCGGTTGCGCGGATAGCCGCCGCGAATTTCACGCGATCCGATTTGCCGCTGCGCTTTTATTACACAGAAAACGCGTTCCGCTGCCACCAGAGTTATAAAGGGAAAGCGGGGGAATTTACTGAAAGCGGCGTGGAACTTTTGGGCGGCGGGGGCGCCGAAGCGGACGCCGAGGTGATTGCGTTGGCGGTTAACAGCCTGCTGGCGGCCGGCCTTACCGAATTCCGCGTATATGCGGGTCACGCCGGATTTTTCAGGGGAGCTTTGGAAGAAAGCGGCCTGCCGGACGAAGATAGGGCGGCGGCGCTCAGGTATATGGCCGGGCATAATATCGCGGCGGCAGAAGCTCTGCTGCGTGGGAAACAAATGCCGTACGGCGTAAACGAATTGTCGGAACGGCTGAATATGCTGACGGGCGACGCGGGCATACTGGATGGGGTCGGGAAACTGGTACATAACGAAACCTCCGCGCGTGCTGTTGCCGCGCTGCGTGAGATCCACGGCGCTTTGGCGGATTATGGGTTGTCCGAATACATCCTGTTTGATTTGGGAATGACCGGGACGCTGGATTATTATACCGGGGCCGTGTTTCGCGGATACACGCGCGGTACGGGTTTTTCCCTGCTGGACGGGGGGCGGTATGATAACCTGGTGAAACAATACGGACAGGATTTCCCGGCTGTAGGGTTTTCACTGAAACTCGACAACCTGGCCGCCATTCTGGATGCCGGCGGAGAATCCGTAAGCGGCGGCGCGCTTATCGCGTATACGCGTGAGGGGCGAAAAATGGCTTTCCAAAAAGCCGCGTCACTACGCGCAGAGGGCATAAGGACGGAAAACAGCCTGACAATGGGCGCGCCGCGTTCGTTCTACGAGACTGAGGCAAAAGCTCGAGGCTTGTCGCGAGTGTGCTATTTTAAGGGCGGTGACGCATGAGTTATCTGGTGTTTGCGCTTACTAAAGGGCGCCTGGCGGGCGCCGCGATAAAAATGCTCGCGGATATCGGCGTAGCCTGCGCTGAAATGAGCGAGAGATCGCGCAAGCTGATATTTGTAAACGAAGAACAGCAGCTGAAAATTTTTCTGGCCAAGGCCGACGACGTGCCGACATATGTGGAATACGGAGCGGCGGACATCGGTGTCTCGGGCGCCGATTCGCTGCTGGAAGAAGGCCGCAACCTGTATGAGGCGCTGGATCTGGGTTTCGGGGAATGCCGCATGGTAGTGGCCGGTCCGCCTGAAACGGCGGAAAAAATGAGGCGCGTTAACAATATACGCGTATCCACCAAGTATCCTAATATAGCGGCGCGGCATTTTTACGAGAAGCGCAGGCAGACGGCGGAGATTGTGAAGCTGAACGGTTCGGTGGAACTGGGTCCTATTGTGGGTCTGTCGGATGTAATAGTGGATATAGTGGAGTCGGGTTCCACATTAAAAGAAAACGGGCTTGTGGTTCTGGAAGATGTCTGCGTCATATCCGCGCGGCTGGTGGTAAACAGGGTTAGCATGAAGACGGAGTATGGCCGGATTACCGATATAATACGGCGGTTAAAGGAAAGGCGGGGGTTTTGATGATACAGATAACGGAATACGGCAAAGGGGGCGCGGACATGCCGCTAAAACGCCTGAAACGCGGCGAGTCTGATAACGCAAAAGTTCAGACAGCGGTGAATGAGATTGTAAACGCGGTTCGGGCTGAAGGTGATCAGGCGGTTTTAAGATATACCGATCGGTTTGACCATGCACGGCTGACGCCTGAAACCCTGCGCGTTTCAGATGAGGAAATATGGAACGCGGCGGAGTCTGTACCTAAAGATTTTTCGGAAGTGCTTAAGCGCTCTTATGATCGTATAATGGCTTTTCATATAAAGCAAAAATCCCAGAGCTGGTTCGAAACCAGTCCGAACGGCGAGATTCTGGGCCAGCTTGTGCGGCCTGTCGCCTGCTGCGGCGTTTATGTACCGGGCGGCAAGGCGGCCTACCCATCCAGCGTGCTGATGAATCTTGCGCCGGCTAAAGCAGCCGGCGTGAAGCGGATTGTCATGGTTACGCCCCCTGGATCGAATGGCAAAGCGACGGCGGTGACGCTTGCCGCGGCGTTAACGGCGGGCGTCACCGAGATTTATAAGGTCGGCGGCGCGCAGGCGGTGGCCGCGCTGGCCTATGGAACGGAAACGATTCCCAAGGTTGATAAAATAACCGGTCCCGGCAATATATATGTGCAACTGGCAAAAAAGAGCGTGTTCGGGGAGGTCGGCGTGGATTCCATCGCGGGGCCGAGCGAGGTGCTGGTATTGGCGGACAGCGGCGCCAGACCGGAATTCGTGGCCGCCGATATGCTGTCGCAGGCCGAACACGATGAAATGGCGGCCGCTATTCTGGTAACGGACTCTCGGAAACTGGCGGAGCGTACGGCGCTTGAGCTGGAAAGACAGAAGTCTTTGCTCAGCCGAAGGGATATTATCGAAAAGTCGCTGGCGGATTACGGTGAAATTATCATAACCGATAATTTAAGGCAGGGCGCGGAACTGGTCAACCGCATCGCGCCCGAACATCTGGAATTGGCGGTAGCCGAGCCGTTTGCGCTGCTGCCGTATATACAGAACGCGGGATCGATTTTTCTGGGGCACTATTCGCCGGAGCCGCTGGGCGATTACATGGCCGGACCCAACCATGTGCTGCCCACAGGAGGAACGGCGCGATTCTTCTCGGCGTTGTCCGTAGACGACTTTGTTAAGAAATCCGGCGTTATATCGTTTTCAAAGGAGGCGCTGGCCGCGCTGGCCGACGATATTATCCTCTTTGCGGACGCAGAGGGTTTTACCGCGCATGCCGGGGCTGTAAAGATACGGGGTGAAAAATGAGCCGGACGGCGGAAATAGAGCGAAATACCAATGAAACCAAAATAAAAGTAGAATTAAACCTGGACGGAGGCGGACTATACCGCATTGAAACCGGGATCGGATTTTTTGACCATATGCTGGCGCAGACAGCCAGGCATGGCTTTTTGGATCTTACCTTGAAGTGTTCGGGGGATCTCAATGTGGATACTCACCATACGGTAGAAGACGCGGGCATTGCTCTGGGCATGGCTTTCGCGGCGGCTTTGGGTGATAAAGGAGGCATTTGCCGTTATGGTTCCAAAATTACGCCTATGGATGAGTCATTGGCGTTGTGCGCCCTGGATTTTTCCGGACGCCCGTTTTTATCGTTTGACGTCGCGTTCCCGGTTCCGC
The DNA here is from genome assembly GCA_031282635.1 of Clostridiales bacterium. Taxonomy (GTDB): domain Bacteria; phylum Bacillota; class Clostridia; order Lachnospirales; family WQUN01; genus JAISZF01. Next base: position 8,656 of record JAITDJ010000190.1, read on the forward strand.
GCATAGGCGATCTGGATACCGAAATGATTGAGGAATTTTTTCGCGCGTTTACGGTACAGGCGGGTTGTACGCTGCATATAAAACTGCTTTCCGGCGGAAACACCCATCATATGGCCGAAGTCGTATTCAAAGCGTTCGGCCAGGCCATAGATCAGGCTGTTTCGGCTGATCCGCGCATTACGGGACCGCGCAGTACGAAAGGCGTGTTGTGATGATCGGCATAATTGATTATGGCATGGGCAACCTGCGCAGCGTAGAGAAAGCGTTTGTTTATCTGGGATTTGACGCGGGCATTATTAAAACGCCTGACGAGATTAAACAGTGTGAGAAAATTGTGCTGCCGGGCGTGGGCGCGTTCGGCGACGCCATAGCGATACTTAGGCGCGGCGGTTTGGACAAAGCCGTAAAGAACGCGGTAAGCGAGGGTAGGTTATTTCTGGGCATTTGTTTGGGTATGCAGCTTATGTTTGACGAAAGCTCGGAGGGCGGGAGATTTGAAGGGCTGAAACTGCTGTCGGGCCGGATTGTCAGGCTGGATGAAGACCCTTCCGTTAAATACGGCGGGACGGAACGGAAGATCCCTCATATGGGGTGGAATTCTCTGGACATAAAAAGGCCCTCGCCGCTGTTTGAAGGATTGGGCGGCGATCCGTTTGTGTATTTTGATCACGCGTATTATCTTGAGACAGACAGTGACATTGTGAGCGCGACTTGTTTTTACGGCAAAGAGATTAACGCGGCCGCGCAGAGCGGTAATGTGTTCGGCGCGCAGTTCCATCCCGAGAAGAGCGGGGCGGCGGGACTTAAAATACTTGAAAATTTTGCCAAATTATAGGAAGCGGGTAAACCGATGAGAATCTATCCGGCGATAGATATAAAAGACGGCAAATGCGTACGTCTGAAACAGGGATCGTTTGACGAGGTAACAATATACAATGACGATCCGGCGGCACAGGCTGTTATTTGGCGTGACAGCGGAGCCGAATTTATTCATGTGGTGGATCTGGACGGCGCGCGGTACGGCCGCGGGTATAATAACAGAGCTATAGCCCGCGTTATCGCGGCCGTCGAGGTTCCGACGCAGGTTGGCGGAGGTATTCGGTCTATTGAGGAGATAGAAGTGAAATTGTCGATGGGCGCCGCGAGGGTTATTTTGGGAACCGCTGCGGTTACGGATACGGGTTTGCTGCAAACCGCGGTCAGGCAGTTTGGCGCGGAGCGCGTTGTGGCCGGCGTCGACGCCAAAGACGGATTCACGGCTATATCTGGCTGGAAAAGCGCCACCGGCATG
>JAITDJ010000206.1 GCA_031282635.1 Clostridiales bacterium
TTCAAAATAAGTACCGGGCATGTTTTTCAGCTTTATTCTGACGTCGAATTAGCGGAAAAAGGGCCCCAGACCATAAACCCCGATATCTGGTCGTCGCAGCCGCGCGGCATGAAAGCTCAGCGTATGGACCATTTGCTGCTATATGGGCCAGACATAGCCGAGGCGGAAACTTTCTGCAAATGGGTATTAGGCATGTATGTTCCGGAGGTTTGCAATAACCCGGACGGCAGCCGTCTGGCGTCATGGATTACCGGCAGTAATAAACCGCACGACATCGCGTTTGTCGAATTCCCCGAGCCAGGTAAGATACATCACATAGGTTTTTTCCTGACCGACTGGCAGGATGTTGGCAACGCGGCCGACTTGATCGCGATAAATCGGTTAGAGTTGGATATCGGACCAACGCGTCACGCGATTACAAGAGGGCATTCGATTTATTTCTGGGAGCCTTCGGGTAACCGTATTGAAGTCTATGCCGGCGGTTATACGGCGTATCCGGACAACCCTCAACGCGTATGGGACGCGTCGGAAATAGGGCGCGGGCTCTTCTATTATTCCGCGGAACTGATCCCCAGCTTTTTTGAAAATGTAACTTAATACATAAGACCAGTATTAAAAGTTTATTACGCAAGGAGGGTCAACCTTGCCCGACGGGGTCAGATTTCTGGAACAATCCAATGGCTATGATAAACAGCAGGTTGATGATTATATCTCCAAGCTGATATTTGAATATCAATCACGGTGCGATGAATATCTTGCCTTGGAAACAAAATATGATGATCTGCACAAAGCATACCTGCGCGCTATGTCGGATTATAACAGTCTGGCGGAATTGATTGGAGAGACCAACCCCGCCGCGGTAACGCCGGTTGCGAATTCCTGCGATTTCCAAAAGAATACCGCCGCCGAATCTCTTATCAACGCCTGGATGCCCGGGGATATCAGCAATGATTTCGAACATAAGCCATTTGTATCCCCCACAGTCGATCATAACGCGTTAAAAAATGTCGCCGTAAAATCCGACCGCGATGAATCCTTATCGGCGAAATCGGATTCAAACGCGGCGGGTTACGAGCCCGTAACGAATGAGGACAATCTATATGGGGCGAATTCGTATCTGGCGAATATGCCAAAAGGCGAGGAGTTTGAAAAACTCCTGAAACAGCGCGGCATTCCGTTTTCCGAGACGCGGCCGCCGCAAAGCTTTACTCCCGATTCAGACAAACCGCGGCGGAACGTAAAACCGCAATATCCGGAGACGCGGCATAAACCGCGGCCGTCCCTATACCCAACAAATCCGGCGGCGCAAAATAAGGCGCCCGCCTATTCCGAACCGCGGGAATTAACGGAAGCGCGGCCGCCCGCTGAAACACAACCGCTCGCTGAAACACAGAGGTTTATAGAAGCGCCACGGCCTTTAGAATCGCAGCCGTCTATAAAAAAAGCGCCGCCTCCTTTAGAAGCGCGGCCGTCTATAGAAGCGCCACGGCCTTTAGAAACGCGGTCGTTTATTGAAGCGCCACGGTCTTTAGAGTCGCAGTCGTTTATTGAAGCGCCCCGGTCTTTAGACACGCGGCCGTTTATTGAAGCGCCGCCTCCTTTAGAAACGCGGCCGTTTATTGAAGCGCCCCAGCCTTTAGAATCGCAGCCGTTTATTGAAGTGCCACCACGGCCTTTAGAATCGCGGCCGTTCACGGAGATGTCGAAACCCGCGGAAACGCCGCCGTGGCTTACTGAGCCGTATACGCGGCAATACTCCGATGAACGGCCGATCCAAAAGCAAACGCAGAATTCTACTATACTTTCGGTAGTGAAAAACCTGGTTAACAGCAAACATCGCGGAAAATAGAAAAAGCCCAAGCCTCCGATGTCGTTTAATAAACAAATCGGCTAATATTTAAGAAGCGGAAAGAGCATTGAATGGGTTATCATCCAATGCTCTTTTTAGTGAACGCAGTTTTTTCAAGAACCATCCGCGGCAAGCCACAATCCCCATTATTGAATACAAACATGGTTGACACCTTCCAATAAGTCAAGTATATTATTTAAGTCATCCAAATCAAAGAAAGCAGGTGTTCACTCTGGCCAAAATAAAATTATTCACAGACAGCTCATCCGATTTGACCGATGAACTATATCAGCGTTTTAATATATCCGTAGTGCCTTTTTATGTTACTTTTGATAAACAGACATACTATAAGGAACGTATAGATATTTCCATTGCCGAGTTTTACGAGAAGCTGCGTATGAAGCACTCTTTTCCGTCCACTTCGCTGCCATCGGCCGGCGATTACGCCGACGCTTTTCGTCCGTACCTGGAACAGGGCACGGACATTGTGTGTTTATGTATTTCAGGAAAATTCAGCGGATCGTATCAATCCGCCGTGACAGCGGCTGAAGAATTGAAGAGCGAATTTCCGGATCGCGCAATCCGTATCGTGGATTCTATTCAGGCCGCATGCGGCCAAGGCGTCACGCTTATTCAAGCGGCCCGTATGATTGAAGACGGCTTAAGCGCCGATGAAACAGTGGAGCGTATAGATGAGCTCAAACAGACTGCCCGGGTATTTTTCACACTGGATTCTTTGGAATACCTGCAAAAAGGCGGCCGCGTAGGCAAGGTCAGCGCCTTAGCCGGTTCGCTCTTAAACATAAAGCCGATTATTGTGATGCAGAACGCGGAACTGAACCCGGTTAACAAAGTTCGGGGTCGGCAGAAGGCGTTGGAGAGAATAATCGTCTTAGCAGAGGAGTACGTCGGGGACAAAAAAGACAGGTATGATTATATTCTAATTAACGCGGACTGCCGTGACGAGGTATTTTCTGTTCTGGAAAAAATGAAAGAGAAGGGTTTTAAAATCGACTGGCCGATTATGGATCTGGGCGCTACTATAGGCAGTCATACCGGGCCTACGCTCGTCGGGGTTTGCTTGATAGAAAAATATAAACAGTAAGAATAGCGTTCCGCGTGCGGACGCTCGATCATGCGCGAAGCGGAACTTCACGCGCGGCCGAGCGCGTAAAAAAATATAAAATCCCCGCAAAGCCTATTCCTAGGCCTTGCGGGGATTTATGCTTGCATTTAATAGTAGTCATATGATAGTTGATATTTATAAAATATTTTTGATTTTTATTGACTTGATTTTCACATTGCTCTACAATCACCTTAATCTAATTAAAGAGGCAGCTCACATGATTAAGGAGGCGGCTCACATGAAACGTAAAATCACAGAAAGTTTGATCCGTTGGAAAGGCAGGTTGTCGGGCCGGATGCCGCTTTTGGTATATGGCGCCAGGCAGGTCGGCAAAACTCATATTATCCGTGAATTCGGCAAAGATCATTATAAAAATGTCGCCTATTTCAACCTTGAAACCAATCAAACTGTTGCCGGTTATTTTTCTGACAACATTGAGCCGGAGCGCATTCTGTGCTTTTTGGAAGCGGAATCACGGGAGCGGATTGTTCCGGGCAAAACTCTGGTAATTTTTGACGAGATACAGTTTTGCCCCCGCGCGTTGACTGCCCTTAAATATTTCAACGAGCAAACGCCCGAGTATCATATTATCAGCGCGGGCAGTCTGCTTGGCGTGGCCATCAACCGCGGGCAGTATTCTTTTCCTGTTGGCAATGTAGATTCATTGATGATGTTCCCATTGGATTTTGAGGAGTATCTGTGGGCGTCAGGCGAGGAAATGCTCTGTGCGGAGATCAAAGACGCCTTTGATAAAAATAAAGCGTTACCCATCGCTCTTCACGAAAAGTCACTTGATTTATATAAGCAATATTTGATTACCGGCGGAATGCCCCAAGCGATTTTAGCGTTTGTTGAAACCAAGACTCTGCTGACCGTACCCGATGTGCAGAACAAAATCATGAACGATTATATCGCAGACATGGCGAAATACGCAACCAACACGCAGAGTGTAAAAATCCGCGCGGCGTATAATTCCATCCCCGTTCAGCTTGCAAAGGAAAACAAAAAATTCCAGTACAAGTTGGCGCAGCACGGCGGCTATTTTTGGCGAAGCCATCGACTGGCTGGACTTCGCGGGTATCGTACTGAAATGTGAGCGGGTGGAGCAAGGTACAATGCCTGTCGCCGTTTACCGTGACCTTGCAAGTTTCAAATTATATATGAGCGATGTTGGCCTGCTCACCATGAAAAGCGGCATTTCGCAGCAAGCTGTGCTGTCGTCGGGAGAGATTGAAAACACCTTTCTTGGCTCTATCACCGAAAATTATGTGGCGCAGGCACTCCGCAATAATCACTACGGCTTATATTATTGGACAAACGAGGCAACGGCAGAGCTTGATTTTGTTCTGCAAAAGGGCGCTGACATCATCGCGGTTGAGGTAAAAACCGGCGCCCGTACAAAATCGAAAAGCCTGAATATGTTCGTTACAAAATATAAACCCGCTTACTCCATTCGGATTTCGGCCAGGAATTTTGGCTTTGAGAATAATATCAAATCCGTCCCGCTCTACGCGGCGTTTTGCATTTGAGCAAGCGAAACCCGCCGAGAAAGAACAATTAGAAAGGACAATTAGACTTGCAATTTTCAGTCGAAATAATAATGAAAAAAGGGGAATATTTGTATTGACATATAGCAAAGCAAGAGTTTTACTTATATTACTCTAAACGTACGTTTTCCAAATTTCGTATTATCAAAAATATATTTAAGGAGTCTTTGTATGGCAGCTAACATGTTGAAACGGGCAGGCGTTTTGGCCCTCATCTCCGCTACTGCCATCGGCGCCATGACGGTGGACGCCGGAACAGCGCTTGCCGACGATCCCGGAGTGGGAACATTTACCTACTCCACCCATAAGGTT
>JAITDJ010000006.1 GCA_031282635.1 Clostridiales bacterium
CCCGGCCGATGGCGCCCTCCTTGTTTTAGCAGATTAAGGATAACGCTTTCTTGACCATAGGGCTATACTTTTGTCAGAATTTGTCTATGGGTTTTTACTGAGAATTTTTAACTCATAAGCTGATAATATCTTTCTGGATTATGAGCGTTGGCGCAGTAAAGAATTATCTAATGAACAAGCGGCACTGCTTTGTGGGTTCAGTGTCCGAACGCTATATGACCGGACAGCGGAACGGAGGAAGCGGGATGTATAACTTTGCGATAAGACATAAACCCAAAAGACCGCCGATGAAACAAAGTGCGCATATTGAATAGATAGCGCCAAAAGACGATCGCCAAACGAGGCGATCGTCTTTTCTGATTATATATTCCGGTTCAATGCCTGAAATGCCGCATACCTGTAAATACCATCGCGATATTATACTTATCACAGGCATATACAGACGCTGAGTCATTTACCGAGCCCCCCGGCTGAATAATGGCTGTAATACCCGCCGCCGCCGCCGCCTCAACACAGTCGGGGAACGGAAAATAAGCGTCGGAGGCCAGAACCGCGCCTTTAAGCGCTTCCGATCCCAGAAGTTCACATCCATGCTCTATAGCCTGTTTTGTTGGCCAGATCCGGTTGACCTGACCGGGTCCGACGCCAAGCGACTGTTTGTTTTTTCCGATAGCTATACCGTTTGATTTTACATATTTGACTATTTTCCAGGTAAAAAGCAAATCTTCCGTTTCTTTGGATGTCGGGGATCGTTTGGTCACTGTCTGGAGTCCTGTTTCAGAGAGTAGTTTGCCGTCGTTTTCCTGCGCAAGCAATCCGCCGGCTACTTTTTTCAAATCAAAACCGGCCGAAGCGTCTCTTTTTATATGCTCAAGTTTCAGCAGACGAATATTTTTTTTCTTGCTCAGAATCTTAAAAGCCCCCGGTTCGAATGACGGCGCCAGCACAATTTCCACAAATATTTTAGATATTTCCAAAGCCGTTTCCGTGTCGATTTCTCGGTTAGCCGTTACTATACCGCCGAATACGGATACAGGGTCGGCGCTGTACGCCTTACGCCAAGCCCCGGCGATTGTTTCCGCGCTGCCTGCGCCGCATGGGTTCCCGTGCTTGCAGGCAACAACCGTCGGCTCGTCAAATTCCCGCAGCAGTTCCAGCGCTCCATGCGTGTCATTAATATTGTTAAAAGACAACCCCTTGCCATGGAGTTGGACGGCGTCCGCCAGTGTGTTTTTTGAGGATGATTCCTCTCTGTAAAACGCCGCTTTTTGATGCGGATTTTCGCCATAGCGCAGATCCTGAACTTTTTCATAGGTCAGCGTCAATGTGGGCGGGAACAGTTCGCCGCCGGTCAGGCGTTTCATATAAGCCGCGATAGCGCTGTCATAGTCGGCGGTCAGCATAAAAACCTTAGCTGCCAGTTTTAGGTTCGTTTCCGCGGAGACACGGTCATTTTCCCTAAGCTCCGTCAGTATAAGCATATAATCCGCAGGGTCGGTCAGTACGGTTACGTCGCGGTAATTTTTGGCGGCGGCTCGAAGCATTGCCGGTCCGCCGACGTCTATCTTTTCTATCGCGTCCTCCAGGGTTACCTCCGGGTCACGCGCCGATCGTTTGAACGGATACAGGCTAACCGCTACAATGTCAATCGTTTGAACGCCTAATGACGCAAGCTGTTCCATGTGGACGGGGTTATCCCTCATGGCCAGTATGCCACCGTGGATATTGGGATGCAGGGTTTTCAACCTGCCGTCCAGGCATTCCGGAAATCCGGTTATTTCAGATATATTTACGGCGTTAACGCCCGCCGACCGTAAAGCGGCGTATGTACCGCCCGTTGAAATAATCTCAATGCCCAGCGATTCTAACCCCCGCGCGAATTCAATTACACCTGTCTTATCCGATACGCTGATTAAGGCCCTTTTCATAATACCCCTCCCCTAGATATTCCGGCTGCCCGGCTTCACTAAAGGAATATGATTTTCATGGCACAGCGGGCAGTTCTCCGCTTCCCAGCTTTTTATGTCCGCTGTATAGGCCGCGCGAAGTTTAACGCCGAAATCTATGCCGCCCATACTGCGATCAACCAGCACGGCAACCCCGACCGTTTCGGCGCCCATTTCATCTGCAATTTTCATAACCTCACGTACAGTACCGCCTGTGGTTATTACATTTTCCGCGATTAGTATCCGGCTGCCCGGCTCTATTACGAACCCTCGGCGTAAGGTCATCACGCCGTTTTCCCTTTCGGCGAACATATTCTCAATATCCAACTGCCGCGCCAGTTCGTAACCGACTATAATACCGCCGACAGCGGGTGATAAAACCAGATCAACGCCATCGCCGGCAAAGGCGCCCGCCAACGGCTCTGTCATCTCGGCGGCGTAACGCGGGCGCTGAAGAATCTTCGCGCACTGCATATATTGATTGCCGTGCCTGCCGGAAGACAGCAGAAAATGACCGTTTAACAGCGCTCCCGTTTCCTTTAAAATCTCCTCAATTCGGTTGTTCATGTCTTTTACATCTCCTTAAGGTTGATCTTCATTCCATATTATAACATAGGCAAAAAAAGCCGCCAGCCCGCAATCTGTTAATATAACAGAGCAGGCCGGCGTCAAAATTATTATTATGATAGATGTCCTATGACAGCGGCACTGTGTACTTTTTTAATGTTATAGTCGTTGAGCCGCTGCCGGAAGCGGTCGCGCCGCTTTGATGCTCCGCGCTGACTGTCGCCTCCGCTATAATGTTTCCAACGTCCAAAGCGTCAACCAGGAGGTATTTCGTGAAATCAACGCTCAGCACATACGCGCCGTTAACCGAATCGTCGGGGACAAGGGTCAAAGAAGCGGTATCCATTAATTCCTCAATGTCAGAAATATCCTGGCCTAACTCCGTCTTGAACGCTATAGACAGATCGCGCTCAACCAAATCGGCGGGCGTGAACTGGACATCGAAAACAATAGTCATTGTCTTGTCTTCGTTCAGCGGATCCAAAACATACTCCGGCTGCCTGGGCGCCACCACAACCGAACAATCCGGCGCAGACAACATTTTTATTATCGTCGAATCACTCCCGCTCACAATGGCGCCATCGGACTGACGCGCTCTGACTGTCGCGTCAGCATTAATATGTCCCTTAGCCAGAACGGACGCCGCGACGGAATCGGAGACCGTGAAACTCAGCACATATAGGCCGTCTGTTGAAACATTCGGGATAAGCTGCGGCTCGCTGGCACCCAACGCGCTCGCCGAAACTGTCTCTCCGGCGGCGTTACTGAACGACACGAAGAAATCGTCTTTTTCTATGTCCGCCGGCGTGAATTTTACATCAAAGGAAATAGTCGCGCTGCCGTTGCTGTTCTCTGAGATTTCATATTCGGGCTGCTGAGCGGCGACGTCGACTTTCCCGTCCGTGTGGGTAGATTTAATCGGACAACTTTGATCGAAATATGGATACTCTTGGCCTTCATCAATTTTCCAGATGTTAACAAAATCCCATCCCTGAAAGGTGGCCTGCTTCATCATGGCTTCCGTACCTTTCCCCTGTGGGAAAGAGGAATCCAGCCCCTGGGGATGGCCCGAGGTTCCGGTCGCCGAGGCGGCAGCGGCCTTATCGCTGTCGTAATAATTTGTCCCAAGGAAGATAACGCCTGTCATTCCACTGAACGCCCCGTACTCGGCCTTTCCCTTCCCGGTTACTTTTCCGGATGAATAGCTGTTATTTACGGTTTTACTGCCCGCGAGTGAAAAATATCCCACTAGCCCGCCTACTCCTGTCGCGGCGCCGGTTCCGCCATCGACGTCGCCTCTGGCGTAGCAGTTATTGATAGTCGAACCGACCGCCTCGCCAATCAGGCCGCCCGCGATATAACCGTTCGTCAGGCCGACGTTCCCGTAAGCGCAGCTTTTGAACACCGTGGAGTCGTCATAAAGCGTACCGATCAGGCCGCCCGCGTAATGCTTGGCTTTGACATTTCCGTAAGCGTATGCCCCGGCGATATCCGACTCATTATAAACCGCGCCGGCAAAGCCGCCCGCATATGACAGCGCCGTGCTGACATCGCCTTCGGCTCTGCAGCAGATAACTGTGGAATCGTTGTAAACCGCTCCCGCAAAACCGCCCGCATATGACAGCTTCGCACTTACATTACCTGAGGCCTCAGAATTTTGGATCGTCGATTTTTCGTATATCGCTCCTGCAAACCCTCCTGAATAGCTGCCGGTTCCGACCGCGCTTCCGTTGGCGGCGCAGTAGTCAATAACGGATTGGCTTTTCGAGACGCCCACGAATCCGGCGACATAAGAAAAACCCTTGGACTCCGTGTTAACGCAGCTGGAGTTGGTGATTAAGCTTCGACCCTCAAGCGCCCAGATGAAGCCGCCGGATTAGTTGCCGCTGGTCTGTGTGACGGTGTCTATTACAGTACAATTGGTGATTGTATCGGGCAAGCCGCCATATTGCCCGCCGCGGCTAATGCCGATCAAGCCGCCTGCGTAACCCCCGCCAGTGACGATAATTTTGCCGCCTTTGACTGTTACATTATCAATCACGGCACCTTTTTGCGTAACGCCCGCGAGCCCGCCGCACTCATAAATCCCGGTAATACCGCGGTCGTCAAGCGCGATTGTCAAATTTTTAACGGTCGCGCCCTCCAGTACCGAGAACAAGCCCTTGTAGCCCAATCCGTTCTTCGCGGACCAAAGCCCGCTGATAGTATGCCCATTCCCGTCAAATGTTCCCTTAAAAAATTTCGCGTATCCGATCGGCGACCAACTTCCCGCCGATAAATCAATATCCTCATACAATTTATACTTGCCGGTTGGATTGTTGTGTACCGCTTTCAATTCGTCAACGCTTCTGACTATGATATAGCCATCCGCGTCTACCTCGGCGGCGAGCAATTTCAATCCTGTCGGTACGGCAATGGTGAGAGCGATCAGTAAAGCGAAAAGCCGTCCCAGTCCTTTCAATCTACTATTTTTCATAAAGCCCCCCTATATTTAATTTATCTGAAATACGGATAAGACGCCCCTTCATCAATTCCCCAGAGATTAACGAAATCCCAGCCTTTGTACGTATCCTGCCTCATCATGTCCGCGGTGCTTCTGCCTTGCGGGAAAGAGATATTCAGCCCTTGGGGATGGCCGGAAGTTCCGGTCGCCGACGATGTCCCAGCTTTGTCGCTGTCATAATAATTCGCGCCAAGGGAGATAACTCCTGTCATCCCGCAGAACCCGCCGTACTCAGCCGTCCCCTTTCCTGTTACTTTTCCTGATGAATAGCAATAATTGACGGTTTTACTGCCAACGAGTGAAAAATATCCTACCAGGCCGCCCACTCCCGTCGCAGCGCCGGTTCCGCCGTTTACGTCGCCCCTGGCGTAGCAGAAATATATAGTCGATCCGACTGCCTCACCAATTAATCCGCCGGCTATATAACCGCCCGTCAGGCTGACATTTCCGTAAGCGCAGCTTTTGAACAATGTGGAATCGTCATAAATCGTGCCGATCAGGCCGCCCGCGTAATGTTTGGCTTTGACATCGCCATAGGCGGTCGCCCCGGCGATATCCGATTCGTTATAAACCGCTCCGGCAAATCCGCCCGCATATGACAGCTTCGCGTTTACATTTCCTTCGGCCTTGCAGTCAATAACAGTCGAGTCATTGTAAACCGCTCCGGCGAATCCGCCCGCGTATGACAGCGCCGCGTTTACATTACCCGCAGCCTGGCAATTTTTAACTGTCGATTTCTCGTAGATAACGCCCGCAAACCCCCCGGGATAGCTGCCGGTTCCGTCCGCGCTTCCGTTGGCAGCGCAATTTTCAATAAGCGACTGGCCTTTTACCGCGCCCGCGAATCCGCTGATATAAGAAGTACCCGTGGATTGCGTGTTTACGCATTTGGAATCTCTAATTACGCTGCTGCCTTCCAGCACTCCAATGAAGCCGCCAGAGTAGTTTCCGCTGGTCTGTATAACAGTATTTATTACACTGCAATTAGTGACAGTGTCGGCCGGGCCGCCGTGGCTGACGCCGATCAAGCCGCCGGCGTATCCTCCGCCGGTGACGACGATTTTGCCGCCCTTGACCACTACGTTATCAATCACGGCGCCTTTTTTCGTAACGCCCGCGAGCCCGCCGCATTCATAAATACCGGTAATTCCGCGATCGTCAAGCTCGATCGTCAGATTTTTGACAGTCGCGCCCTCAAGCGTCGAGAACAGGCCTTTGTAGCCTAATCCGTTCTTCGCGCACCAAAGCCCTCTGATAATATGTCCGCTGCCATCGAATGTTCCCTTAAAAGATTTCCCGTATCCGAGCGGCGACCAACTTTCCGCGGACAAATCAATATCCGCGCTTAATTTATACTTGCCCGTCGGGTTGTTCTGTACCGCTTTCAGTTCGCTTACAGTTCCGATCAGTATATAGCCTTCCGCATCTGCCTCGACGGCGTATACTGTAAGCCACGACGGTACGGCAAGGATAAACGAGAGGAGCAAAGCGATAGACCACCTCCGGTCTAACGATTTAATACCGTACTTTCGTAATTTTTGAAGAACACGTGTTAGAAGCAACTTCACAGACCCCCTCATTATTTTATATTTTGTACAAAACGAGTATAGCATAGGTTTTTTTATAAGTAAATAGAAAATAATATACTAATTTGTCAAAGAATGCTTTGTTATATAAAAAGGCTGAACGGATACATCCGCTCAGCCTTATCAGAGCATAACACTTAATTCAGTTATATCGTTTAACCCGTTTTCATTCATAAACACAATTAATTCATCCAACACATCCGCAGCCGCCGTTAATTTGCGAAAATTAGCGGCGCCCACAGCCACTGCCGACGCGCCGGCCATCATCATTTCAACCGCGTCTTCCCCGGTCATTATGCCGCCCATGCCGATTATGGGTATGCGAACAGCGCGGCTGGCCTCATAAACCATACGGACGGCCACCGGTTTTATGGCGGGACCCGACAAGCCGCCAACTTTGCGGGGCAGTGCGAATTTACGCCGCTTAATATCTATTTTCATACCCAGAAGTGTATTGATCAGCGAGATAGCGTCCGCCCCGGCGCTCTCAGCGGCGGCCGCTATCTCCGATATGCTGGTCACATTGGGGCTTAGCTTGACAATCAGCGGCTGCCCGCTCCGTTTTTTCACGGCCGCGACAACACGCTGAACCGTTTTGGGGTCAACGCCGAAACTCAATCCGCCTTCCGCGACATTAGGGCAGGATATATTCAGTTCAAGCAGATCCGCGCCCGTGCCCAATAAAGCCTCCGCGACCGCGGCGTACTCATCAATAGTATGGCCGCAGATATTTACTATGACGCGCGTGTCAAACTGTTTCAGAAACGGCAGGTCGTCACGTAAAAACGCGTCAACCCCAGCATTTTGCAGACCTACGCTGTTGAGAATGCCGGAGGCTGTTTCCGTGATTCGGCAGGGTGGGTTACCCAGCTGCGGCTTTATGGATACGCTTTTGGTTACCACCGCGCCCAAGCGGTTTATATCCACAAACTCCGCGTACTCCCGGCCGTTGCCAAAAGTGCCGGAAGCGGGCATGACAGGATTCTTCAGCGTAACGCCGGCTATATTTACAGACAGGTTCAAATCAAACCCTCCCAGGCGACCGAATCGGCGTCAAAAACCGGGCCGTCTTTGCAGACTTTTTTATATACCCTCCGGCTGTTCTCAATAACCGGCGCAGGGCAGCAGAAACATGCGCCGATACCGCACGCCATATGCTCTTCCATACTTACCTGGCATGGAATATTTTTGTCCCTCGCGTATTCCGCCGCTATTCCGAGCATAATCCTTGGGCCGCATGCGTAAATAACCGAAATATCCCTTTCGGGGGCCAAAGCCCGAACCACTTCCATAACTCGCCCTTTATAGCCCAAGCTGCCGTCATCTGTGGATACAACCGTTTCGCAGCCGAGTGATAAGAATTCGTCGGCCAGAATAATCGAAGAAGCGGAGCGGAAACCCAAGACAGCCAGCGGAGATTTAAACATTTTTGCCAGGAACAGCAGGGGAGGGGCGCCGATTCCGCCGCCAATCAGCATTGCTTTCCTGCTATCGGCCAAGTTTGAACTGAACCCGCTGATGTTAAAACCATTGCCTAGGGGGGCGACCATCCGCAAAATTTTCCCCCGCTCCAATTCAGACAAATATTGGGTTCCCTTGCCCGCAATCTGATATATCAACCGCATCGTATCGCCCTCTAAACCGCAGATACTGATCGGCCTGGGTAACAGCATATCCGGGCGGTCAAGGTATATATTCGCAAACTGACCGGGAACCGCGGTAATATTCTGTGGAACCCTCACGCGCATACTTAAAATAACCGGCTTAAGTTTCGCGTTTTCAAGAATGACAGCGTCAAACGCGCGCATCGTTTAATACCGCCCAATGGAATGAACTGATATATCTTCCGGTTTAATGCCAGCCTCCATTACATCCAACAACGCCCGCGCCGTATCCAGCGACGTCATAACGTCTATGCCGCATTCAGCAGCCGTCCGCCTGATTTTAAAACCGTCGCTGTTCATATCGTTGCCTTTACTCGGAATGTCAATGATTAAGTCCACCAGACCGCTCCTTATAATGTCCAGCACATTGGGCACGCCTTCGCTGATTTTCTTGACTGTCATAACCCTTATACCTTGGTTCAGTAATACCTGCCCTGTGCCTTCCGTGGCGATAAATTTGCACCTGAACCTGTAAAAACGCTTGGCCAGCTTAAGGAAACTAGCTTGATCGCGCTTGCGTACGGTCACCATTATCAGGCTGCCTTGCACCGGTATATTGACTTTGGCCGCCAAAAATCCTTTATACAGCGCTTCCCGCAGTGTATATCCCATACCCAGCACCTCGCCGGTGGAACGCATTTCCGGCCCGAGCGACACTTCCACCTGGGGCAGTTTTTCCGTTGAAAAAACAGGTACTTTAACGGCTATCGTGTTGTTTTCAGGAAACAGACCGGTCCCAAATCCTGTATCCTTCAATTTTTCACCCAGCATTACGCGGGTTGCCAGGTCAATGACCGGCACGCCCGTAACCTTGCTGATATAAGGTACGGTTCGGGAAGATCGCGGGTTGACTTCGATAATATATATTTCGTCCTTATATTCAATGAATTGAATATTGATCATGCCTATTACTTCCAGCGCCATGGAGATATTTCGTGTGATCTCCAATATACGCTCCTTTATGGCCTTGGATAAATTCTGCGGCGGGTAAATAGAAATGCTGTCGCCTGAATGCACACCGGCGCGTTCCAAATGTTCCATTATACCGGGTATAAAAATATCGACGCCGTCACAGATCGCGTCCACTTCTATTTCGCGCCCCTCCAGATAGCAGTCTATCAAAACGGGGTTTTTGCTGTCCGTCTCAAACGCATTTTTTAGATACTGACACAGGCGATTATCATCATAGGTAATTTCCATGCCTTGGCCGCCCAGCACATAACTGGGCCTTACCAGCAGCGGAAAGCCCAAATCTTCGGCGGCGGCCAGCCCTTCGTCCACATTCCATACCGCTTTGCCCTTTGGCCTTGGTATTTGCAGTCGTTCCAGCAATTCGTCAAACTTCTCTCTGTCTTCCGCGATATCTATCTGTTCGGGCTTAGTACCGTATATGGAAATATCCATTTCACGGAAAAAATTCGCCAGCTTAATAGCTGTCTGACCGCCGAACTGCAAAATTACGCCGTCCGGTCTTTCCTTCTCCACCACGTTCAGCACGTCTTCCTCTGTCAGCGGCTCAAAATAAAGTTTATCGGACGTATCGAAATCGGTGCTGACCGTTTCAGGGTTATTGTTGACAATAATCGTTTCAATACCGGCGCGCCTCAGCGACAGCGCCGAATGAACCGAGCAATAGTCAAACTCTATCCCCTGCCCGATCCGTATCGGGCCCGAACCTATTACCATTACCTTTTTACGGTCAGAGGGCGTATATTCGTCCTCCGCATCATAGGTTGAGTAGTAGTACGGCGAAACAGCCTCAAATTCGCCGGCGCAGGTATCTACCATTTTATATACAGGGTTGATATTCCAACGTTTGCGGAGTTCATAAATCTTTGGAGGCTCCGTTTTTATAAAATCCGCTATCGCCTTATCGGAAAAGCCCTTTGATTTATAAAAATACAATTTATCAGCTGTCAGCCCGTCTATCGCAAACGTCTTCAGTTCTTCTTCCCAGCCGACGATATTCTTGATCTTGTTAATAAAGAAAGAATCCATACCTGTTATTTCGCAAACCTTATTTACAGGATAATTACGTCGCAGCAGCTCCGATAAATCGAATATACGTTCATCGTCGGGCATCTGTATCAGGCTTTCCAGCCGCTCGGTGGTTTTCAGTTTCGACTGCTTGCGCTCCAGGCTGTATTGCCCTATTTCCAGTGAACGGACGCCTTTTAACAGCGCCTGTTCAAAACTGTTGCCTATGGCCATTACTTCTCCGGTCGCCATCATCTTTGTACCCAAGGTGCGCTTGGCGAAACGAAATTTATCGAAAGGCCATTTAGGAATTTTCATTACCACATAATCCATGGCGGGTTCAAAACACGCGAATGTTTTTCCCGTAACCGCGTTTCTGATTTCATCCAGATGATAACCCAGGGCAATCTTGGCGGCGACCTTGGCTATCGGGTAGCCTGTAGCCTTGGAGGCCAACGCTGAGGAACGGCTTACACGCGGGTTTATTTCAATAACCGCGTAATTGAAACTATCCGGATCCAGGGCGAATTGAATGTTACAACCGCCGATCACCTTGGCGTCGTCTATAATCTTAATCGCCGCGTACCGCAGCATCTGGTACTCCTTGTCGGAAAGGGTCTGCGCCGGCGCGACGACAATGCTGTCGCCTGTGTGAACGCCGACCGGATCCACATTTTCCATAGAGCATACAGTTATGCAGTTGCCTGCGGCGTCACGCACCACTTCATATTCGATTTCTTTCCAGCCGCGTATGCCGCGCTCAATTAAAGCTTGGCTTACACGGCTTAACTGCAGAC
>JAITDJ010000009.1 GCA_031282635.1 Clostridiales bacterium
GCCAAGCCGGCGGCGTCGTCGGCTGCGGAGTTAATGCGCAGGCCCGAGGACAGCCTCGCGGAAGCGGTGGCTTGCTGCTGCCCCACGGTCTTCATGGCCCGGTGCGAATTCAGCGCCAGTACGTTCGTGTTGATAGCCATGTTACTCATAAAATTCCTCCCTGAATCGATTTTAGGGGTATCCCTGCCCCGTTATATACAAGCCGCGTATGTTTCGCGGCATGATATTGATCTAACACTCCCTATTATTTCTGAGTAAAAGATATTTATACGGAAAGAACTCAACGCTGTCTTTTGTCTTACTAATATATCGGCGGAAGCCGGCTCTGACTTAAGCGTAAAAGTTGGAAATATGACATAGACGCTCGGAAGACATTGAAGTATAATGCGTATTAAAGAGGAGGAAACCAAAAGATGAGCGAAAAATATGTCCTGGCCTTTGACCAGGGCACGACCGGCAGCCGGGCTATACTGTTCAACCGGAGCGGGGAAGCGGTCGGGCAGAGCCGGCGAACGCACGAGCAGATTTACCCTGCGCCGGGCTGGGTGTCGCACAACCCGAAAGAGATATATTTCAATATTGCGGAGTGCGCGAAGCGGGTCATGGAAAACGCCCGGGCGCGTCCTGCGGATATAGCCGCCATAGGCATAACCAACCAGCGCGAAACGCTGACGGCGTGGGACAAACGCACAGGCGAGCCGGTCTGCGACGCGATCGTTTGGCAGTGCCGCCGCACGGCGGATATCTGCCGTCAGGCGCGTTCGGACGGTATGGAAGAAAATGTGCGTCAGAGGACAGGCCTGCTGATAGACCCATATTTCAGCGCCACAAAGATCCGATGGATATTGGATAATATACCCCGCGCGCGGGCGCTGTCGGCGGAGGGCAATCTGCTCGCGGGCACTATAGACAGCTGGCTGATCTGGAACCTGACGGGCGGGGCAAGGCATGTGACGGACTATACCAACGCGTCGCGCACTATGCTGTTTAATATCCATACCCTGAATTGGGATAAGGAACTGCTGGCTTACTTTAATATTCCGGCTGACATACTGCCGGAGGTTATTTCCTCAAACGGATTTATAGGCAATACGCGCATATTCGGCGGGGAGATACCCATAACAGGCGCTGCGGGGGATCAGCACGCCGCGTTGTTCGGGCAGACATGTTTTAATGAGGGGGATGTTAAAAATACGTATGGCACAGGCTGTTTCATACTGAAGAATATCGGCCCGCGGCCTGTAATATCCCGAAATAAACTGCTTACGACCATTGCCTGGCATCTTAACGGGCAAGCCGTGTACGCGATGGAAGGCAGTATTTTCAATGCGGGCGCGGCGGTGGAGTGGCTGATAAAAGAGGCCAGGCTGGCGGACGACGTGAAGGAAATAAATGATATATGCGACAGTACCCCCGATACCCAGGGCGTGTACATGATGCCCGCGTTTTCGGGGCTGGGCGCGCCATATTGGGATATGGACGCGCGCGGGATCATATGCGGCCTCAGCCTGTCCTCGAACCGGAGGCATATTGTCCGCGCGGTTATGGAGTCTATCGCGTTTCAGTCCAAAGACGTTATCGGCGTAATGGAGAGCGAAACAGGCGTTCCTATGAATAAGCTGCGCGTAGACGGCGGTGTCAGCCAAAGCCGGTTCGTAATGCAGTTTCAGTCGGATATTCTGAATATACCGTCGGAACGCCCGAAGATCACGGAAACCACAGCGCTGGGCGCGGCTTACCTCGCGGGGCTGGCCGTGGGTTTTTATAAAGATTTGGACGACATATCACGCAATCATATAATAGACGCGGTGTATGAACCGGCCATGGACGGTGCTGTCAGGGAGGAGAAATACAGGATGTGGCTTAAAGCCGTGGAACGCGCCAAAGGCTGGGCAGATGGACGGGTGAGTTGACATGGAGGAGGGTTGGTCAAGGAATTCTCTCTGGAAACAGATCAAAACGCTGATGGATTACAGCCTTTTTTTCCGCGCCATAGACGCGGCGTTAGCGTTTATCCAGCGGATCTTCAGCGCCGGCGCGGCTGCTAAGCTATTCACGCGCGACATCAGCGGCGAGGTTTACGACGCCAGCCTGTTTGTCCGGCTTGTGCGCGCCGTACCGCAGTTTCTTGTACAAACGCGGCGTTCATGGTTTAAAGCCGCCTATGACAACAGCGGATGGTCGCTGATGATGAATAGCTTAGGCGCGCTGGCTCAAGGCAGCGCGGCGGCGCGGCTCGTTTCCGGGCTTGCCGGTCTGGATTTGGAGAAGCCCGGGAAGCTTAACCGGGCGCCGCTGGCGCTGATGTTTATAGGCGCGGCGGCCGCGGCGGCGGCTTTCATCTTCCTGCCTCCGCTCTATGCCGCGGCGGGCGTCGCCGGGGTTATCGGGGCGCTGGCCGCGCTGGCGTATCCTGAACTGGGCATGCTGGGAATAGCGGCGGCCGCGCCGTTTCTTCCCACAATGATACTGGCGGTTATATTGGGTTATACGGCGCTGTGTTATTTCTTCAAGCTGCTTACGGATTCCGCGTATGTGCCATATATTGACCAGACGGGGCTGATGGTGATTGTGTACGCAATTGTCGGGCTGTTTTACGGGGTAACGTCGTTTCATCCGTCCAGCAGTATTAAAGCGGCGCTGCTCACAGCGCTTATCACACTCAGCTGTCTGCTGACAACAGCGCTCATTAATTCAAGGCGGAAACTGAACGCCATGCTTTTTACATTCTGCACGTCCGCCGCCGTAACCGGCCTGGCAGGGGCATATCAGAAGATCTCCGGCAAGGTGGACATGACATGGGTAGACAAGGAACTGTTTTCCGATCTGACACTGCGCGTATACGCCACATTCGCCAATCCGAACGTATACGGTTCGTATCTGCTGCTGGCCATACCGGTATGCCTGATTATGGTCCATATGTCTAACCGCCGGATGCACAAGCTGTATTATTTACTCATTTCCGCGCTGCTGCTTTATAATCTGGGATTTACCTATTCGCGCGGCTGTTATCTGGCCCTGGGCGTCGGGGCGGTTGTATATATAATATTTATGGAGAAACGTCTGATAACGTTGTTCAGCGCGGGTATTATCATTCTGCCGTTCATCGCGCCGGCCTCTATGTTTAACCGGTTTGCCAGCATAACCAATCTGAGCGACTCTTCCACGTCATACAGGATTTATATCTGGCAGGCCACGCTGAGGATTCTGAAGGACTTCTGGATTTCCGGGCTCGGCCAGGGCATTGAGGCGTATAATGCGGTATACCCGTATTACGCGTTCAGCGATGTAACCGCGCCCCACTCGCACAACCTGTTCCTGCAGGTATTTACGGAATTGGGCGTTTTTGGGCTTATTGTCTTCCTGACAATGCTGCTGACCTTTTTCAGGACGCTTCTGCGGCTGTTCCGTAAGACGCGCAACAATAAAACCAAGTCGTTTCTCGCCGTTTTTTTTGCGGCGGCCGTCGCATACCTCACGCAGGGCATGTTTGATTATGTGTTTTATAATTACCGGGTAATGCTGACATTCTTTATATTTATGGGCATAGGCTGCGCGATGGTTAATATTCGCTTGAAGGAGGATTTTTGTTGAAAGTCCTTCACATGCTGAAAGTCCTTCACATTCTGACAGACACCAATATCGGGGGCGCCGGCAAATGCGTCCTGGCGCTTGGAGACTGGGCGGCCGGCAATAATTATAAAGGCTGCATGGAAGTGATTCTTCCGGTCGGAAGCGCTTTAAAGCCCGAGTTTGACGCGCGTTTGATCCCCGTGTACGAAGCGGAGCGTATCAATGACAAATCATTTGACTTGCGCGCCGTTAAGGCGGTAAAACAGATCATTGAGCGCGCGGCGCCCGACATTGTCCATACCCACGCGGCCCTTTCGGGGCGGATCGCCGCGAGGCTGTACGGCCGGGTGAAAATTGTAAGCACGCGCCACAGCGTGTTTGACCTGAGCCCCGGAGATATAAGCCTGCGGCGCAGATTGGCCGTGCGCGTAATCAACGGCTTGTTTTCCGACGCCATTATAGCGGTTTCACCGGCGGTTGAGGATAATTTAATAAAATTAGGAACGCCGCGCGGGAAAATCCGTATGATTTTCAACGGCGTTCCTCGGGCGGAGGTTTTTGAATGGGACAAGCGCGGCCGAATTCGGGCGGCGTACGGACTTAGCCGCAATGATTTTATTGTTTCCATAATCGCCCGATTATCCCAAGAGAAGGATCATGACACCGTTTTGGACGCCGCCAAGAAAATTATGCATATGGACAAAAGCGTCAGGTTTCTAATCGCAGGCGCCGGTCCTATGGAGAGTCATCTCAAAAAACGTGTTCAGGAGGAAGAGATAAAAAACGTCATATTCACAGGGTTTATTAAAGACATTGTTAATATTGAGAACATAACGGACTTGCAGATAAACGCGTCCATAGGTACGGAAGCGACCTCTATGGCGATGATAAGCGGAATGAGTTTGGGTATACCCGCCGTGGCCAGCGATTTCGGCGGCAACCCGTATGTTGTGGCGGACGGGGTAAACGGGCTGCTGTTCCCCAAAAGGGGCAGCCAGGCTATGGCCAATGCGATTATGAGCGTCAGGCGTAACCGTGAAATGTATGACGACATGAGTTTCCAGGCAATGGAAACATATGAAACGCGTTTTACTCTCAATTCTATGGGCAGCCAGACCTTTGAACTGTATGAGGAATTATGCGGCCGAAGACCGCTTTAGTGAAAGGGGTGAAACATTGATTGACAAAAATTATCGCATGTTTGGAGTAATGAATCTTGTCGATATAATTATGATAGCCGCGCTGATTGTGTTCGCGGTTCTGGCGCTGCGTTTCTCCGCGCCGCGGAGCGCCGCCGCTAAGCCGGGGGACGTGCCTGTGCGCTATACTGTTGAGGTACAGCGCAGGAAGCCCGATTTCGCGGATAAGGTAAAGGTTGGAGACGCCGTTGAAGACAGCCAGCGCGGGTACGCCATAGGGACTATAAAAAACGTCAGAGCCGAACCCTATCTGGAGGATGTGCCGGACTACGAGGGCAATATCATACGCCGCGCGCCCGTGGACGGTCTGGAGACGGTTTATATTGACATAGAAGCTATCGGGCGGGTTACTGATTACACTACATTAATCGGTTATTTTGAAGTGCTGGTGGGTAAGGATGTTTATATAAAAACCAAGCGTTTTGCGGCGGGCGGGTATGTCGTGAATCTCGAAAGGGGCGGCGCGCCGTGATTATAGATAGACAGGGCAGGCTGGCGGGAAAAGTCAGTCTGATTGACATCGCGCTGATACTGATTGCGATAGGGCTGATAATCGGGTTGGGGTACCGCAGGCTGGCCCCGAAAGCCGTACAGATTGTTGTTTCAGACACTAAATTTTATGTTACCTTGGTTATCGAACCGATTCGCGAGTTCAGCCTCAATGCCATTCACGAAGGAGACGTATTCTATAAGCAGCATGAGCAGCAGCCTTTGGGCAAAGTGCTGTCAACGCGCAGTGAACCGGCAAAAGAGATTATTAAACGCCCGGACGGTACGCCCTTATATGTACCGATGGAAGAAAAATACAGCCTGTATATGACGCTGGAATGCGCCGGCAATGTGACGGACAATGGATATTTCGTGAACGGCAACGCGCAGATTTCCGAAGGCGGCGATCTGATTATCCAATCAAACATGGTAATTTGCGGGGCAAGGATAGATACAATTTCAGACAGTTTGGGGGGGTAAATATTGCGGTTTTCGCAAAATATGGCGGATCGCCGCGTGAGGGGCGCGGCCCGCCGTACGCTTATCGCCGCGGCGCTGAACGCCGTCTTGATTTTGGCGAGCGCCCCTGTGTACGCGGCCGAGACGCTGTATGAGGTACAAAAAACAACGGCGGTATGCAATGGGGTTACATATGAGGAAAGCCGCTCGGTGACAAACGCCGGGCTATTGGACATACATGTTTTAAAAGTCGATCTGAACGACCCATACATCACGATTAATCCCATAGAATCGAATAAGGAATATGGGTTGAAGGAGACTGTGTCAGCGCTGCTGCGCGAATCCAATGCCATTGCCGGCGTTAACGGAGATTTTTTCGGCGTTAACGGAGCGTACAGCGCGGGATTCGGTCTGACTGTAAGAGACCGGCAGCTGATTTCCGTTTCCGGAGACTCGAACGCCGCGGATAATAATTACGCGTCTTTTTTATATACTCAGGAAAATATCCCGTTTATATCGTTTATAAAGACGGATATACATTTTTATAACGACGGCGTCGAAAACATTGAGGTTCACGCCATAAACAAGATAACGGATATGGTGTATCCCGTTATTGTCAACAGGCAGGCGATGCAAAATACGGCTTCGCTGGACAGCCGCTTTCCCGGCCTGCTGAAAATTGTGGTTTCGGACCAGCGGATTACGTATATATCCCAATTGGGCGAAACGGTAAATATACCGGAAGACGGCTATATATTGGCCATACAGCAGGCCTCCGCCGATTATTTCGGCCAGTTCTTCAGCGTGGGGCAGCAGGCCGCGCTGCGGATTGAGCCGTACGGCGTAAATTTTGGCGGTATAAAAGCAGCGATCGGCGGCGGCGGATTGATCCTGAAAGAGGGCGAGCCGTTCACCATGGGCGCGATTGTCAGCGGAAACAAGCGCGAGCCGCGCACAGCGATTGGGATAAACAGGGAACAAGATCAGTTGATTCTGGTTGAGGTAGACGGGCGGACACATTCAATCGGCGCCAATCAGGACGAGATGGCCTGGATAATGAAGCGCTATGGCGCCTATAACGCCATGCATCTGGACGGCGGCGGTTCTTCCACTATGGTGATAAGGAATCCGGAAGGCTTATATAACGTTATGAATCGGGTTTCCGACGGCGCGGAACGCAAGGTGATTAATGCGTTGGGTATTTTCAATAACGCCCCGGTCGGGAACGCTGAAAAGCTTGAGGCGTCCTTTGAGAAAGACACGGTATGGCTGGGGGACTCGGTCAAACTCTCGGTATACGGATTGGACGCGTATGGTCACAGGATTGATCTGGCGCCGGAGATCGTCGCGTTTGACGACCCGGGGGCTGTCTACGCGAACGGATATTTTACGCCGAGCAAAA
The DNA here is from genome assembly GCA_031282635.1 of Clostridiales bacterium. Taxonomy (GTDB): domain Bacteria; phylum Bacillota; class Clostridia; order Lachnospirales; family WQUN01; genus JAISZF01. The sequence goes on from JAITDJ010000009.1 coordinate 7,123, forward strand.
CAGGCAAGACGGTAATCCATGTCCAGAGCGGCGCCATGACGGCGAAAACGGAATTGAAAGTAAAAACGATATCGGAATTAATAATAAAGCCGGACGCGGTCAGGCTGAACCCGGGTGAAAGTAAAGAATTGTCTTTTATAGGCATAGACAGCGACGGCGAGCGCTTCGATGTAACGGAAGGCGTTTCATATGAAGTGTTTCCTCCGGAACTGGGCGCGGCCTCCGGCGGCGTATTTACGGCTATGGCCGAATCGGGGACCGGACTCCTGAAATGCTCGGTGCGGCAGGTTTTCGCGTATGCGTCCGTATACATCGGCGACACGGGCGGCGATACGGGCGTTTTGCCGGAACAGCCCCGGTTTACCGATCCGCTGCGGAGTGAGCCGGATGAAGCGCCGGCGGATCCGGCGGTTATTATAGAGGGTGAAAAAGTGTTTGATCCTGCCGCGCGGGATCCGATAATTTATGGCGCGAGGCAAAACGGCAGGTTCGCCATCCTGCGCATGACAGGCGCGAACGGGGGGCTGCTGGCGGCGGATCCGTCCCAATGGGCGCGATTTACCGGCGATATTGACAGTATGAATTCGAGCGATATTGCAGTAATAGAAACAGATATCAGCCCGTTCAATTATAACCGGCCGAAAGAGTTTGAACTGTTTCATGAGGCGCTGGCCGCGTATCAGGCGCGGGGCAAACAGGTTTTTGTCGTTTCAAAACAGGGGCTGGAAACATCAGTAAGAATACGAGACGGCATTCGATACATAAACATTGGCGCCATGTGGAAAGACGCCGAGACTGTCAATGAGAATTACAGGGTATTCAGGCTATACGCTTCCGGGGATACTTTGACATATACGTTAACGGCGCAATGAGAAGAAAAGGCGCGACTCGGCTGAGTCGCGCCTTAAATCAGTTTGATATGCAAATGCCATATGTATAAACTCTGTTCCTATTAGAACGCGCTCAATAGGCCTTTAATCCCATTTTTGACGCCGCCAATCAGAGCGCCCATCACCGCGCCGACTAAAACCGAGTTGGAATCAAATGATTGCTCCACAGCTAGTTTCCCGCCCGCAATGCCGGTTGACCAAGCGCCGGTAAAAAAACCTTTTATTCCCAGGTAGACAGCCTTGGGAATACTTCCAATAGCTGATATAAAACCGCCGCCGGTAATCGCGGCAAGTTCGTTTTCTTCCAGCGCTTGAAAACCCGCTGATTCATTATATAATCTTTTGCTCATAATATGGTCTCCCCAAATGGAATAGGCTATAAATAATGGATTCTGTCGTACTCTTAAAAAACATCGGCTAAAGCGCTGCCTGTTCTGGTTCCATAAATCGAGCCGGAGACTGCTCCCCGTACCCCTCCGGTGATTGCGCCTACCCCGATGCTGATCGGGTTGAGCCCCGACGCGCCCATAGCCGCCCCGAGCGCTCCGTGGAACGCAAAGCCCAGTATCGAGCCGAGGATGCCTCCAACTACGCTGAAAACCTTTTTATAACCGCCGCCGTATACCACACTCTGCTCGTCGCCGCTTAATTCCTCAAAGCCGCCTATATTAATACCCAATTCCGACATTAGTACTCTCCTTCAATTATCAGATTTTACCTTATCGCGTTACGCGCCCCGTCGATTGCGCCGGTTATTCCGCCGGCGTAAAAACCCAGCAGCAATCCGGTTAAAATACCGGATGGATCAAATGTTTGCTGGGCGCCTACTTTCAGGCCAAGCCAGCCCTTTGTGACAGCGCCGGTAACCATGCCGATCAAACCGCCGAAGAACGCCCTTGGCACATTCGCGGCGACGGAGAGAAAGCTTCCGGCGTCTATGCCGTAAAGTTCCGTTTCGCTGAGTTCCTGAAAATTGTTTAAATCAAAAAAAATGTCTTTTCCCATACTCCCACCTCTTGAATTTGATAAGATATTCTATTTATTTTTATTTTTCTCTATAATAATATATTTTAATCCATTTGTCAAAGGGTAATGATATAATAAATTAGAGGAAATTATTTGATTTCGCCGATACAAATCGTCTCGCTTTGACTTTAGCCCCCCATGACGCAGATTACTGTCCCTATACAAAATAACATTTTTTTGCTATAATAAAAAAAAAATTTGAGGTTTTGCATGAAAGAGGCACTGAATATAGAAGGCGTTGTAGAAAACGTTATCTACCATAACGAGGATAACGGTTTTACCGTGTTTGCGTTATCGGAAGCCGGTAAAAACGACAAGAACATTATCTGCACGGGCAGCCTGCCCCGCCTCAGTATAGGTGAAACGGTTAAACTGCGCGGCTTTTTTGTAAACAACCGCAAATACGGTATACAGTTGTCCGTTGATTATATTGAAAAAAACGCGCCCACAACCATCCAGGGTATTGAGAAATATTTAGGGTCGGGCGTTATAAAGGGGATTGGCGAACGACTAGCCAAGCGTATTGTCGAGGCGTTTGGCGAGCGGACGCTTACGGTTATTGACGAAACGCCTGAACGGCTGGCGGAGGTAAAGGGCATTACCCTTGAAAAAGCCGCCGGCATAGGATCCGTTTTTCACGAACAGTTCGATCTGCGCCGCGCCGTGCTTTTCCTGCAAGATTATGGCATATCGCCCACGTTTGCCCAGCGCGTCTATAAACGTTTCCGTGAGGCGACGCAAGAGATTGTAAAATCTAACCCATATATACTTGCGGAGGAAATCACGGGCATCGGTTTCAAAACAGCGGACGCCATCGCGGCCAGGGTAGGTATGCCTTTTGATTCCCCGCACCGTGTAAAGGCCGGACTAAAATATATTCTTTCACAAGCCGTTACGAACGGCCACGTCTATTTGCCCAAACAGGTTTTATTGGACGACACCGCGGAATTGCTGCGGCTGTCTCATGATCTCGTGGAGACCGCTTTCATCGAACTGTCGATGGAACGTCAATTAGTCGCGGAAACCCAGCCGGATACTGTCGCCGTATATCAGAACGCTTTTTTTTACGCAGAGAATTACGTCGCCAAAAAGCTGGCGGATTTAGTATGCGTCGCTCCCGGCAAACATATAAACGCCCATATGGATATCAGCCGGAATATCAGCCGGATCGAGGCTGAAACGGGCGTCGCGCTGGCGGCCGATCAAAAACGGGCTGTGGAAGAAGCCCTTAAAAGCGGCGTGCTGGTAATAACCGGAGGTCCCGGTACAGGTAAGACCACTACAATTAACGCCATTATAAAACTGATGTGGGAATACGGGTTGAAAATAGAACTGGCCGCTCCTACAGGGCGCGCCGCCAAACGCATGTCGGAAACCACCGGCATGGACGCGAAGACTATACACCGCCTGCTGGAAATTTCCTGTATGTCCGACGACCCCCGTAGGCAGACATTTTCACGCAACGAAGATAATCCGATAGAAACCGACGTAATCATCATAGACGAAAGTTCCATGGTTGACATATTGCTCATGCATCATCTGCTGAAGGCTGTCGCGCCGGGAACACGGCTGATTTTGGTAGGCGATGTGGATCAGCTTCCGTCTGTGGGACCGGGTAATGTGCTGCGCGATATTATAGACAGCGGACGCGTCGATGTGGCGCGGCTGACGGAGATCTTTCGCCAGGCGCAGGAAAGCGCCATTGTAATGAATGCTCACAGGATAAACCATGGTAAATACCCTGCCCTTAATGATAAAAACAAAGATTTTTTTTTCATAAAAAGGTGCACCGCCGACGAAACGGAACAGACTATTGTCCAGCTGGTCACGCAGCGTTTGCCGGGCTATATGGGCTGCGATATGTTTTCTGATATTCAGGTTCTGACGCCCACGCGTAAATCCGCAATCGGCGTCAGCAGTCTGAATACGGATTTACAGCGATGTATGAACCCCCCTTCGTCCGGCAAGAGGGAAAAAGAATATCGGAACCTCATATTCCGCGAGGGTGACAAGGTAATGCAGATTAAGAACAATTACTCTGTAACCTGGCGTGCGGAAAATAGCGCGGGCCGCGTTTTGGATGAAGGCGTGGGGGTCTTTAACGGAGATCAGGGCTGTATTACGGAGATTAATGAAGAGGATGAATATATGACCGTAAAATTTGATGACGACCGCGTCGTCAAATACGGTTTCAGCCAATTGGACGAACTGGAACTGTCTTTCGCTGTAACAGTCCATAAGGCGCAGGGGAGTGAGTACAAGGTTGTTGTAATACCCATTCACAGCGGACCTCCCATGCTGATGAGCAAAAATCTGCTGTACACAGCCGTAACCCGTGCGAAGAATCTGGTGGTTATTGTCGGTACAGAGGAAATGCTGAAACGTATGATTGCTAATAACCGCGAAACACAGAGATATACGCTGCTTGCGGCGAGGATTAAAAAAATAATGGAGGAAAAGTTTTAATGGTTCCCACTACGTCAATTGTATTCATGCTTTCAATCGCGCTGGGTTTTCCCACGGCTTTATTCCTTATTTTAGGGTGTCTATGAAATGGCGTAATTGGTTCAGAAAGAACCTTCACGCGATACTTAAGTTTATCCTGATTGTTTCCGCCGCCGCGCTGATTGCCAACAGCGCGGCGGTCATACTGCTTGTTCCGATCAATGTCGGATCGTTTCTGCCGGGCATTGTCGGGTTGGCTGTAATCGGGTATTATGTGTTTGAAAAGCACATTATGTTTTTCCTTCGAACCAAAGCCGGCAGAATTACAGGCTGGGCCTGCGGGCTGTTGATAGGCCTGAATATGGCGCTTTTTGCGCTTTTAGTCTGCATAACCCTGATTCAGAGCGCCGCGGCGCCTGATTATGACGCGAATGCCTTAATAGTGCTGGGCGCGGGCCTGGCGGGCGATCGCGTAACTATAACGCTGGCGGCCAGGCTGGATAAAGCGGTTTGGTATTATGAAAAAGACCCGCGCGTAATGATTGTCGTCAGCGGAGGGCAGGGATCCAACGAAACCGTCCCCGAGGCCGTCGCTATGGCGAAATATCTAATAGCGCGCGGCGTCCCGGAGAAGCAAATCATCCGGGAACCGTATTCGTCCAGCACGGAAGAAAACTTTGAGTTTTCTAAAGCGCTGTTAGACGACGCGTTTAAAGAACATTCTATAAAAATATTGTACATAACCAATAGGTTCCACATATTTAGAGCCGGATTGTACGCTAAAAAGGCCGGTCTGAACGCGGCCGGTCTGGCGGCGCCGACACTGCCGAAATATCTGATACCGAACAATTATTCCAGAGAATATCTGGCGTTCATCAAATATTTGCTTTTCAGACGCTGAAGACGTTTAGAACCTGTTGAGTATCCATTTTTTACCATATAGAAATAGAACTCAAATAGACATAATACGTCAAAAATGGAGTGAAAAAGGTACATTTAATAAAAGGATTATCTTAAAAGAATATTCC
>JAITDJ010000012.1 GCA_031282635.1 Clostridiales bacterium
ATTTTTCCGGCGTACGCGCGAATCACGTCTTCGCACAGCCCCGCGTCCGCCGGGCGGCCCGGGCCGGGTGACAGGACGATGTGCGAAGGCCTCCAGCTTTCTATTTGGCCCGGTTCAAAAGTGTTGTTGCGTACAACACGGATATCCGGCTCAATTATTCCGATAAGCTGGTAAAGATTGTAAGAAAAACTGTCGTAGTTATCTATAAGCAGGATCATCCCATTGCCCTTCCGACGCGCGCTCCAATGCGTCAACCACGGCTCGAAGCTTATTTGCGCATTCCTCGTACTCGCGCTCCGGTACGCTGTCGGCGACAATTCCTGCGCCGGAACGTAAAAAAACGCGTCCGTTTTTTTTAAAAGCGATCCGGATTGCGATGCAAGTATCCATATCGCCGCTCGTCGCCAGATATCCGATAGCGCCGCCGTAAATGCCGCGCTTACATTGCTCCAGCTCGTTTATTATCTCGCACGCGCGCAGCTTCGGCGCGCCCGAAAGCGTACCTGCGGGCAGCAGGGCGTTCACGGCGTCTACCCCGGAAAGGCCCGGGTTAATTCCGCCGACAACAGTCGAACCGATATGCATTACATGGGAAAACCGTTCAACGGTCATATATTTCTCTACGCGTACGCTGCCGAACCGGCTGATCTTCCCGATGTCATTCCGGCCCAGATCCACCAGCATGTTATGCTCGGCCAATTCTTTCGGATCGGCCAGCAGGCCTTGGGCCAGGGCCTCGTCTTCCCCCGGGGTTTTCCCCCGCGGCCTGGTCCCCGCCAGCGGGAAAGTAAAAACAGCGCCGTTTTGAAGCTTTACCAGCGTTTCGGGGGCGGCCCCCGCTACCTCTATATCATCAGAAGAAAAATAAAACATATATGGCGACGGGTTTGATTTTCGCAGAATCTTATATGTGTCAAACAGCGATCCGTCCGCGTCGGCATCCAGCCTGTTTGAAAGTACGGCCTGAAATATGTCGCCCTCGCAGATATACACTTTAGCGCGTTCTACCATCTCGCAGTACCGTTGCTTATCAAATAGCTGACGAAAAGGGGATTTCAACGTCAGAGGCTGGAACCGCGCCGGCGATCCGTTTTCCACGACGCGGCGGAGCGTATCCAACTCGATCAGACCCCGATTGTAATTTTCTTCTAGCGCATCGGTTCTAATGCTGACAATAAGAACTATTACGTTCTTTAGATGGTCGAACACGACAACCTTATCAAACAGCATGAGGTCAACATCTTTGAAGCCGTCTTCGTCCGGCGCGTCCAGCTTTAACGCCGGCTCGCCGTATTTAACATAATCATAGGAAAAGTAACCCACTAGGCCGCCGGTAAATGGAGGAAGCCCGGGAACACGCGGCGAACGGTTATCTTCCAGGACACCGCGTATATGCGCGCCGGGGTCGTCTGTCCGAATGCGGATTTCAGCGCCGTTTTTTATTTTCAGCTCACCGTCGGCACAGCTGACCTCCAGCTTCGGGTCATAGCCCAGAAACGAATACCTGCCACGCCTGTCGGCGCTATCCGCGCTTTCAAGAATATAACAGTGACGAGACAGTTTTTTGAGAATCATGAATACGTCCGCCGGGGTTCGCCCGTTGGCGGGAATCTCACAAAATATCGGCGCGGCGCGGTATCCCCCGGCCAGGGATTTCAATTCGTCGAAAGTCATAATGCTGCTCCTTTCCGGGAACGATCGCGGGACGGCGTATATCGAACGCATCTTATCGGCTCTAATTATCCACACGAAAAAATCCGTCCCCGACATTAATAAATGTCAAGGACGGATAATATCCGCGGTGCCACCTTGATTTGAGAGAGACCCTCACGCTCATCGGGACGCAAACACGCCCCGGCAACTGACGTATGCCCTCACGTCGTGGTTTACTAAGCAAACGCCGTTGACCACGCCCTCGACGGACCATTATAACAAGCCGCGTACCGCCGGTTCCCACCATACCGGCTCTCTGCAGGGGCTGACGCTTGTTTTTACTTCCGCTTCAACGGTTTAATTTATATCAAGATAACACAGCGGGCGCATATATGTCAATGGGTATTAAAATTTAGTTAAAATTTTTACAATATATCGATCTGCTGTTGCCGCCCCGCACGTAAAAAAAATTGCCCGCAAAGATTGCGGACAGAACGAAAAGCTGATAAAATATATATGGATAACGCTTAAACCAAGGGCCGTCCCGCTTTATCCCTGAAAAGTCCTAAAATGATAAGCAGCAGGTCGAGGAGCCAGCCGAGTAAGAAAAACCCCCCGGTAAAAAACCAGATTAAACCCGTGCCGATCTTGCCCGTGTAAAACCGGTGGGCGCCCAATATGCCAAACGGCGGCAGACATAGTATCACGGCGGCTAAACGGCTTTTATACGGATAGTAATCGTATGCCGGGTTAATATAATTATTCACGACTGTCGTTTGAGGCGTATATGGAGCCGCGTAATGCGGCTGTCCGCCAAGGGCGTACGCAACGTGTTCCCTGCAGTAGTATTTTCCGCGGATCTCCGCCAGGCACTCTTTGCAATACGGCCTGCCGCAGTATTCGCACGTACCGATTGCCTCGGATTGCACATGATTAACGCAACGCAACGTAACACTTCCTTTTAAAATTTATTACTGCGCACAGATTTAAACATATATACGGTTCTTTTTTTTGACGGTCTGATAAAGCGCCTCAAGAAAGGTGTGGCATCGCCATGAATATAAAACGCGTTGAAATAGACGCTTTCGGGAAGTTCAATAAATTCGTGCTGGACTTCTCCGACGGCTTTCAAATCATACACGGCGGAAATGAGGACGGCAAAACAACTCTTATGGATTTTATCAAATTAATGCTGTACAGTAAAGCCGATAACGCCAGATCCCTTCAGAACCCGCGCCGTAAATACATCCCGTTTTCCGGCCGCCCGCCGGCCGGTTCGTTAATTGTGGAACGCGTCGGGACGCGTTACGTCATTCAGAAATCAATCGGCGAAACCCCCGCTAAAGACAGGACGCGGATTATCAACATGACCACAGGCGGAGATGATGCATTTCACAACCAGGAGGCCGGCCGGCGGTTTACAGGTTTGGACGCCGAAGGTTTCGAGCAAATCTGCTTTGTTGAAAATATCGGAAGGATAAGCGCGCCCGCAGGGTATGACGTTGAGGATCAAACTATCGCGAACCTTACGGGCGCTGGCGATAAACACGTTTCCCGTCAGGTTATTCTAAAACGGCTGACAGACGCGAAAGAGGCGTTGATAAGCAAAAACGGCAAAAATGGGGATTTAGTTGATGCGCGTCTAAACCTGCTGCGGCTAAAGAGCGAAAAGGACCAAACAGACTTCGTGTTTCAGAAACAGGCGGGGTTGCTGGCAGAATATGAGGCTGCGCTGGCGTTATATAACGAACAGAAAAAACTGAGACCCATAGCGGAATCGCTGAGCATACGTGAAGACGCGGTTAAAATAGAAAACCTGCTGAACATGATCAAAGACCGCTCCAAAGATCAGTCGGCGCTAAGCAGGCCGAACATTCCCCCGGAACGTATGGAGGAATATCTGGAACGGCTGCGGCAGGCCTCCGACGAATACTTCGACGCCAAAAGGCTGACGGAAGAATGGAACGTGGATGAAACCGGGTATGACGGCCTTTCTATTATATCAGACGACGATATCAAACAATACGAGGCTTATGAGCAGCATATAGTGGGGCTGGAATCCGAACTGAACGCGCTGCCTCAAAAAAATTCCGCATTCATCGGTCTGCCGCCAGCGCCTTATTTCATCGTTTTACTTATGATCGCGGTCGTGTCGGTCGGCGCCGCGCTGTACTTCGGCTCTTGGATCTATTTATTTTTAATGGCGCTGATGATACCCGTGTCTGTAATCGTCAAGATAAGTGACCCGCAAATCGTCGCCAAACGCGAGTCTTATGTTAAACAAATCGCGATGATTCAGATTCAGGCCGAACAAATATTGAAAAAATACAGCTGTATGAACACCGCGGATCTGCGCGAGCGGTATATCGCCTGGAAAGCCCACTCAAAAAACTTGGAGATGCAAAGCAAGCTGGAAATAAAGCTTGCGGGCGCCAAATCACGTTTTATCGCCATGGCGGAATTGTACGAGCCCGGTAAAACCATAGACAGCGCGCAGGCGCTGCTGGAGAGGCTTACGACGATAATGTCCGGCATAGAAAAACTGAACGGCGCCATACGGCAGCAGACGGAAGCGCTGGGGTTTATCGCGGAAAACCCGGCTGAAATAAGCGCGCGGCTGGCCGGAATGAAGATTAAAGTATCCTCCGCGCTTTCCGGTGAAAGCCCAGAAACGGTTTTACACCGCTGGAACAGCATAAAAGATGAAGATTTCAGCCTGCGATTGCTGGAACTTCAAAAAAAGCTGAAAACCCCTAAGTACACGCCCGATCAGCTTGAAATCGAAATTACGTCGGTTTCCGCGTCCGCCGCGGATATGGCGGTTTATTATAAAGCCCTTGAAAGCGCTATTTGCGTTATGGAAGAAGCGGCGGACGAGTTACGTTCCGGTTTCGGCGCCGAGTTAAACCGCAAAGCCGGGCATATATTAAACGAGCTTACAAATGGGGAATACAATGAAATTCTGATCGCGAAAGACTATACCTTAAGCATTAAGGCGGGTTCACGGTACCGCGAATATGAGTATTTCAGCAGCGGGGTCATAGATCAGGCATATCTGGCTTTAAGGCTGGCCCTGTCGGAAATAACATCCAACCGCGGCGAACCCTTCCCGCTGCTGCTGGACGACGCGCTTATGCAGTATGACGACGTACGTCTCAGAACCGCGCTGAAACTGTTAAGTAAACGGAGCGGCCAAACAATCCTGTTCACCTGCCACAAGCATGTGGTTGACATCGCGCGGCCGTTAGGCGCGCAGATTGCCCGTATTCGAGCGGCGCCGCAAGCGTAGCGTCTAAAGCGGTCTTTGGCCGGGAATGGAGTCTGCGTCCCCAGGCCCTGCTTTGGGAAATAAATTTCCGATTCCCTCGCATGGGCGTACGGTATTGAGAAAACCGAAAATAATTCAAGCGCGGGGCTTTTAAAATCCGAATAGGTTTGTTATAATACTACCAAAACATTTAGGGGGAATACCATGTTAATTTTGGCGCCAATCGGCTCTATAATCGCTCTGGTGTTTGCCGGCTATCTTGTCAGCAGCATAATGAAACAGAGCGAAGGCACCGAAGAGATGTCTAAAATTTCATTGGCTGTGCGCAAAGGCGCGAGTGCGTATCTGAAACGGCAGTATACCGGTGTGGGTGTATTTTTCGCGGTTATGTTCGTTATACTGCTTATAATGGCGTTGGCGGGCTATCTAGAGATTTTTGTGCCCTTCGCGTTTCTTACTGGCGGCTTTTTCTCCGGCTTGTCGGGCTTTATCGGTATGAACGTGGCTACAAGGGCCAACGCCCGTACGGCCAACGGCTGCCTCGAAGGTCTGAACAAGGGTTTGCGCATTGCGTTCAATAGCGGCGCGGTTATGGGCCTGGTAGTGGTTGGATTGGGTCTTTTGGATATCAGTCTATGGTTCTATTTTCTTGATTGGTTCTATACCAATGTTCAGCATATTGCCGATGTGGATAAATATCAGAGGATCACCAGCGCTATGCTTACCTTTGGTATGGGCGCCAGCTCTATGGCGCTGTTTGCGCGCGTAGGCGGCGGCATATTCACAAAAGCGGCCGATGTCGGCGCCGACTTGGTAGGTAAGGTGGAGGCGGGCATCCCCGAGGATGATCCGCGCAACCCGGCGGTTATAGCGGATAATGTCGGAGACAATGTAGGCGATGTCGCGGGCATGGGCGCCGATCTTTATGAGTCATATGTCGGCAGCATCGTATCGTGCAGCGCGCTGGCGATAGCCGCCGGTCATGGTTTCAGCGGCATTGTGGTGCCTATGTCTATGGCGGCCGTAGGCGTGCTGTCGTCCATAATCGGCACATTTTTGGTGCGTTCCGGTGAGAAAGCCAGTCAATCTGTGCTTTTGGCCGCTTTACGCAAAGGTACGTACGGCAGTTCCATACTCATAGCTATTTTTTCATTTTTCTTGATTCCCAATGTGCTGGGGTGGGAGAATATAGGTATTTATTTTGCCGTTTTGGCGGGGCTTGTGGCGGGCAACCTGATTGGGTTGTGTACCGAATATTATACGTCCGACACGTATAAACCTACCAAAGATCTGGCGGTGACGTCCACTACCGGCCCGGCGACTATTATTATCGGCGGTCTGTCTTTAGGCATGCTTTCCACCGCCCTGCCTGTAGTTATTATAGGCGCGGCTGTTATTGTCAGCTTCTTTGCATCCGGCGGCCAGTTATCCGCTGACTTCACATCTCAGTCGTTTTCATCCGGACTGTATGGCGTGGCGATTGCTGCAGTCGGTATGTTAAGCACGCTGGGCATTACGCTGGCTACCGACGCTTACGGCCCTATCGCGGATAACGCGGGCGGTATCGCCGAAATGGCGCATCTGCCGGAACATGTGCGCGAGCGTACCGACGCGTTGGATTCGTTGGGCAATACGACCGCAGCGTCCGGTAAAGGCTACGCCATAGGTTCTGCGGCTTTAACGGCTCTGGCGCTGATAGCGGCGTATGCCGACGAGATAAAAAACCTGGCGGCGAAAGCGCAGGCGATGGGCGATACGTCCATTACCTTCAGTATAAACAACGCGGTGCTGATTAACCCGCTGGTACTGATTGGTTTATTTATCGGCGGCATGCTGCCGTTTGTCTTTTCAGCGCTGACCATGCAAGCTGTGGGGCGCGCCGCGCAGGGTATTGTTATGGAGGTACGCCGCCAGTTCCGTGAGATTAAAGGTCTGATGGAGGGCAAGGCCGAGGCTGACTATGCCACATGCGTGGATATCTGTACAAAAGCGGCGCAAAAAGAGATGCTTGCCCCCGCTTTGCTGGCCATTGTCGTTCCGATAGCGGTCGGTATCCTGCTGGGCGTGTATGGCGTAATCGGTATGCTGGCTGGCGCGGCTGTCAGCGGATTCGTTATGGCTATCATGATGGCGAACGCCGGCGGCGCATGGGACAACGCGAAAAAACACATCGAAGCCGGCAATTTGGGCGGGAAAGGTTCTGAGCAGCATAAAGCGGCTGTAGTGGGCGACACGGTCGGCGACCCGTTCAAGGATACCTCAGGCCCGTCCATTAATATACTCATTAAATTGCTGTCTATGGTTTCGATAGTATTTGCGTCGTTTATTCTGAATAATAATCTGTTTAAATAGAAAAATGGCCGCTGCCATTCTGTATGACGCGGGCATATTTAACAAGGCTCAGGGAAAACTACTAAAGATTTCCCTGAGCCTTGTTTGCGGTTATACCAGTTGATACAATACCACTTATGTTTCACACACTCATCTTCCTGCTCGTACTGATAACGCGAGCCTTTGCGTTTTTCCGCTGCCCGCGGGAAAGAATACCCTGTCCATCACGACGCTTGCCTCTATCGCATAATAAAACTTATACTTTATGGCAACTCAACTTTTACGACATTGGGTTCGTCTTTTTGTAGGCGCAAAACGCCAGAATGCTTTGCGCTTACATCGTTTTTACCATTTGGCAGCATCTATATAAAAATCGAGTGTGTCATACAGCCAATCTTCAATATTTAAAAAACTGTGACCAGTCGCTTTCGCGCTGTCTGTACTGAGCGAATGTTCCGGAACATTGTTATAATGGCAATGATTTTCCGCTCCAAATTTGAATCTTGCGTACTTACCAGTTTTGTACTCTATATAACCAATAATTTTATCAACTGACATTATTCCATCGCTGGCACAGTTAAAAATGCCCACTAATTTGTTCTCAATTGCATGCATAATGAACCTTGCAGCCTCAGACTCGTGAGCTACTGCAAACCTTCGGCACACGTAATCAACATTAAATTCAAAGGGATCATATTTTAATATTTTTTCTACGAACCACTTTAATCTTCCGGATTTATCATTTAGACCGCAAATATATGGCATACGGAGAATTAATGCGGGTATATCATACTCGAACGCGTATTTTTCGGCATTCCTTTTACCTAACTGGTAATCAGCGTTACCCGTCGTGAAAGTCGCTCTTTTAGGGTCAAAACTTTTAGGGTCAAAACTCTTAGGGTCAAAGCTTTCAGGGGCAATATTTATTGACAGGGGGTTATAAACCGCATTTGAAGAAATCTGTATGTAGTAATCGGTTTTTACATTATCAAGCAAGTTTATTACATCCTGACCGCTGACCGCTGATGTGTCAACTACTATGTCGAAATGCTTGCCACTAATGGCATTTCTCATTGTTTCGGCGCTGGTACGGTCACCATAAACCCAGTTCAGCTTGCCGTGTGACATTTTTTCTTTTTGACCATGCCTGTTTAATACTGTGAGTTCAATGCCGAGTTCGAGTAATGAATTGATAATATGTATGCCTTGTTGACGTGAACCGCCACAGAATAGGATATTCATTATCAAACCCTCCAGGTTACGCCGGTCTTGATTACTTTAGCAGGAACACCAGCAACAATACTGTTTTCCGGTACATTATGTGTGACAACCGCTTTGGCGGCTATTATCGCGCCTTCTCCAACAGATACGCTATCCGTTATCATTGAGCCTAAACCCATCCACACGTGTTTCCCAATTTTTATAGCATCGGTTGGATTGTTCAGTATATCTCCGGATTCCGCCTCTATTATTTTATGAGAGTCGTAATCCCAAATAGCAATCTGCGATCCCGCAAGGAAATCGTCACCGATAATAATCTCACGCTGAGGGCTTATCGCGGCGCCAAAATTCACAAATCCATTTGCAACAGTCATCTTTGCGTTGTTCCATAAGATGATTCTGCTGTCATAGCTGACGCGGAATTTCCCGGTAACATGTAAAATAGCGCCTGGATGTAAGGTAAGTATACATTCTTTTTGTGATCCCTCTGGCAAATTCGCGTTAAGAATCAACTCCGCTTCTGGGTCAATAATTATTTTGCTTCGCTCTGCCATAGTTATAATGACATTCCCGATTTTCGTGAGTTTACCGGTAATAGACGGTTTATCTCGCTCAATTTGAAGCAATCGTTCGCGCTCGTCCATCAGTGCAAGAATTTTAGAAAACTTAAACTCACCAATATTTTGAAAAAAATAATCACGATACAACCCGACAGTCTGCGAGTGAATCATACCGCCATTACGTGGTACAACTTCAACAAGTTCATGTTTCTCTGAGTATACCCTTGGGCTGACAAAGTCTCCAAATATCCGCTGCCCCTTATCTGTACGCGTCATAATTATTGAAACGCCTTGCTCTTGATCATCGTGATGATTTGGGTCATTCCATTTAAGCCCCCAGAAATCCGCAAGTGTTATATCCGCGCTACGCTTATTCTCTTTGAACATACAGCCATGACACGAAGGCCGTAAAAAAAGGCGATATTTCAAGAACGCTTTAAAATAGTCGTCGGAACCAGACGGTTTCATATAGTACTCAAATTTTCCCTTGAAATCAATCCTTAAAGAAAAGCGATGCCATCCGTTTTGCTTGTTCTTGAACCAAACTCGCTCCGCCGGCGCGCCGTATTTATGTTCCAATTCTGATAAATACGCTTTAAACGCAAGCTTTGGGCATACTGAATGGCAAATAAAATCCACTAAAATTAAATGCTCATAATCACGTTTCAAGAAACTGTCCAACGCGGCGCATTGGCATGGAGTGCCGCCGAACAACACTATCCTGCCGGATTCCAAGTCGTCCAGCACCCTTTTATATGTATCTTTAATTTCAGATTGATAGTATTTCGACTGACGTATTCTCGCTAATCCTTTTTCATCCTCACTCCTGACATGATAAACCGCAAAGTCTTCATCGTATGCGGCTCCGTAAACAACGCCGCCATTGGCAAGGGCGTAACGCGCAAATTCAGAAAACGCGCCTCCGCTTGTAGACATAAACCGAGTTTGTTCATCCAAACTGTACGCCGCGTAAACGTTTTTCGGCTTAATATTTGAGCGAACCCTTTCCGGAGGGTTAAGCACAGGGCAGACACGCTTGCACTTCCCGCAATCCAAGCATTTTTTTTTGTCAACCGACCGCGGATAAAGGAAACCTTCGTTATCCTCAACCATAGTTATGCAATTAACGGGGCACGCGTTGTAACATGCGGCGCACCCAGTGCATTTGTCTTTAGATAAAACAAAATATGGATCTGATGACTTACTTTTATATGTTTCAATTCCATAAAACGGTTTCGGTAAAAAAAATTTCACTTTAATGTCAACCGGCGTTTCCAAAGCAGTTTTCAGCCACTCGATAGAACTGTCTCTTTTACTCTTAATAACCTCCTCCACTTTCGAAAAATCAATATCTTCAAGTAATTTCTCTGAATGAGGAATATTTTTTTCCTCGGTCGTGTATCTGTGCAATAGCCCAAACTCGCCAAGAACATCACCGAAACGGTCGAACCCGCGTTTCCTGTTTGTGATTGAAATAAATTTTTTCTTAAAAACAACAGAAAACGCCATCCCATGAAAACTGTCGGTCAAAACAAACGAAGCGTTGATAAAGCCTTTCAGAAAGTCTTCAGCAATTACGCCCGATGGGGTATTAGGCAAATTTAATTTCTCATTATTTTGGACCCATAAATCTGAACGACCATCAAGAATGTTTATCGCCGTCAATCCCGTCAGACCGCTGTAATATTCTATTGCCGCGCGCTTTTCGGGCGTAGGGTCGAGAATGTACGTTAACATATACGGTTCGTCGCCGGCGAATACGTCAAGCGCAGAATGTTCCGCCAATTTACGCCATTTCTCAATATCCAATAAAAACACAGGCTCGGCAACAACTTGCGCTTCAACGCCATATGTGTCACGCAGTATCGTTGCAGAGGCTTGTTCGCGAACACTAAGAGCGTTGAAATTCCTTAACAATCGGGCAATTTTATTTGTTTTATCTCGACTGTTGTTATAATTGGAGCCAAATGAAGTGCCAAACGAGGTGCCAAACGAAGCGAGCTTTTTGCTGTTATCAACAAAATCCAGATAAAATGAATATCCCGCCCAACTGCCGGAAAAATACGGATTAAATATCTGGTCAGAGCCCGCAATAAACATATCGCACAAATTATTCAGTTCTGACATTCTGCTGAGCGGCAAAAAAGGCGAAATATCATCTCTGTAGTGCCTGAGGGCGAAATCGTAATTATGTGTGCCATTTATTTCCCAGTCGTCTTCTTTCGCCCCGGGCTTTTGGATGTGCAGAACTGAATACCCCAAGTTTTTAAGAATGGAGCGTGTGGCGTAGCCATTGAGCAACGAACCATAATTCATTCCCCAACCAAAGTCGAGAACTGCTGCATCATAATGCGTTTTCATTGCTCGCTAACCTCCCCATTTTTTGTTCTGCCGTATCGCCGTTCGCTGCAGTCGCAACGCTTGTGATTTCCGCCGCTTTCTCTTGCTTTATTTCCGCGCCAACGGTGACTGCGTCTTTCAAAGTTTTCAGCGCCGTATATTCCGCGAACGTGTTAAACACATCTTCCGGACGCAGTTCGTTTTCGCTGATAAACGTCTTTTCGTAGAGTTTTTCCACAGTTGCTGATTTTATATCAGCGCGTGTGCTGAGTGTTAAAACATCATACGCAATTGAGCAAGACTTTCCCGGATATCTTGCGAAGAAACAAAGAGAGTTTTCTCTGATATAACAGAAAACCCAATCTGAGATTTGCGGCTCGTCAAACACCCAGTCTAACTGGTGCAGCTGCAGTACATATTCATCGTCTTTTTTGAGCCAAGTCCCGGACACGCGCATTATATTTGAGTACGCTTTATCAACGTTCAAAAGTTTGTTAAAGCGTATTTCGGCATAAAAGTTCGAAAAATCAAACTTTTTAAGCGTGATTTTGAATAAATCAGCTCCGACGTGCCCCATATAGGCGTTGTAATCCGTGTGGAAGGTTATATGACCGTTGATCTTTTCCATATCTGATTTTTCCTCCCGTAATCTATGGTTTTCTTCTTCTGCCTCATATAGTTTATTTCGCAAGTCGTCTACGATAAATTGCGGAGTAAAACGCTCTTCACGGATAGACATGTTTTTCACCAAAAAATCGTGTTCAAGCATCAGGTGATAATAGTCCTGCGAAGACAGCGTGATTTCGGACATATCCGCCTTATAGTATTTTTTCAGCTCGTTCCAATGCTGCTTCATAGTAACAAGCCCGTGGTGATGCTGCCAGTAAGCCCGCAAGTCTTCGGGTACGTCAACAAAATGCATAAGTTTGCTGATAAAATCTTCTGTGTTTCCGCCTTCAAAGACAAATAGTTCGCTGTCGCAGAGTTCTTTTGCTCCGCCCGCGCTGCTTGTGAGAACAGGGACGCCGTACGCGACCATTTCTATGGCGATTTGCGGTAAATTATCTTCCCAAAGCACAGGCACAATTCCAAGATGACAGCCTTTGAGAATGTGTTTGAGTTCATCTCGGGTATACTTAACCTTAACGGTTATTGAGCGAAAATTTGAACACATCTCATATATTTCTGCGTGTTCCTGAACGTTCACAGTTAAAAACAGGTCGATTTTTGCGGCATATTCGGCAGGGACTTGCTCCAAGGATTCCAAAAACCAGGGATAGCCTTTTTCCTCGTAATTTATGTCGTTTCCGAGGAACACTATTTTCAATCCATCATCAGGAACAGCGTTTGCGCGGTCGGTTTGTTCCAAAGCCACGCGCGTGCCGATATATGACACAACCATTTTGTTTTTATCGAAACCCTCCCCTGCGGCAATATCGTAAACACGCTGAGAAACAGCAAGAATAGTATCGCAGTTTTCATTGATTTTTTCGGTGCAAGTTTTGGCAAAATCAATTATTTTATCGGGTGCGGCATCATCGTCAAGCGCTTCGAAACCGAACGCACTGCACCATTTTCTTTGTGACAGGCAGTCTTTTCTGTCTACGCCTACAAATCCGCGTTCCCAAGTTGTCCTTGCTATATCGCGTCCGATATCTTTGCGCGTGCAGGCATAGCAATCCTCGCTTGTGTGCGCGGGTGAGCAGCTGCGGCGCTTATGCCGCATATAATAGAACCCTGTAACGCATATCGGGATATAGTTATGG
>JAITDJ010000066.1 GCA_031282635.1 Clostridiales bacterium
TGTTACGTACGGCCGCCGCGCCTGGACACAACAGCGGCCCACGCGTCTCTAAGCATTATAACAGATTTACGCCTAATTGCAATTGCTGAAAAAACATCACGCGTTCAGCGGGAATCAAAAGGCAGGCCGCTGTCCATCGTCCAAACCGGCGGTTCTTTTGTGTTAACGGCAAAACGGATACAGACCAGCACGCCCAATGTTATGGCGGTACAGATTAATCCGCCTTCCGCGCCAAAAACTCCGCCTGTTAAAATATCCGGGCCCAACGCCGAATATTTCATCAGCGACGCCTGCGTGGTTCCGCTGACCTGTATGCCGTAGACATTTCCCTGGAAAAAATTCCACATTATGTGATAGCCGACGGGCATCCAGAGGGCGCCGGATTTAATGAACATATAGGCGAAAGCGACGCCGATTAGCATAATATTTATATCGGCCAGTAAAGAAACATTGGGGTTAAGCAAATGCATCAGCCCGAAGATTAAAACGGGTATGGCTATTATAACCCATTTTTTCCGCGTGGTTTTCAAAGCAGTCATAAAAAAGCCGCGGCATAAAATCTCCTCATAGAATCCGACGCTGACAAAGTATACAAACGCGATGCCTATATCCGCCGGGGACGCCTTCTGTAACGCCAATCCGGAAAATTCCGCCATGCCCGATAAAGAAGCGATAAGAGCGAAGAGCGATATGGCGACGGCGCCGGCCAGGCAGCCCAAGCCCAGCATCTTCACCCCATTTCGCCGCGACAGCCCCATTTCGCTCAACGGACGTTTGTAAATCAGTTTAAATATGATGAACAGGATAACCGTCTGCGCGGCGTTAATCAGTATATTCAGGTTATTTAGATTCAGCGCGGCTATATTGGCGTTTATATTCCCAATAATGCTTTGAAGATACGCCGCGAATGCTTCCTGATCCCCGGAACTTCTCGCGGATATTTCAGGCATATAGGCGCTGAGAGCCATCCAAGCTATAATCATTGATATGATCATACTGATTATCAGCAAAGACGCGCCTCCAATCAGCATGGAACATCCTGATCTAGGCTCGTTATACTTATTCCTCATTCTCATATCACACCCCTATAGTAAATAATAACACAAATTAATATAAAATACAAAAATTGAATGGAATGTATGGCCCCGCCGCAGCATAACCATTTATTGAAAAGCTATTTATTGAAAAGCTATTTATACTCAGGAAGATATGGGAATACCGGGAGCGGCGTTTTCATTTGTTCCGCATCCTAAAATGAGGAAATGATTATGTCACAGCAGTTAGACAGCGCGCTTGAAGGTTTACGCCGCCCGCATTGCGCAGACAGCGAAAAAAATGCGTGGAATAAAGATATGCCGCGAACAGGGCTTTCGAGAGGAAGTAAGCTGCGGCTCGCGCGCATGGCCGTCGGGATTATTATGTATGTGTCCGCTCTATCGGGTCTTTTGCCGCCGCCCGCCAAATTTTTTTTATACGCCGCCTGCCTGATTATTTTCGGTTATGACGTATTTACCGAAGCGGCGGTCAATATCTTTCAAGGCGAGCTGTTCGACGAGAATTTTCTTATGAGTCTGGCCGCGATCGGCGCCTTCATAATCAAACAGTACCCGGAAGCGTCTGCGGTTATGCTCTTTTATCAAATCGGCGAATTCTTTCAGGACATGGCGGTGGATCGCTCCATGCGTTCGATAGAGTCGCTTATCAATATAAAGCCGGACATCGCCCATGTAATAAGATCCGGCGCCATCGCGGACATACCTCCGTCTCAGGCGAGAGTAGGAGAAATACTTATTGTTAAACCGGGCGAAAAAATACCCTTAGACGGCGTGATAATTGAAGGGCGGTCACGGCTGGATATGATGTCGCTTTTAGGGGAATCCGCCCCGCGGACAGTAACTGTCTCCGGCGAGGCGCTGAGCGGTTCCGTGAATCTCACAGGATTGCTCAAAATACGTGTGACGAAACCGGAGAGCGAATCGACAGCCTCAAAAATCATGGAACTGACGGAGAACGCGAGCGCCAAAAAAGCGCCGGCAGAACGCTTTATAACCAGATTCTCCAAGATCTATACTCCTATTATCGTAAGCGCCGCCGCGATTATCGCCTTGATTCCGCCGCTCATTTTTTCGGACCCTGTTAATACCTGGATATACCGCGCGCTTATTTTTTTAGCTGTTTCCTGCCCGTGCGCTTTAGTGGCATCCGTACCCCTCACTTTTTTCAGCGGCATAGGCGCATGCTCTAAAAAAGGTATTTTAGTTAAAGGCGGCAATTACCTTCAGACTTTAAGCACGATTGACACTGTAGTGTTCGATAAGACAGGTACGCTTACAAAAGGCGTATTCAGAGTCAGTCGAATAATCCCCGCCGCCGGCGTTAGTGAAACACACCTGTTAAAGCGCGCGTATTCGGCGGAAAAAAATTCGCTGCATCCTGTCGCTAAATCGCTTATAGCCGAGGCAAAAAAAAGGTTCAAGGATATGAGTGCGGATAAAATTGCGATAACGGGCTTCAGAGAAATAACGGGCATGGGCGTGGAGGCTTTTGATTCGGGCGGCAGGATACTGGCGGGCAGCGGCAAGCTGATGCGGGAAAACGGTTTTGAGCCCATGAACGGAGATTCCGCGGGCGGCGTAGTTACGCATGTGGCGTCGGGCGGAAAATATCTGGGCTGTATCGTGGTTTCAGACGAAATAAAGCCGGACAGCGCGGCCGCTGTCGCCGAATTGAATCGTATCGGCGTAAAGCGTACAATAATGCTCTCGGGCGATCGTAAAGAAAACGCGGAAGCCATAGGCGAGCGCCTGGGCATAAATAAGGTCTTTGCCGGGCTGCTGCCCCACGAGAAAGTTTCGCGGCTGGAGCGTATTTACGGTGAGAACCCCGGCGCTAAAGTGTTGTTCGCTGGGGACGGTATAAATGACGCGCCGGTACTGGCGCGATCGGATATAGGCGCGGCGATGGGCGGCGTAGGTTCCGACGCGGCCGTAACCACCGCGGATATAGTAATAATGAACGATGAACCTTCGAAAATTCCGGCGGCAATTTTAATCGCCCGGAATACAATGAAGATTGCGCGGCAAAATATTATTTTTGCGCTGACGGTAAAATTCGCCGCGCTAATTCTGGCCGCGTTTGGGTTCGCGGGCATGTGGATGGCTGTTTTCGCTGACGTGGGTGTTGAGGTTCTGGCGGTGTTTAACGCCATGCGTCGAAAATAAGGCTTTGTAACCGATCTGTCTCCGCTGAATATAGTAACTTATGGGAGTTAAACATTAAAAATAAATCGGCTTAGGCGCGTCTTGAGATTTTTGACGCGCCTGCGTCATGAAGGGCGGAGTTTCCATGAAAAAGGTTATACTGCCAATGTTTCTTACAGCGCTGGCCGCTGTATCCCCCGCCGGATGTAAGAACGGCGCGGCGGCGAGTAGTACGCCGGCCATAAAGGTACGGCTTAATGAAACAGTGCATTCTATTTTCTACGCTCCCCAATACGCAGCCTTAGAAAAGGGATTCTTCGAGGATGAAGGACTGGCTGTCACGGTTGATGTCGCGCAGGGCTCGGATAAATGCATGACAGCTTTGATTTCGGGGAACGCGGATATAGCGCTGTTAGGCCCGGAGACAGGAGTCTATGTTCATAACGAAGGTAAAACGGATTTTCCTGTAATATTCTCTCAGCTAACCCGCTGCGCAGGTAATTTTTTGGTTTCCCGAACTAATGACACGGATTTCAAGTGGACGGACGTAATCGGCAAAACCATAATCGGAGGCAGAAATTACGGTATGCCTCAAATGACTCTTGAATACATTCTAAGAAATCATGGCGTTATCCCCGGTGATGACGCGCATATTATTACAAGCCTTGATTTTACAACCACTTCAGGCGCTTTTGTCGGCGGCGCCGGCGACTACACAGTGGAATTTGAGCCTTCCGCCACAGCCATAGAAAACGAAGGCAGGGGATATGTGGTAGCGTCCCTTGGCGCCGAAGCTCGGGTTCCTTATACCGTATATATGACTACTCCGAAATTTCTCAAAGACCATCCCGATATAATCCAAAAATTTACAAACGCCGTTTATCGCGGCGAGCAATGGGTAGAGAACAATTCCGTCGAAACCGTGGCCGAGGCCATTCGCCCCCAATTCAAAGAATTCAGCGCGGCCGATTTAGCTAAGATGGTGGAACGATACAAGTCTGTTGACGCTTGGAATACCGAGCCGCTCCTCACGGAAGAGGATTTTTACCTCCTTCAGGATATCATAGATGCGGGCGGCGGTTTGACAAATCGGGCGCCTTACGATGAAATGGTCAATACGGACTTCGCGGGCAGCGCTGTTAAAAATATAAAAATTGACTAATTACCAAAGCGGTCTTCGACCGCGAATGGGGTCTGCGCCCATCGGGAATCGGGAAATAAATTCCCGATTCCCTCACGCAGCCGTACGCCCGCGCGTCTCCGCTTACGCGCGGCGATTGCCCTCTCTCACGGGACATGCGATCCGCCGGCTGAAGTTTATTCCCAAAACTCCGCATTTTCTTCTGGATCTTAATCATTCGCTGTGGTATGCTGTTACCTGCAATTATTTCACCTGAAGGCAGGTAAACTATGGCTTATACAATAGAAAAAAATATATTCAGTGACGCCCTGTCCAATACATATGATATTATAGACGAGTATAAAGTTCACTATAATATGACTGAGTATTATTCTGAAACGATAACGAATCAAACGCACAGCATCCTGTCCGAACAGAAATACCTAAGCCTGTACCGCGGTCTCTGGACGCTTAAAGACATGCTGTTGACGCATATACCGCGAATTATCCATATTGAGGATACGAATGGCGTCATTGTTGTGTGGGAAAGCTTTTACGGCATATCCCTTAAAGACTATATCGAATTATACAATAAGCGCGTATCCTTCAGAGCGATTTTATATGTGATGTCGCCTTTACTGGATGATCTTGAGTCCGCTCACCAAAACAGCTTGTATTTTACCGTTTTGCCTGAAACCATATATTTAACTGACGGGGGGCAATTAAAGTTAAACGCAATGGCGAATCCGTCCGCAAACGTTAATTCGGTAAATAGAGGTATCGCGCAGAGTATTTTTTATATGCTTACATGTTTTCCCTACGGAAACATGCAAATGCCCGCGGACGCGTTTACCCCTAAACCGCTGTGGGATTTGCTTGATAACATTTTAGCGGGACGCTTGGAATTCGGCGGCGTCGGTGAGTTTCATAACGCGCTCCGCGCCGCCTCCCGCGCTATTGAAAATGAATCCGTCTATGCTGCGGAGCATAACGCGGACGGCCGAAAACGAAAGATGTCATCACGTTCTAAAATGGCTGCGGGTATAGGAATAGGATGTTTTTCCATTCTTACGCTAGGCCTTCTGATACTTTCCATTGCGGGTATAACCATATATTCGAACCGGACTGAGGAAGCGGTTCGGATAGCTGATTCGCCTGTGGAAACGCCATGGAGCGAAGCTGACGAAGATAATTTCTATCCGGCGTTTAATTCTTCCTCATTTGAATGTGTTTATATTGATCCGAATAATGAAAATGAGATCTACGACGGATTGGTATTAGAGACGGCGTCAGCATTGTTTTACCGCCGCAAATCGAATGGGTCGGCGCAGCTTGTAAAGGAGATAAACGGGATTCCCGACGTGCTGTTAAACGGCGTACTGCCGGCGTTTATACAATCAGACGGGGAATCGGTATATTTTTGCGACGGTTATAATGATTACAATATCTATTGTTTCGACGGCGCGGCGCTTAAACCGCTGCTGAACAAAACAGCCGGTTTTTTGGCGCTGTATGAGGACTTTCTATATTATGTGGATGATGAAGACAACGGTTCAATCTACAGGCTGAACACTAAGACAAATGAGATCATAAAAATAAATGACGACGCCAGTTACGATTTGGTGATTGTCGGAAAAAAGTTATATTTCATTAATATTTACGATAATTACGCGATATACCGCGTTGATTTGGAGGATGAAAATCTGTCGGTCAAGCCGCTTCAATCGCTTTCAGAGGACAGGGTTTATGGATCCGGCCTAAAAAATTTAAAGGACAATCTGTTGTATGACAGAGAATCGGACTGGAGATTTTATGTAATATCTTCTGACAATTCCGAGACGCCGTTTATTTATCCGGTTTCAGAGTATATGTACGACATATATGACAATGTGATGTATTATATAGACGATGAAAATTACTATCCGCATGAGCTTTTGATAGCGGACGGCGGAAAAGATACCATTATATCGTTCGAAGAGTGCTCATATATTACCGCCGTAAAGGACGGCGCGTTTTTCATCAGTGACGACGCCGGCTATACTCTTTGCCGGGTAAGTGACGGTAAGCGTGAAAATGTGGATCTTATCGTTCCATAAGTAAACTTTTAAACCAGTTTAGCGTATATTATTCTGAATAATTCATTCAGATAAATATAAAAGGAGGCAATTTATGAAACAGGAACGCATGAAGATCCTTGAACTTTTGGATCAGGGCAAAATAACGGCGGCTGAAGCTGCCAGTCTTTTGGAAGCCCTTAAAACAAACGACGCCCAAGAGCCGTTTTGGGATGAAGACGCCGCGAAGCGCGTCCATGAAAAGGTCAACAAATTTTCTCAAAATGTAGAAGGCCTTTCCAAAGACGTCGGTGATAAACTGGAGGCTGTGTTTAAAGAAATTGAGCCCAAACTTCGCGCCGCGACCAAAGTGGTTGTCGAAAAAACGGCGGTTATTGTTGATGAGATCTCTAAGTCTCTGAGCGAAACATTAAAGAATCTTGAGGAAAACGGCACTGAAGAAAAATGCTGCTGTGAGGAAGAGAAAAACACAGCGGAGTCCGGCGAATGCCATGAGGAAAAAACTGAGGAAACGGGCGATAAGCCGATAGAGAATTAGGGCGTGGTACACCTCCCCTGCCGTTACGGCTAGGGAGGCTTAATTTTTTATTGACAACTCGCCAACGTTTATGCTATGATCACTTCATAGTCCACAATTTTATTTATACTGTGTGAATGGGGCTCTCCTTGTGAAAGAGTTAAACAGCACTGAAATCGCGCGCTTGGCGGGGGTATCTCGCAGTACTGTCAGCCGGGTGGTTAACGGATACGCTAATGTGCCGCCGGAAACGCGTGATCACGTTATGAAGATCATTAATGAAAACGAATATTATCCCTTATTATCTGGGCAGCTATTAGCGGGGAAGCGTACCGGAACGCTGGGTTTTTTTTGGATTTCCGACGCAAGTATTGCCAGCGATACGCAAAGCAGTTCTTTTGTTGTGCATGTAACTGAAGGAGCGGCTTCTCATGGATATCTTATTCTCACTAGTATTCTGAAAAATTTGACTGATGAAGATAATATCAATTGGGTTAAACGTATTTTTCTTCAAAAACGTATAGACGCGGGCATTTTTGTCGGAGTGAGTAACGACGAACCCTTGCTTGATGATTTGGCGTCACGCGGCAATATTATAGGTGTGTTCGATTATTATCGGCCTGATAAAAACGCGCCAAATCTTATATCGATTAATTTTGAGACGGATACGGGATCTAAAGTTATTGATTACGCTTGCGGTCTTGGGCACAGAAAGATCGCTGTAATAAACAGCGGCTTGAATCATTACAGTTCCATGACTCGTCGTCAGAGTTTCTTGGCCGGTATGAAGAAGCACAATATTGAAATCCGTGAAAAATGGATGTGTAACGCGGGTATTTCGGAGGAAAGCGGATATAAAGCCTGCAAGGAACTTCTTGGCAATCGCGGCGAACTGCCGACAATAATATGCGCTAATAATGACTCTGTGGCGTTTGGAGTGTATTCCGCGCTTAGAGAAGAAGGTATATCTATTCCCGATCAAATTTCCATAACCGGTATAGACGGCCATGTCAGGGCGAAAACTATAGTTCCGCCGCTGACTTCATTCGCGTTTAATTTCAAGAGTTTTTTCTATTCCTTGGTGTCGCGGACTATAGCGGCCATAGCGGCTAAACCGGATAACCCTGCTACGGAGTTTTTACACAGCGAATTGGTGGAGAGGGGTTCCTGCCGCAGAATTGAGTAAAAGAATTATTTATCGGAGTTAAAGAATTGTTTTAATGAATGAATTGTTTTAAAGAATTATTTTAATGAAAGAATTATTAATTCCAGTATCCGGGGTATTAGCTCAGTTGGGAGAGCGCTGCGTTCGCAACGCAGAGGTCGAGGGTTCGAGTCCCTTATGCTCCACTATTTGCACCTTATTCAAACCACGTCCAAAAAATTTGAGACGTGGTTTGTTATTTTTTCAAGAAAATCTGTCAAACTGGGAATCTCATTGGCTTTCGACGTGTTAGCTTTATCTGCTTTAAGCTTCTCCCTATTATACTTGACCAAGTCATCACAGATCGGTTCAATCACCGACTTGAATGGTTCGGCCAGATCAGCACTCACCCTGTACCTCTCGGCTATTTCTGCCACCGTGTGCATGTTCTCCTCTAGCGGGACAAACCTGACAAGCATCGGATCGTGAATTACTTGAACGTCTTCTGTATGGTATAATCTAAACAGAGACAAAAAATTGGCCTGGTGTAAGTGAGGTACCGCACGATGAATCATATGACAGCCAGCACAGCGCAAAAAGATTTTGACTTAATACTTGACTGCGTTATCAAACAAGGGGACGCCGTGTCTATTGCCACAGAAGATGGTGCGGCAGTATTGGTAAATCAGGATGACTGGAACGGATTAATTGAAACGCTATATTTACAATCTATAGAGGTGCAATAATGGCTATAAATCGTATGAAGTTAAAAGATTTCTTAGTTTTCAAGGGCGAGTTTACTGCGGACTTTTGCCCTGGTGTAAACGTGCTTATCGGAGGAAATGGAACTGGGAAAACAACTTTAATGAAAACTGCATATTCGTTAATTTCACAACCTGCAAAAAAATTCAGGGATTTAAATACGACAAAGGCGTATTGTGGAGCTTTAGTATAATTGAAGGTTCTTGGTATGTCTATTTCAATTTTTCATCAAATATTGCTTTTTTTAATTATTCCCCCTTCAAGGTGAAAGAGCCATCCTTTTAGTCTCGTCCTCAATAATATCGCTCAAAGGTTCATCTCCTATTCATACAGCATATTTTCATCGTCGAATACTGTACTGGCTTCTTCGAACCTTATGCCGTGTTTTTCGACGTTTATCTCGTATTTTTCTTCATCCCATTCAAAGCTTAAGTAGCTCATCAAGCATTCCTCCAGTGATTCAATTATACTCACAGGGTATACAAAAATCAATGAGATCGACAATTTCTTTGGTGGTTAGTCAATATTTTCTGTTCACTGCTTATTCTGCTGACAGCTGTGTATTTATCGGGCGATGTTAGACAACGCGGCAAACCTGTGTTATAATGCGGAAAAACTTATAGGGATGTGGAAAGTATATGGCGCAGGTGTCCGTTCTGCGGCGGCGAAAAGGTGCAAAACAGGTGATTTCGATGGAATATATTTCGGCGCGGCAAGCGGCAAAGCAGCGGGTCATTTCCGGTCGCCGCGCCCGCATTCCCTGTGGGGATGGGAGCATTCCCGGCGCCGTTAACGATGGCAAAAGCTATAAAATCCCGGGGGCAGCTGTCAAACCGCCCGGCGGGCGTGAGAAAAAAGCCCCGTCCGCCGCTTGGCTTAAGTGGGACGGCGACGTTGTCGGGACGATTGATTCCGCCAATGCCGTGACATTCACCCGGCCCGAATATAACAATGTCGTGTCGCTCTACACCAAAGGCGCCAAACGCTGGACTCCGGAGCAGTTTGCAGAGTTTCTCTCCGAACGGGCGGTCAGCCGTAGCCGCAGGGATATTGAGCGGATTTTGTTCCGCTGCGGCCTGTCTCAGTATGACGTACTCCGGATTTCCGAAATTACACGTGGCATTCATCCGAAGGATTTGCTGTGGATCGCCCACTCGAAAAACGAGAAGCTCGAAAGCGCGATGACGGGCGTATTTCAGTCGGTGTTTCTGCAAAAAACCGACCAGGCGGGCGACAGCATTGATACCCCGGAAGGATATAACATCAAGCGATACGGCGTGTATAACGGGCAATACGGCATCTTTAAGCAGCGAATCAGCCCGCTGGCAACCGACGCGGAGTCGGAAGCCGCGGTATATCTGCTGGCGCGGAAATTCGGCGTTCCCTGCTGCCCGGCGTATAAAACCGGTAAGGACACCGTTTTTTCCGCGTTCCTGTATGACTTTTCGAAGGAGTACATCGTGCATTTCCGCCGTCTGTTCGAAGGGGCGCGGGGCGATAACGAGTATCGGAATCTCATCACCGCCCGCCCGCAGTATCGTGACGGCGTCGCCCGCATGATACTGCTCGACTTTATCACCCGGCAGGACGACCGCCATCTCTCCAATATCGCTGTCAAGATAAGCGGCAGGGAAGAATCGTTTTACCCGCTCTATGACAACGGGCGCAGCCTATTTTATGAGGACACGGAGGAGATGGCGCGTGAGGCGGTCGCCGACCCGGCGTTGTATGCCACCGGCTTTGGCTTTTCCGGAACGTACTGGGATTACGCACAAGAAATCGCTAAAGAACCGGGCGGATTACGGGGGCTTTTAAATCTGGAAGTCAGCCGGGATGATATTGCCGGCATCCTGCGGCAGGCGGGGTTTGTGGGATACCGCTTTTACGGCGCTCTGGAATGGATAGAAAAAACCGTTGGGATGCTGCTTTCGCTGTAACCATTTTTTGGGGCAATAAGATTACCCTGTAAGCGTACTCAGCCAGAAGGGATGTAAGCGATATGAATGACGAGAAAATTTCAACCGGCGCCCTGCTGCAAAGGCTGTTTAAAACCCACAGCATAGAGTGTTTTATCACTCATTACGACAAGCAGATGGTTTCGGTTTCTTTTTCGGCGTATATTAGCCGCCTTTGCGCGGAAAAGGGCGCGGCGCCCAGCCAGATTATTTCCAGATCGGGCATTGAGCGCACATTCGGCCACCAGCTTTTCAACGGCAGGCGAACCCCTTCGCGCGACACGGTGATACAGCTTGCCTTCGGTTTCGGGATGGATTATGAGCGTGCGCAGAATTTATTGAAAATATCGGGGAAAAGCGCGCTGTACCCCAGAATCAGAAGGGATGCCGTCGTGATTTTCGCGCTGGCGCGCGGCTTCGGCATAGCGGAGGTTCAATCCACGCTGAGCGAGCTGTCGCTGCCGCTTTTGGGAAAAGAAGAACGCCGGTATGGCTGAGCCTTTCACCGATGATTTCCTGAGCAGCGGATTTTCGGAAGGAATCGACCTGCCGGCGCAATTCCGCGGCCGTTTCGACGTTTTGGAATGCCTTGCGGCCGGCGATTTCGGAGAAACCTATCTGCTTTCGGAAAAAGGCGGCGGCAAACGTTTTATTCTGAAATCCTACCCCAAATCAATGGCGGGCGGTATACACGGCGAGGGAAAACTTTTATCCGGGCTGCGTCATAAAGGGCTGCCAGCTTTTGAAGCGGAAAGCGAAGACGCGCACAGAATTTTCGGTTTGCGCGAATACGCGGAAGGGGTGTCGCTTGAGCGGTACCTGGCGGAGCGCGGGACGCTGGATATACCGCAGGCCGCCCATATCGCTGCGGAACTGTGCGGTATACTCTCTTACCTGCACTCTCAGCCCACGCCGGTTATCCACCGCGATATAAAGCCGTCCAACATAGTGATCGGGCCGGGCGGCGATAAAGTTACGCTGATTGATTTCGGCATTTCCCGTAAATACGCCGAGGGCTCCGACGCGGACACTTATAATTTCGGCACGAAAAAATATGCCCCGCCGGAACAGTACGGTTTCGCCCAGACGGATTGCCGGGCGGACATATACGCGCTGGGCGCGCTTATCCGGTATATGCTGACGGGCGCGGCGGACGGCGCGGTGAAAGATAAAAAGCTGGAGCGCATTGCGGCGAAATGCTCCGCCTTTTCCCCGAAAGACCGCTACCAAAGCGCGGAAGCGGTAAAATCCGCTTTAATGAGGCATAACGCGTGGGCGGGGGGAAAAGCGGTGCTTTTCGCGGCCTTGGCGCTTGCACTGTGCCTGTCCTTTGCCGCCGGGTTCGCCGCCGGAAGGCATACGGGATTTTTCGGCCCGGCGCTTCCGGCGGCGCAACTGCCCGCGCCGGCCGGCGAAAGCGCCGTTGTATTCAGCGAGCCGCTGATTGAAAAGGCCGTGCGCCAGGCGCTGGGGTTTGACGCGGTCAAACCCGTTGCCCCCCGTGATTTAGCGGCGGTGCAGGAGATCTATATCATAGGCGCGGATGTACTCACCGAAGAAGCGTATATGCAGCGCACGGGGGCGGACGGGCATATATGCGTCAGGCTTTCCGACAGGATGAACGCGTCTTTGCGCGGCGGCATCCGTACGCTGGCGGATTTGAAAGGGATGAAGAACTTACGGAAGCTGGCCGTAATCCTGCAGGGCTTTACGGACGTGTCGCCGCTGGCGGGGCTGCCGCTGGAGTATCTGGCCCTGTGCGGCAATTCCATAACGGACGCGGATATCGCCTCGTTGAAGGAATGCCCGTACCTCAGCGCCCTGTACGTGGATGGCACAGATTTCGCCGGCCTGTCCGGTGTTCGGGAACTTCCCCCTCTGGATATGCTGAGCTTCCGGGATACGAAAGTGGCCGCAATCCGCCCGCTGAAGGGGCTGCAAATACGCGGGCTGATTCTGCCGATGGGGGGTATTGCGGATCTGGCCCCTCTGGCGGGCCTGCCCCTGACGGAATTGCATCTGGGGTACTACCCCGAAGATGTGGACTTTATCTGTTCGCTTTCAACCCTTGAAATTCTCCGCTATGTGGAAAGCGGTATTACAAGCCTGGAGCCGTTTGAACGGCTGCCATATCTGAAAAAATTGGTGGTTTCAGGCAACGGCTTGAAAGACATGGAAGGGATCCAGCACCTCCCCCAGCTGCGGAATATTATCGTAAGCCACAACCCCCTTACGGATATATCGGCCTTCAGAGGCCATCCGGCTTTGGCGGATTTGGAAATCAACGACTGCCCGCTGGAAGACTTTGACCCGTTGTTCGGCGTTCCGAATCTCAGGAACGTGCTGCTGGATTCACGGCAGGAAAGCCTGGTGCGCGATATTTTGCCCAATCCGGGTTTTCAAGTTCATATCCGTGATGAGCAAACCGCCCGGCAAGGCGCTTCTGCCAGACATTGCCTGCGAAAAAATCCCGTATGTGTGCGTGGTGCACACCTGCGGGATTTTTTGTCGTATTATCATATATAAAGGCGAAGGCTGAGGGATTCCTCAGAGCCGCCAAAGTCCGGGCAGCGTTATGCGCCGCAATACTTGGCAAACGTTACCGCTGCGCGGTATAGTATCCTAATATATGCTGGAGGGGTGCATGTGAAGCTGGGTAGAAGATTTATCAGCCTTCTGCTTGTGATCGCGATGATTTTCTCATGTGATTTGACCGCGTTCGCGGAAGGAGGCCAGGCGCCGGAGGGCATGATACCGGTGCGGGAGCTATGCGTACAGTTCGGCATTGCGCTGGGGCAGGATCCAGGCACGGGCGAAACGCTCTTTAGCAAAGACGGTTTGACGGTGGCCGCGCAGATTATCGGCGATGAAACGGCGGTATTGTATGACGGGATCCAACAAGGCTCGCCAATCGCCTGGGTTGTTTACGATGGCGCGGTTTATGTCAGCGAGGATGAATTCCTATGGTCGGCGAATGACCTGGGTTTTTCATTCCCCAGGCCGGAAGGATCTGTCATAGTGCGGGATGTCTGCGCGCGTTACGGTATTGAGGTAGATTTTTCGCACGAGGGGGGCGCCGTTTTATCTCCAAACGGGATAAGCGTCACCTTTACGCACGTCGACAGGGAAGACGTAATGCTTTCCAACGGAACCGAAACCGTGGGGCCTGTTTTTATGCCGCTGTTATTGGGAAGGCACAGCGTGTATGCAGCCGAGTTTTTGGACGCGGTTTCCGCATTGGGATTTTCGGTGGGCGTCCGCGCCGCCGCGGGCGAAACGTCTTTCGTCGTGAACAAAAACACGGTGGTAACGGGCGGCGTGTTTTTGGCGCGCGCCGAATACGCGCTCCCCGACGGGTATGCGCTGTCCGATGGCGGCTATGCCGTCTCCGTCTCCATACCGGCGGGCTGCTCGCTTGTCCCGGGCAGCGTAACGCTTGACGGGAGCGCCGCGGCCTATGAAGTATCCGCGTCGGGCTTTGAAGTGCGCTCCGGCAGCCAAAACGGCGCCGTTCGGTTTTATGTCGCGGCGGAGGCCGCTGGAACGCATAAAATCGGCGCGGAGGTTACGGGCGGCGGGCAGGCGGCTTACTCTATCGGGTCGGCTTTGGTTACAGCGGAGTCGATCACAATCAACGTCCCTGAAAAAACGTCGCAGGCCGCTTTTATGATATCGGGAATCGCCGTACCCGGCGCTTCGGTGACGGTGTATGACAACGGCAGGCCGTTGGGCGCCGCTGCCGCCAATATGGTCGGGTCATGGCGGCTGCGGTATGAGATGAACAGTCCCCAACCGTATGAAGAGCATGAGTTTTACGCGGAAGTCGCCATGTCCGGCGGTACGGTGAAGAGCGAAACCAAGAAAATGGTTTACAGCGCGGACTTCGCGGAGGTTTCGCAAGTTACGATGATACACGGCGGGAGAAGCACGGTATTTAATTTAGCGGAGTTAGGCGTCACGCCGCACTACACTTATAACCCAGATACCCCGGAGTTTACGTTTATCGTGGAATTCGTAAACAGCAAATCTCAAGTTAGCGGCGTAACCGTCGTCACAACGAGTGGAGACGGCACGGAAACGCATATTCCCGCGCTTTATGATCCGGAAAAGAAAATTTGGGCCGGCGGGCATAGCTTTACCGTGTCCGAGGCGCCGTTCAGTGTGCGCGCGGAGGTAACGCCCGATACTGAGATTGATTCATCGCTGCTTGAACCGCAGGCAGACATGTTTGCGTCCCTGTTCGGGAATTCCTTGAACAGCGCGGACGATTTGGTTTCGGACGATTTGACTTTCGGCAGAAGCTACCCCACCGTGCAGGATCTGCGCGGGAATAAAGGCATTTTGGGCCTGGGATGGGCCACCCCGTATGAGGCGCGGGCTTACGCCGTTAATACGGACAGCGGCAGGGCAATCCTTGTTTCGGCAAACAACAGCGCCCAGGTCTTTATTGAACAGGAAAACGGCATATACAGGGAAAAATTCCTGGGAGACGGCAAGGCGCGGATCGAAGGCGGAAAAATAACCGTTACGGCAAAAAACGGATCGGTTATGGCTTTTAACGGGAACGGCCGGCTGGAAAACCTGGCGGACGCCAACGGCAATTTCACCGTGCTGCGCTATGAAGGCGATCAATTAGTATCTATTGCCTCCGGCTTCGGTGATGAGCTTGCGCTGGCATACGCGGGCGGCAAAGTGAGCCAGGTGAAATCCCTGCTCACGGGCGACACGGCGGATTACCAATACGACGGGGATAACCTGATCTCCGTGACGGGCAAATACGGCGCGGTTTCCTATACGTATTCGCAGGCGGCGGGCGAACCGGCGCTGGAAACTGTTACATCGCCGGAAGGAAGCGTTTTAACCTTTACTTACGACAGCGAGGGGCGTGTCGTCGCCGAGAGCGACGGAATCGGCGTCGTCCGTTTCGATTACGGCGGGAACAATGTGACGATTAGGGACGCGGCGGGGGAGCAAACTGTCGCCGAGTTTAATGACGGCGGCCTATTGTCCCGGTTTGTGGATTCGGACGGTGTAAGCCGGGAATTCAGCTATTTGGACGGCTTGCTGCCCGGCGGCGTTACTTTGGGTTCGGGCTGCGCCGTTGCCATGCGTTATGATTCAGCGCACAATTTGTCGGAATTGACGGATCCGGAAGGGCAAAGCATACGCTATTCATATGACGGCTTCGGCAATATAAGCGGCGTTACGGATCAGCGCGGTATCCTGACGCAATATGAGCGTGACGAGAAAGGCAACAACACAGGGATACGGTACGCGGACGGCAGCGCCAGTCAGTTTTATTACGACGCCGCCGGGCTGTTAACCGCGTCGGTTGACCAGTCTGGGCGTAACACGCAGTATTCACGCGACGGCAGAGGTAACATAACGCTCGTCGAATACGAGGACGGCGCAACCGTCAGCTATACCTACGACAGCCGCTCCAATGTCACAAGCATAACCAGGGACGGCGAGACCACCAGCCTGACGTATAACGATAAGGGGGATCTCACAAGTGTAACGTATCCCGACGGCAAGAGCGTCGCTTATACATATGACAGCCTCGGGCGCCAGACATCCGCTACGGACGCGGAAGGCGGCGTCACAAACTATGAGTACGGCAGTTTAAGCCGGCTTACCCGGGTAACCGACGGCGAGGGCAGCGTGATCACGGAATATGATTATTTGCCGGGCGGCAGCCTGTCGCGGCAGGCCAACGCTAACGGCACTTCAACGGAGTATCAGTATGAACACGGGCGAGTCAAAAGCATTCAGACGACATCCGGCGCGGGCCTGGCGGTTATCTCCGGGTTTTCTTATACCTACAACGCCGACGGGCTTATCGCGTCGATGACGGAATCCGGCGCGGGAACCTGGTATTATACCTATGATCGGCTGGGGCAGTTAATTCGGGCTGTTGCCCCGGACAGCATACAGACGGATTACGAATACGATTTGTCCGGCAACCGCCGGAATGTGACGTCGGGCGGAGCCTTGCTGACATACCAGGCGGACGATATGAACCGGTACGTCTCGGCGGGTTCCAAGGCGTTTGATTATGATCGGAACGGTAATCTGATTTCCGAAACGGGCGAGGCCGGAACCATTCAATATGAATACAATTGTTTCAACCAACTGACAGCGATGCGGACGCCCACAGACACATATGAGTATGGTTACGACGTGTTCGGAAACCGCGACAGCGTCACCGTGAACGGCGCGACGACCCGCTATTTATATTCTCCTGTGGGGATTGGATCGGTGCTGGCGGAGTACAAGCCCGACGGATCGGTCACGCGCTATATTCAAAACGGCGGCCTGATCGCTCAGGAAACCGGCGGCGAAATGTATTTCTACGCGTATAATCATCTCGGCTCCACCGTAAGCGTTACCGGCGCGGACGGCAGTGTGGCCAACAGCTATAGTTATGATCAGGAAGGCCGGCTGGCGCAAAGAACCGAGGCTGTATCCAATCCGTTTACGTACGTGGGGCAGTATGGCATTGCCGATGATCAGAACGGGCTGTATTATATGCGCGCCCGGTATATGTCTCGGGAAACGGGGCGGTTTATCTCGCAGGATCCCGGCGGGCAGGAATCGGATTTGAATTTGTACCGGTACGCATACAATTCCTCTGTAAATCACTTTGATATAACGAGGAACTACGCTGTGGCGGCGACCATGGCGATGTCGCCGCTGTTGGCTCTGGGTATTGATTCAGCGGCGGCGTGGGCGGCTGTAACGGGTTTTATGCTGTCGCCGGCCGGGATTGCCGTTGGCATTGGTATAATCGTTGTATTGACCGTCGCGATAGGCGTCGTATACTATAATCAGCATAAAAATGATGCGGACGCATTAAGAAAAAGATTAATACTACAGCGTAAAAAAAAGTGCTAGACAAATCAAGAATC
>JAITDJ010000146.1 GCA_031282635.1 Clostridiales bacterium
ATAGATATGATTACGGGGATCGTTTTGTACTGCTGCGGTATGACAGCGATAAATCCAATTTGGACAGCGGCAGGCTGGCCATGGCGATCCAGGCGGTTAATGACGCCTATGAGACAGCCGACGAATACATTGACGTCTTCTATATGGATGAGGCGGATTATGACAGCTATTACTGGTTCGGCGAGGAATTCTTCGATCCGGATGAGGTACCCAACCCATGCGTATTCTATGTCAATGACAGTGATGTGGACAAGACGGAATCCAGATATTCCAGCTATACCTCACTGGCTGACCGGATTTTAGAATTTCTGGGATATTAACACAATATCAAAATCCCCTGGTTTTAATTAACCGGGGGATTCTCTATTTAATTAAAAACCCCTTTATATTAAAAACCTCTTTACATAATCGCTTGTTCATGGTATTATACGTAATTATGTTCTACATCATAGGCTGGTGAATTATGAAGCAACCGTCAAAATCATATGATAATGAAAGCATCGTCTCTTTAAAAGGCGCGGATCGAGTGCGCAAGCGCCCCTCGGTCATCTTCGGTTCGGATAGCCTTGAAGGCTGTCAGCACTCTATATTCGAGATCATATCCAATTCGATTGATGAGGCGCGCGAGGGCTATGGCAAGGTAATAGAGATTACCCGCCATACAGACGCCTCTGTTACGGTACGCGACCACGGCCGGGGCTGCCCGGTCGATTTTAACCCAATAGAACAGAAATATAACTGGGAACTGGTTTTTTGCGAGTTATACGCGGGCGGCAAGTTTCAAAATAACGCCGAGGAAGAAAGTTATTCTTACAGCCTGGGTCTGAACGGGCTGGGTCTGTGTTCCACCCAGTACAGTTCAGAATATATGGATGTGGACGTATACCGCGACGGTTATCACTACATGCTGCATTTTGAAAAAGGTAAAAATATAGGAGGCTTA
This sequence comes from Clostridiales bacterium, assembly GCA_031282635.1. GTDB lineage: Bacteria > Bacillota > Clostridia > Lachnospirales > WQUN01 > JAISZF01. Next base: position 944 of record JAITDJ010000146.1, read on the forward strand.
ATTAAAAAAAAGGCGGCGGGCGCGCCTACGGGTTCTATAATCAAATGGCGGCCCGATCGCGAAGTGTTTACGGATGTGAGCGCGCCGCTTGAGTATTATCTGGATATCCTTAAACGCCAGGCCATAGTAAACGCCGGCCTGCGCTTCGAACTGCTGGACGAGGGGTCCGGTCGGGCGTTCACGTTCTTTTATGAAAACGGCGTAAAGGATTATATAAACGAAATCGCGGGCGAAAAGTCTCTGACCGCGCCCCATTATCTCGCATATGAAACCAAGGGCCGCGATCGCGAGGACAAGCCGGAATACAAATTAAGATTTGAGATAACATTCTGTTTCTCAAACAACGTCCATACGCTGGAGTATTATCATAATTCCAGCTGGCTGGAATACGGGGGCTCGCCGGATAAGGCGATCCGTTCGGCTTTTGTATCCGCTGTGGACGCGTATCTCAAAAACAGCGGCCAATATAAAAAAGATGAAAAAAAGATTACATTCGCGGATATTGAGGACTGCTTAATATTAATCTCCAATTCGTTTTCAACCGTTACCAGTTACGAGAATCAGACTAAGAAATCTATCACCAACAGGTTCATTCAGGAGGCGATGACCGAATTCCTGCGCAAACAGCTTCCGGTTTACTTTATCGAAAACAAAGCGGACGCCGATAAACTGGCGGCCCAGGCGCTGATAAACAAGCGCAGCCGCGAAACCGCGGAGAAAACGCGGATGGATATTAAAAAGAAACTCACCGGCGCCATTGATATTAACAATCGTGTGGAGAAATTTGTAAACTGTCGTACAAAGGACGTCACTCGGCGCGAGATTTATATTGTGGAGGGCGATTCGGCCCTGGGCGCATGCAAATTAGGCCGTGACGCGGAATTTCAGGCCATTATGCCGGTGCGCGGCAAAATACTTAACTGCCTTAAAGCCGACTACAACAGGATCTTCAATAGCGACGTCATTACGGATTTGCTGCGCGTGCTGGGCTGCGGCGCGGAGATACATACAAAGCATAACAGAGATTTAAACGCCTTTGATTTAAGCCAGCTCCGATGGAGCAAAATCATTATATGCACGGACGCCGACGTAGACGGGTTTCAGATACGCGCGCTCATCCTTACAATGCTCTACAGGCTTACGCCGACGCTGATCGAGACGCGGAAGGTGTTTATTGCCGAATCGCCGCTGTACGAGATAAACGCCGGCAAGAAAACGTTCTTCGCGTACAGCGAGAAGGAAAAGGGCGATATTACAGGCAGATTGAGCGGCAAATATACTATTCAGCGTTCAAAGGGCCTGGGCGAAAACGAGCCGGATATGATGTGGCGGACCACCATGAATCCGCAGACGCGCAAGCTGGTTCAGGTTTTGCCCAGCGACGCCGAGGGGACGCGGAACATGTTTGAGATACTGCTGGGTGATAATTTAAAAGGCCGCAAGGAATTTATAGATATGTTCGGCCATAAATATATAGATTTCACTGAAATTGTTTAATGAAGGCAGTGATCATTTGGCAAGAAAGAAAACAGAAACGCCTGTGCCGTCAGAATCCGTAAATATATCCGATCGGGATATCGTCAGCACGCTGGAAACGAATTATATGCCTTACGTCATGAGCGTCATCATGTCGCGCGCCATACCGGAAATAGACGGTTTCAAGCCCGCTCACCGTAAGCTGCTGTATACGATGTATAAAATGGGCCTTTTATCCGGCGGACGGATCAAATCAGCCGACGTGGTGGGGCAGACTATGCGGCTTAATCCGCACGGCGATCAAGCCATATATGAAACCCTTGTCCGGCTGACGCGCGGGAATGACGCGCTGCTGCACCCGTTTATTGATTCCAAGGGCAATTTTGGCAAGCAGTATTCCCGCGACATGGCGTACGCGGCCAGCCGTTACACAGAGGTTAAGCTGGACGCCGTCTGCGCCGAATTATTCCAAGATATAGATAAAGACACAGTGGATATGGTTGATAATTACAACGGCACGATGAAAGAGCCGCTGCTGTTTCCCGCCACATTCCCCAATCCGCTGGTTACGCCGAATCAGGGGATCGCGGTGGGCATGGCCAGCTCGGTATGCAGTTTCAACCTGAAAGAGGTATGCCAAGCGACCGTACATTATATAGCGGATCGCAGCTGCGACATATCCAAATACCTTTTGGCGCCGGATTTTTCGACGGGCGCGCAGTTGATATACAATGCGGCCAGCCTGGCGGAGATTTACGCGACCGGCAGGGGCAGCTTCAAACTGCGTGCTAAATATCGGGTGGATGCTAAAAACAACTGTATAGAAATAACGGAAATTCCGTATACGTCCAGTATAGAGGTTATTATAGAAAAAATTATTTCATTGGTGAAGGCCAATAAAATAAAAGATATTAATGACGTACGCGACGAGACGGATCTGAACGGGCTGCGCATAACGTTAGACATCAAGCGCGGGACAAACACAGATCTGCTGATGCATAAACTGTTCAGTCAGACGCCCCTCTGCGATACGTTTAACTGCAACTTCAATTTTCTGGTGGACGGCCGGCCGAAAATCATGGGTGTTAAGGAAATCTTGGGCGAATGGCTGCGTTTTCGAGTTTCCTGCATACGCCGCCAAACCGCTTACGACATAGAAAAAAAGACCGCCCAGGCGCATTTGCTGGAGGGCCTTTCCCAGATACTGCTGAATATAGATATGGCGATAAAGATCATCCGGCAGACAGAGGAAGACCGCATGGTTATCCCCAACCTGACGGCCGGGTTTAACATAGATCAGCCTCAGGCGGAATTCATAGCGGACATAAAGCTGCGAAACCTGAATAAGGAGCACATATTAAACCGCGTCAATGAGTTGGACATCCTGAATAAAGAAATAGCCGGGTTGAACGAGATCCTGGGCAGCGATAAAAAGATCGAGGAGATTATATCCCGCCAGTTGAAAGATGTCGCTAAGAAATATGGCAAACACCGCCGCACGGAGATAATTTCCGGCGAACAGCTTATAGAAATACCCGATGAGGCGCTTATAGAGGACTACGGGGTTAAGGTGCTTTTAACGGAGCATAACTATTTTAAGAAAATCGCGATGTCTTCGCTGCGTGCGGCGTTTGAGCAGAACATGAAAGACAACGACCGTATAATACAGGAATTTGAAACGGTAAACAAAGCCGGCCTCCTGTTTTTTTCTGACAGATATAACGTATATAAGGTAAGAGCCTACGAAATAGCCGATTGCAGGGCTTCCAGCATGGGAGAGTACCTGCCCAATATGCTGGGCATGGAAGAAAACGAACGTATTATCAGCATGGCCGCCGCCGCGGGCTATACAGGCTTTATGCTCTTCGGTTTCGCCAATGGCAGGGTCGCAAAGGTCAGCCTGGACGCGTACGCCACAAAGGTAAACAGAAAAAAATTAGTCAACGCGTATTCAGACAAATCCGAGATCGTATACGCCGGGTTCATAAAACAGGACGCGGACTTCCTGGCCATACGCGACAGTGATAAGGCGCTTTTGTTCAATACCTCGCTGCTGGCGCCAAACGCCGCTAAAAATGCTATGGGCGCGCAGGTGATAACGCTTCGTAAAAACACTTCCATGTCTCGCCTGATCCCCGCAAAGCAGTATATATGCGAGAATATTGAGGCCTACCGTTATAAAAAAATCCCGGGCGCCGGGCATTTTATCCCGCTGCCGGAAAGGCTGGCCAATGGCTTGACAAGCAGTTGACCCCTGGCTGCGCTAATGATACTATAATGCCGGCTTGAACGATTTATATTAATTTATACTATGGAGGGATTATATGAGCAAGATCAAAATCGCCATGATAGGCGCAGGCGCTATCAGCGGCATCTATCTGGAGAACATAACCAATCTCTTTAAAGAGATTGAACTTATCGGGGTTTGCGACAAGATCCGCGAGCGGGCGGAAAAAGCAAAAGAAAAATACGGCGTACCCAAGCTGTATGAAACCATGCGCGACGCGTTCGCGGATCCGGATGTTGACATCGTCCTCAACCTGACCCGTCCCTACGAACATTTTGAGGTTACGGAGGCCGCGCTGAAAGCAGGCAAGCACGTTTATTCAGAAAAGCCGCTGGGAGCGTCTTTTGAGGAAGGCAGCGCCCTGGTTAAACTGGCCGAGGAACGGTCGCTTATGCTGGGCGGCGCGCCCGACACATTCCTGGGCGCCGGCATACAGACATGCCGCAAGCTGATTGACGACGGGTTCATCGGCGAACCGATTGGCGCCGCATGTTTTATGATATGCCATGGGCATGAAACATGGCACCCGGATCCCGAATTTTACTATAAGTTCGGAGGCGGGCCTATGCTGGACATGGGGCCGTATTATATAACGGCGCTGGTGAATCTGCTGGGCGGCGTTTCCGGCGTTACGGGTTCGGCAAAGAAGTCGTTCAGCCGGCGCACAATTACCAGCCAGCCGCACTGCGGCGAAACGGCGGAGGTTGACGTTAACACATATGTAACTGGAATACTGCATTTTGACAGCGGCGCTATAGTCACAATCTTTACTACGTTTGACGTGTTTTATAAATCGCAGGCCCGATTCGAGGTTTAT
>JAITDJ010000222.1 GCA_031282635.1 Clostridiales bacterium
ATTGTAAACTAGTAGGAAAACTGCTATTTCATGTCGTGCGAATGTGTGGATTTTTTAAGATGAATCCTGAATTTGCCTTGACAAATGCCGCGGAAACGTATATAACTAGTTTTGAGAACGGGGAGAATCCTGTAGATTCAGGGTTTGCCGCCATAAAATGAATAATTAACTCAAGGAGGAAGTTTCATGAACAAGACAGAATTAATTGCGGCCATAGCGGCAAAATCTGAACTAAGTAAAAAGGATTCTGAAAAAGCTCTGCAGGCTTTTGAGGAAGCTGTAAAAGAAGAATTAGTTGCCGGTGGTAAAGTGCAGTTAGTAGGATTCGGCACATTTGACGTAGCTCATCGGGCCGCCCGTGAAGGCCGTAATCCCAGAACAAAAGAAGTTATGCCTATCCCCGCCTCAAAAGCGCCGCGCTTTAAGGTCGGAAAAGCGCTCAAGGACGCTGTAAACGGTAAATAATATAAAAAGCGTTCTTTTCGGAACGTTGGGCGCGATTTTTCCGCGGTTATGCGCGTAAAACTGTTTGCACATAAAAAGCGCAAACAGTTTTTTATTATCGCGGGCTTTTTATTGGCTTGCCGCCAAAGACCGCGCAGCGTCCATTAATCCGCGTCCAGCGGCAAACCATACCGTTACGAGGTATAGATATGGGAGGGTTTTATGCGTCTTGATAAATACCTTAAGGTATCAAGGGTGATTAAACGAAGAACTGTCGCCAATGAAGCATGTGACGCGGGCCGCGTAACAGTCAATGGAAAAGCCGCAAAAGCCTCCGCCGAAATAAAAATAGGCGATATCATAGAAGTCAGGTTTGGAAACAGCGGTACGGCGTTCGAGGTATTGTCTTTAAAGGAGACAGTGAGAAAGGAAGACGCGGCGGCAATGTACAGGTTGATCGGAAATATGGGTTAAAAATTTATAATAGCGAAAGTTGAATTTGCCGGGCGTGATCTTTACGTCTGGCAGATCATAACGCGGCCAAAGACCGCGCGTCGCGGATCCATTCGGCTTTAGTCATAACCAAGCCTTAGGCGTTATATAATATAATAGCTAATATAGCGTATGGTATATACCGGAAGGATGTGTGGACTATGCCGGATGAAAAAAAAAGTGCCTCCAGGCACGCGATAACAATAGATCGCCGGAATTCTGTATCAGTGACAGGCGTTTTGGACGTTATTTCATTTGATGAGGAAACTATTATCGCAGAAACTGAAATGGGCGTTCTGATAATTCGCGGCGTTAACCTGCATGTTAACAGATTACATCTGGACAGCGGCGAGCTTAGCGTAGACGGCGAAATTGTAAGCATTAATTACGAAGACAACTCGAGCGGGTTTGGTAAAGGTAAAATGTCATTTATCAGCCGGCTGTTTAAGTAAAATCTATATGATCTTATCAATGGCCGAGCAAGCCCGATTATTTCTATGGACCATGATATTGGGCGCTGTTACGGGCGTCGCGTTCGATTTTTTCCGTATTGCGCGTATAACAGTAAAGCATCCCGACTTTTTGACTCAAATAGAAGACTTGCTGTATTGGCTCTTCGCGTCTGTTTTAATTTTCTATTTCATACTGCACCGCAATAGCGGAGAAGTTCGTATTTACGCGATAATCGGCGTGTTTTCCGGTATGTGCCTGTACTTTATATCGTTAAGCGGTGTGATTATAAAGACGACGATATTTATTATTGACATAATAAAGAAAATAATTATTACAACTGTCAATATAATAATGTTTCCGTTTAAATTGTTAATAAATTTATTATCATACCCGGTGCGGGCAATAATAAAATGGTCTCTGAAAAGAGCTGCTCACGGAAAAAGCATTGCTCGGAAAGCTAACAGGTTCGCTAAAATAAAAATGAGAAACTTTAAGAAGGAAATATACATTATCAGAAAGAAGATTTGAACGATGGATAAAATTGAAAAGAAGCGGCCTTTGTCGCCGGTGATTAACACACTCAAATTATACTGTGTATTTTGGGGCTTCTTAATCATGATATTTTCAGCCATAATATACATACAAACAAACAGACAGGCAAAATTATCGGCGGAAATTGATATGCTGGGCCAGCGGTTGGACGCGGCCGCAGTGGAACGGCAGTCGCTTCGGGAAACAATTGATTTTAATAAAAGTGATAAGTATATCGAAAAATACACGCACGATGAATTCGGATTGGTTCATTCAAATGAGATCATTATTTATAATGACAATTACAAAACAAACGAATAGGAGGGGCGTCTTTTGCCCCTCCCCCTTATTGTTTAAATACTCATCTTATCCATTGCCCTTATTAGTTTACGGCCCATCGGCATAAAGCGGAGATCAGCCCGCACAATCCCTTTAAAGAATAACATACAGATAAAATATACGGCGGCGCCGAAAATGATTGCCGTGATAACGCTTATCGCGTTGCTCCCGCTTAAAAAATAGGCCGCTTCGTACGCGCCGTATGACGCGACGCCCATTCCGGCGGCGCATATAACAGGTTTTATCAGCGTTCCCATAAAATCTATCTTGACTTGCGTTACATACTTTAAGAATAATATATCTATCACAGACGCCGTCAAATAACAGGCAATTGTGCTGAATACCGCGCCCAATACATTTATTTTGGGGTTTGATATAAGAACAATGTTAAGTACAATTTTTATGACGGAGCCGGCAACCGCCCCGATAATTGGCAGTTTCACACGCCCCGCGCCCTGAAGCATACCGGTTGTTATTTGAGCCAAAGCCAGAAATATAACTCCGATGCCGCCCCACTGAAGCAAAATGCCGCCGTCAGGATGGGAGGGAAACAGCAGTTTCAAAATCGGTTCGCCTAATACGCTGAGCCCAATTGCCGCGGGTATTGTAAACAGCATAGCCATACGTAAACCCATATTGATCTTAGCGGTTACCGCCGCGGTGTCTTTCAGAGCGCTGGATGAAGCCACGCTTGGTATGGAAACGGCGGCTATAGCTGATGATATAACAACAGGCAGCGTTGTCAGCGTGATATATTTTCCGCTGAACTGCCCGTACAGCCGATCTATTTGAGCCTGATCAAAAACATTAGAGGCTTTAAGGCAGTTGCTGACCATTGCGGTGTCTATCATACCGGAAATACTGAATACAGCGGAGCCTAATATAATAGGCCAGGCGGTTTTAAATACGTCCGCGGCTATCTCGGAATAGCTCTCCCTTTGCGGCAGATGATCCCTCTTCAGGCGAGTGTGGATGATATTGGAGTTTAATTTATAAATCAGAAGTATTGTGACCAATCCGGCCGCCGCGCCTATGCCCGTTCCGGCAGTTCCACCGGCTGCGCCGAATTCCGGGCCGTAGCCATGCATGAGATAAGCCAGAAGAACAGAAAAACCGGCGTTAAAAATCTGTTCGGCAATCTGTGAAACAGCGGTGGGTTTTGTTGTGTGCATCCCTTGGAAATACCCGCGAAAAACAGCCATAATGCCAACAATCAGCAGCGTGGGAGACAGGGCAAGCATGGAGTAATAACTGTTCGGCTGGCTCAGTGAAGCCGAGATATGCCTGGCGCCAAATAAGAGTCCCAATGAAAATACTATGCCCATTACCACAGACAAGAATAAAGCTACCTGGAAGACCGCGTGGGCGTCATTATATCGTTTTAGTATTACGCGCTCCGATACCAGTTTGGATATCGCGGCCGGTAAACCGGCGGACGAAAAAATCCAAAAAAAAGAATATATTTGAAATCCGGCCGCATAATAGGCATTGCCGTCGTCGCCTATAAAATGCGTCATAGGCATACGGTATAGAAATCCTAAAAAACGGGAAAAGAACATAGCGACAACTAAAATTGCGGCTTGATCTATAAAGGTGGAACGTCTTGCGTTTTCCATATTATATCCTTTTACGCGCGTCTGTTTGCGCGCGCGCGTTTGGTGGAGTCCAGAATCTT
>JAITDJ010000246.1 GCA_031282635.1 Clostridiales bacterium
CCTCATTCTGTTCAAAATCCGCCAAATAGTATTCATTCTTAATCAGGAAATCAGACATGATAAAGTTGAGAGCCGCGCCGAAACTATTAAGGACGCTGATTTCTCCGCTGCCCGCCCGGTAATTTGAATAGTCAAGCACATCATTTTGAAAATATTTCACCACTGTGTTAGCGTCAACAAATGTATAGACATTATTATCGCCCATAAAAAAAAGTTTGGCGGCCGGATTTTCAAAAAATATATTGATATGCTGCTCTATAGCGCCCTTTAGCAGTTCGCCTTCGGCATACGGATTAATAACGGCGACAGCGGGGTAAGAATAGCCGCTGTCCATATGCTTGGCTATAAACGTGTTTTTATCGCTGAGATCGTCATATAAGCTTAAAGCGGAGGATTCGTATAGAATATCCTGATAAAACTCATCCAGGCTTGCTACGGGGGATAACGCGCTTTTTGTGGAATACCCTGACATAAGCATGTTCTTTTCATCCAGCAGCCAAACAATGGTTACACTTCTTTTAGCGTCGGGCGGCAGCAGAATAATGCTGGTAATACACTCCAGCTTGTCTGTAAAGCCGCTTTTGCCGAACGCCGAAGCGAAAACCGACGTTGGCATATGGAACGCGTATTCATAAATATAGCCTGGAGCGCCGAGAATTTCCGCGTATTTTATTTCCCGCGTCTCCAAATGTTCGCCTTCTTTTAGTACGCTGACTATTATATCGTCACAGAGCTCCCGAATTCTGTTTATCTTTATGCCGGTATACTGTATAGTGAATACATTATTACCGTAATTTGTTATTATTCGGTACGGCCAGACAAAAATTTTGTCGTCATTTGAATTACGTACTTCTGAACGCGTAAAAAAAGAATAAAAAAAGTTACGGCTTGAGATGTTCGCAAACCATAACTGAGAGGTCAGGTAAATAGCCAGACCCGTTAACAGGAGAATCAATCCCGTTTTAACCCTGCTCATACGGTTTCGCCGTCCACCCGCAGCTTATCGAAACGCAGAATCATAGTTGTGCCCTTTCCTAATTCGCTGTTTGCGGTTATGCGGAAGTTATGCGCTTCCATAATTTCCTTCGCGATCGCAAGCCCCAGCCCGGTACCGCCCATTGCGCGCGAACGCGCCTTGTCTACACGGTAGAATCGTTCGAATATGCGGCGCAGATCCTCACGTGGTATGCCCATGCCGTTGTCTTTTACGAATAACCTGAAATAAGCTTCGGCGTCCTCAAGGCTGATTTCGATTGAAGCCCCAGCAGGGCTGTATTTAACGGCGTTGCTGATAATATTCGTCAGCACCTGATTAATGCGGCCGACGTCGGCCTCAATAAAACAGGCGTTTTTTAAAGGCGTAAAGATCATACTCTGATGTTTTTTTTCGGCTAATATGACGTTCTGCTTGACGCATTGGCAGATAAGTGCGTTCAGATCCAGCACCTCCAAATCCAGTTTAAGCTGCTTGTTGTCCAACTTGGAGAGTTCCAGTAAATCCTGAACCAACAACGCCATCCGCTGTGACTCTGAATCTATGACCTTTAAGAAATCCAGAGCCACCCCGGCGTCATTCATAGCGCCGTCCAACAGTGTTTCCGTATAGGTCTTCACTGTAGTGAGCGGCGTGCGCAGTTCATGGGATACATTCGCGACGAATTCCTTACGCATGTTATCCAGTTTGGTCATTTTAGTTACATCTTGTATAACTACAACCACGCCGGCTTTGTTACCGTTTATGTCCAGGTAATAAGCCGCGGTAGACAAAATGAACTTATCGCCGGTAGCTATGGTAGACTCCTTTTGGTCTATGCCGTCTTCAAAACCCAGGTAGTTCATAACATCTTTCGCGGGAATGCGTTTCAGATCGCCTAAATTAAGCAATTCCTCACTGGCGCTGTTGGCGTGAATCAGCGTATCCCCTGAGTCATACGCCAGAACCCCGTCCGTCATATTATGGAGAATGGTTTCCATCTTGTTCTTTTCGCTGTCCGACGTAATAATATATTGGTTGATCTCCTGAGCCATTTCGGTTATGGTCTGCGACAGCTGTCCTATTTCGTCATTGCTGTAGACTTTGATATTTTGGTTCAAATCTCCGCCCGCCATGGCTTTGGCCACGCGGGTCAGTTCAATTATGGGCCGGGTGAGCGCGTTAGAAAGCAAGAAACCCAGCACGCCGGACAGTACCAGCCCTATTATCACCATAAAGAATATGGTCATGGTTATCTTGGATAAGTTTTCATTAATAGGCGAGGCGTCTATCCGCGTATATATGATATACCGCGAATTGTCACCGGCCAGAACGGCATATGTCAGCCACTCTTTCGCGGTATTATTTACGTCTATATCCTTTTTGCTGAGATTGAACCCGACCCCGTCCGATCCGCTCATCGCGTTTTCTATGGCGCTGTCGTAAAATCGCATGTTCAGAAATTGCGTCGGAGCGAGCGTTTGATTCTGCTTGCTTACATCTAGAATACAGCCCTGTACGCCCTGCGGCATTATCAAGTTCTCAAACGCGTCCTGAAACAACTCCGCCGACTTATTGCCGCTGATAATCTCACCGTTTATTTTGTCCGCGCATTCTTTAAGCTGAGTCCGCGCTTTATCGGTCTCGTTTGAACGCATCTGCATGAGCATAAACGTGCCGCTTACAAGCATAACGATAAAAACTAGAATAATATAAACTAATACAAGTTTCCATTTTATACTTTTCAAGTAGTTTCAGTCCCGTCAAAATAATAGCCGACGCCCCGCTTGGTTATTATATAACGTGGTTTTTCAGGATTCTCTTCCAGTTTTGAACGCAGACGGCGGATAGTTACATCCACTGTGCGTACATCTCCGAAATACTCATATTTCCAAACCTTTTCCAATAAATCCTCACGCGTGAACACTTGATTCTTCTGAGTGGCCAGGAATCTTGTAAGCTCAAACTCGCGCGGGGTAAGCGCTATTACCCGGCCGTTGCGTTTTATATCCTGCATGTTCATATCGAAGACCAAATCCGACACGACAAACGCGCTTTTAGGTTCCTCTATGGGCTCGGGTTCGGCGCGTTTGCGCAAGTTGGCCTTAACACGCGCCATTAGTTCACGCACGCCGAACGGTTTCGTGACGTAGTCATCCGCCCCCAGTTCAAAACCCAGCACCTTGTCTACTTCCTCAGCGCGCGCGGTAAGCATGATGACCGGCGTTTGCAGTTTCTTGTCCCGTATGCGCCGGCAGACTTCGAATCCGTCCAACTTGGGCATCATAATGTCAAGCAATATGAGATCGGGCGCCTCCGCCATGGCGATCTTAAGGCCTTGCTGTCCGTCGTATGCGGTTATGACCTCGTAGCCTTCTTTTTTCAGGTTATATGAGATAATGTCCACAATACTTTTTTCGTCGTCAACAACCAGAATCTTGCTGTTCATTATGTACTTCCACTCCTTTTTAACGGCTAAGCAGTATTTGCAGCCTGTCCTCACCGTATTTTCTCACAAAGGTTTTTACCGTGTCAAACGCTTTTCGATACGCGAGGCGATCGTCAAGTTCGCTGAAACTGTTCCGGAGTTCGGCCATGCTGATCCCTGCCGCTTGTTTCTCCAAATCGGGGCGCCAGTCTGCTCCCGTATATTTATACTCATAATACAAGGCCACGCCTTCCGACAGCCAAAGTTCAAGATTTCCGCCGACTGTGAGATCCGTCGCATAATGCGTCAGCTCATGGATCAGCGGGCCGTTTTGAATGAAATAGTCTTTGGCGAAAGCGTCGCGCGCGTTGGTCATCCATAATGAGGGCGATATTATATTGACTACGCCGCCGTAATAAGCGCCCATGGGCAGCGCTTCCATCCGCCCCACAGCCGCCCGGAAGCGCGCGGCGTCGGCATACACGACAATAACCGCCCGTCTGGGGTTTTTAACATGAAAATCATTCAGTATGAGCGGCAGATAGAAATCCGTAAGCCGCTTGATCAGAGGGATATACTCCGCGTCCTGATCGGTGTAGTAAACTTCAGACCATTCGGATTCAGATTTATGAAAGCCCGTCGTACACGAAATAACGCGCCAATGCCGGTAAGCGCGTTCAATCCTCGGCCCGGCCATATAAACAAGCAATATACTCAAGGCGATTATAAAAAACATGTTTCGAAAATTATTCATATGCCCCCGCCCCGCCGTCATGTTGTTCTCGTACAAAGATATGCTTAGGGCGGAGGCCGTATTCAGAAAATAAATTTGCTTATGAAATAATTGACTATAACCACTAATATCATGGTAAATACTTTGCAGATGTTATCGTTGAACCCCATTATATCTACCGCCAGATACAACAGACCGGATTCACCCGCCGTGACGATCAGGCGGCCTCCGATAAATTGCCAGAATTCCCTGACGGTTTTACGCAAAGACCAGTCCCTTGACAGAAATACAAAGTGTTTGTTCACAATGAACGCGAATATTATAGCCGCCGCCGATGAAATGATGTTGGAGGCCAGCGCGCTCATGCTAAATCGACGGCAGAGCCAGAACGATAAAAATCCCACAACAGTGGTAAGCGCTCCGCAGATCAAATATGTCAGCACTTCCCGGTCCAGTATTTTTTTTGTTACCGGACCCAGCTTTTTATGCTCCAGGAGTTTTTTGAATAAGGGCGCCAACCACCTATGATTTATTATATGTTCGACAATAGGCGGCGTTTTGAGATCGCCGCTATTTTTATCGGAGGAGGAAGCGTTATTTTCCACTTTCAGCCCCCTGATCGCCGTTAATAATTTCATCTATAATATAAATGGGTCTGTCTTTTATTTCCTCGAATATACGGCCGATATACTCGCCCATCAGTCCTAAAACCATCAGCACAATGCCCTGCGAAAACAACACAATCGCTACCATGGAAGCCCAGCCAACTGTGGTGGAACTCGTAAACAGGCGCTGGTACAGCACAATAAGCAGATACATGAAACTTAAGGCGCTTATGCCAAAGCCCAGATGCGCCGCCAGTTTAAGGGGTTTATATGAAAATGAGGTTATGCCGTTCATAGCCAGCTTAATCATTTTGGTCAGCGGATATTTGGTTTCTCCGGCAAAACGTTCTGCACGCACATAATCCACCGCCGTCTGCTTAAAGCCAACCCAGCTTACCAGGCCGCGGATATAGCGGTTCTTTTCTTTTATACCCTTTATGACATCGCAGACCTTGCGGTCTATCAGCCGGAACTCGCCGGTGTCCACAGGCAGATCCACATCCGTCATACGACGCAGGAAGCGGTAATAGAGACCTGCCGTCAACTTCTTAAAAACTGTTTCACCCTTGCGCTCCGAACGTTTCCCGTAGACTACGTCATAACCCTCGCGCCATTTTTCTATCATCTGGGGAAACAACTCGGGCGGATCCTGAAGATCGGCGTCTATTACCAATACCGCGCCGCCGAGCGCGTAATCCATACCCGCGGTGATTGCGGGCATATGGCCAAAGTTGCGCGAAAATCTCAGCAGCTTAACGTTTTTGTCAGCCTCGCATATGCGCGCCAAAATTTGCGCGGTTTTATCCCGTGAGCCGTCGTCTATAAAGATCAGTTCGTAAGATTCGTTTATCCGCGTCATAACGGCGGACAGGCGCTTATAACTCTCCTCAATAACCTCCTGCTCGTTATATGCCGGGATTACCACGGAAAATTCAGGTTTCATATAGCGTCCTCCTAACTTAAACTCCATGTTGGCATCCATCTTAAAAAAGTATTCACATACCACATCGGTATGGGAAGCCCGGATAACGTGGGATAAAACGCGATAAACAACAGCAGGGCCGCCAGCATATATATGATAACGGCCGCCGGTCTGCGCGGCGCCGCCCAGTGCTTAAACATGTAGGTAATCATCAGTATTACGAACGGGACACTGGGAAAGTAGTGGTAAATATAGGTGGTGCGGGTGATAAAGATCCATGGCAGATATTGGGACGCGTAAGCCGCAAGCAGAAAAAACAGGGTTTTGTCAAAATGTTTTGAAATAGCGCTGACACAGTATAATAACGCGGCTATGCCCATCCACCAGACAGCGGGGCTGCCAAAAGAGGTAATGCCCGTATTCAGGCCGTTTTTTAGCTGGCCGGAATAATAGTATATCGGACGCAGCATCAAAGGCCATTGAAACCAGTACGATGAGTATGGATGCTCAGAGTCCAGCTTGGCGTGATAATTGAACATGTCCGCCTGATTCTTCAGTATGCTCGCCAGCCCGTTCTGGTTGGGCGTTCGCAGGTAAGGTATATACGACAGACCGTATATTACCGCGGGTATAACGATGAAAAACACAACGCAGCACGCCAAGGTAATCAGCGTATATAAGGGGAAATATTTAAGGTTCCGGTTGTCTTCGCCAAAATTGCCATTGGCCGGCGCCGTCTTATATTCGCGGAAGCGGCTGCGCAGCGTATAGAAAAAGAGAACCGGCAGACCCAGCATCGCGTAAACGCCCTCCCATTTCGCTGCCGCCGCCAGACCGGTAAATATACCGCAGCACAGCAAATATGTCAGTGAACGCAGGAATACAAGGCCCCTGTATTTGTCCGACGGCTGATAATCATAGAAATTCAGCGAGATGTACAGGTACATGAATAAATACATTAATATAATAAAGAATGTCACAAAAACGTCTATAGTCGCAATACGTGTCTGCGCGAAATGCATAAAGTCTACTGCGAACAGGAACGCGGCAAAAAAGGCCCAATCCAGACTCCGGAACATCTTTTTGGCAAAGATATACACAACCGGGAGCATCAGCGCGCCGAACAAAGCGCCGGTGAACCTCCAGCCAAAGGGCGTCATGCCGAATATCAACGCGCCGGCGCTGATTATACATTTCCCCAGCGGCGGATGTGTCCATTCATACACTGGGAGACGGTGGATGAATTCATATGCCGTGCGGGCGTGGTAAATTTCGTCGAAATAGGTACTGTTAAGAAAACTCTCGGCCTCCGGGATCAATGCCTGTTCGTCGTGGAGGAATAACGGGTCGTCCGAAATCAGCGGATCATTAAAGCGGCTGGCCGGATTTTCATCTGGAGGCGAGGAACCGTCCCTGTAAACGGATATGGGGATTACCGCGCCTTCTTTATCTAAAAACGCCAGCTCTTGTATATAAAGCTCATCATCCAGACTGGTTATACGGGCATATTTTTCCGAAAAATCTATTTCTTCCATAAACCACCGGAATACGGCTTCCCCTTTGAATTCGGTTACATCGCGCCACGACGAACAGTCGTCTGAAACGGATAATCTGAAACGCTTATCATTGCGTACGCCCAGCATATACGCAATGGTCTTTGCCTTCGATCCGGTTTTGAGCTCAAATACGGCGTATCGGCCGGCATCGGCGCGCCATACGGTCTGCGGCGACGTCTTGTCGCCTAAATTGTAAAAAGCTATCGCCGCGTAAACGGCTGTCAGCAGGATCATAACCGCAAAGTCTTTACGGCCCAGTTTGAGAGCGGGTTCGGAAAGGCTCGGATAAATGGGTTTTTCTTCCGCGATGACTATTAGATCCTTCCGTTCTTCACCAGAAGGGCGAATGTTCATAAACAGCGCGATAATAGCAAAGCACGCCGTGAAAATAATATTAAGCAGGGATACAAACCGCATGGAATCCGCTATTAATGCCTGCGAATTACCGTTTTGTACCATCTTAAGCACATCCGCGCAGTTTACGAAAAAGATGGCTGAATAGACGATATAAAACATTATGAGCCGTTTATCCCGCCGGTATACGCAGGCCGCCAGCAGAAACACCAGCGCGGGGTACAGATAGCGCTCATGCATCATCACCGACAGCGTAAACGTAAAGATAAAAAGCGCGGCGGCGCTCAGAAACAAGCTGGATTGCCTGCCCCTGCCGCGGTAAAGTATATATGCCGCGTAAACGGAAATTAATACCAGACAGAAAAAACCGAACTGGTAAATACTGAAACCCGGAAAGATTTCATTGATAACCGGAACCCAGTTCGCGCCGGCATAGGCGTAGAGGTTATACGCGTTTACGCTGGCGTACGGGTAAGCGCCGAGCGTGGATTTATACAGGTCCAATATATGCCGCAGGTCATAACCGCGGGTGAAAGGCAGCGATAAAAGCGCGGCCAGCGATACGGCGGCCAGGCCTTTAAGGCATATGACGGCGGCTTCTTTAATTCCGGAACGTTGATGGGGTCTTACTACGCCGATAACGACGTCGTATATGAAAATTGGTGATAACGCCAAAGACTGGGGTTTTACCAGAACAGCCAAAGCCATGCAGATATAACTGAACAGCCGGCGCTTTTCCGACAAGGCCAGTATCGACACGAATAACAGCGTGGTATGTACCGAGTCCACCTGCCCCCATATTACGGAGTCTATTATAACCGCTGGGTTAAAGGCGTAGGCCATGCCAAACAGAAAGGCCGGAAATCTTTTGAACTTCCGCGCGGCAATCCGGTATATCAGGCATGAGGTAAAAATATCGCAGATGATTGCCGGCGTTTTAATCAAAACGGCGGCGGCGTCAGATAATTTCAGCGCGCCGCGCAGAGCGCCGAGTGTATACAGCGCGTACATATAGCCCGGAGGATAGTCCGTGTACTCGTCAGCATAATAAAAATTCGAGAAGCCTTCTTTATAAAGCCTGTCCGCCCACGCCTGGAAAAGCTGTATATCCCTTTCATAGCCGATATTTACGGAGATCAGCGCAAACCGGGCCAGAAGCCCAAAGATTATAATGAACCAGACGGGGCTGATGTTAACCTTGCGCCAGTCGCATCCGGACACGCAGTAAATAACAGCGGCCGCGGCGGTCAATCCCGCGATGGAGTATATTGTGTGCATGATGTCTCCTTAATGTTAAATGTATTGGTAAGTATTATAAGCGCCGGCGGGGTTATTTGCAAGATGGGTTCAGGAAAGTGACAGGGCAACAGCATTTGAAAATCCATGAAAGGGTGTGGTAAGCTTAAAGTATTACTCCAACCACAAGACTTCAAATATTAACCGAATATTAGTTGCTCAAGAAAAGAAATATTGAGAG
>JAITDJ010000211.1 GCA_031282635.1 Clostridiales bacterium
GGAATGAACCTAAAGGGTCTCTTTCATCCGATTTTTATATATATTTATCAATCATACGAACCAGCTTGCCGATCTCGGGTTTGGATATTTGCGCGGTAGCGCCCAGCTGCGTATTCTTCTGATGCATCTGTTCGGTTATCATCGATGAAAACACAATCACAGGCAATGCTTTTAGATCGCTGTCGTCGCGTATACGTTTAAGCAGCTGATGTCCGTCTATTTTGGGCATATCCATATCGGTAATAACCAAAGATACGGAATCTTTTATCGGACCTCCGCAGCTTTTTATCTCGCTAAGTTTTTCCCAGGCCTCCTCGCCGTTGGATGTGCGGATAAGATTTCTGTAACCTGCTTTACCCAAACTTTTACAAATCAGGTCTCCAAGCAATGGAGAGTCCTCCGCTATAAGAATGGGCTTTAGCAGGGCATCCCTCCTGCCCAAGCGATCAATTTCCTCAACCTTGATACTGGATTGCGGGCTGATATCCGCTATAATTTTTTCAAAATCAAGAATAGTTATCAGGTGGTCGTCATATCGGGCGATGCCGGTCGCTATACCGCTCTGGCCTCCGTATATGGTTACGTCGGGCTTTTCTATATCCCTCCAGTTAATCCGATGAATATCCTTGACCTTGTGGACATGAAACGCGGAATTGAGATTGTTGAAGCTGGTTATGATTAATATATCGTTCTCCGGGTTGTCGGACTCTGGCAAATCCAGGTATCTGGCAAGGTTAATAATGGTGATTATGGCGCCCCTGGGCTTGAAAACACCTTCTACAAATTTATTGGAATGAGGCATAGGTGTTATGTCCTTGGTAAAACGGAGAATTTCCTCAACTTTTGAAACGTTAATTCCAAAGAATCGGTCGTCGACTGTGAATTCAATCAATTCCAGCTCATTTGTACCGCTTTCCAGTAAGATGTCGTCTTTTTTCTTTGTGGTTTCCACAATGGCCTCCTTAATGGATATCGCTCGAAGGTACGTTACTGATTTTAGTATATCCATGACGCGGGGTGAAAATGTAAAACCGCGGCAGGGGAAACCGATCCGGTTCTTCCCGCTCGAATCCCGCCTGGCAAATAATTCTTGTATTTGAAAAATACAGACCTTTCCAAATTCGGGGGTGTTTGATATAATACGACTTGGCGCAGGTTATTCGGCCGGGCCATAAAATTTATGCCCGCGCCGGATATAAAAAATGGCGAGGAGGGATACAATGTGCGGATTTGTTGGGTTTACAGGTGAAACGGAAAACGCGGAAGGCACTATCACCCGTATGATGAATCGTATAGCGCACCGCGGCCCCGATTCCGCCGGAGTGTATCTGGGAGGAGACTTATCACTGGGCTTTTGCAGACTGTCTATTATAGGGCTGGATGATGGGGCGCAGCCTATGTTTAACGAGGATCGCACATTGGTTGTGGTATTTAACGGTGAAATATATAACTATCAAACGTTGAAATCTGAATTGCAGACGTTGGGGCATACGTTCGCGACGCACGCGGACACCGAAACGCTGCTGCATCTGTATGAAGAATTCGGAGTGGAAATGCTTGGACGGCTGCGGGGTATGTTTGCGTTCGTTATTTATGATATTGTAAATAAGCGGCTTTTCTGCGCACGCGATTTTTTTGGCATTAAGCCGTTTTATTATACACACATAAACGGAGGCCTGATGTTTGGCTCTGAAATAAAGAGCTTTCTAGAGCATCCTGACTTTAAAAAAGAACTAAACGAGGAAGCGCTGGAGAATTATTTGACATTTCAATATTCCGTTCTGCCCGAAACCTTTTTTAAAGGCGTTTACAAATTGCCGCCCGGTCATTATCTGCTGTATGAGGGCGGTGAGGCGAAGCCAAAACAATACTGGCGGTCGCGTTTTACCCCCGAGGATATGGATCTGCCAACCGCGGTTAACATGGTGGAAACAGCGCTTCAAGAGTCGGTGGATAAACATAAACAGGTCAGTGATGTGGAAGTGGGCTCGTTTTTGTCCAGCGGAGTGGACTCCAGCTATGTGGCGGCGGTTTTTCAAGGTGATAAGACGTTTACCGTGGGCTTTGATTATGACAGCTACAATGAGATCGAATACGCCAAAACGCTGTCGGCTAAGGTCGGTATTGAAAATTACTCAAAAACCATATCCACTGACGAATATTGGGAGCATTTGCCAAAAGTGCTGTATCATATGGACGAGCCTCTGGCTGACGCTTCCGCGATAGCGCTGTATTTTGTCAGCCAGACGGCCAGCCGCTACGTTAAAGTCGCCTTGTCCGGCGAGGGCGCGGACGAGTTCTTCGGCGGATACAATATATATAAGGAACCGTTGGATATCAAATTCCTTACGTCGCTTCCCATGCCGATACGCAAATTTTTGGGAGCGTTGGTTTCCGCGATCCCTTTTGATATCAAAGGGAAAAACCTCTTGATACGCGCCAGCAAGGATATTGAGGAGCGGTTTATCGGGAATGCGCGTATTTTTGACAAAGCTGAGCGGGAAAAAATAATGAAGCGCCCCAAGGGACGATACAGCCCGCAGGAATTAACCGCCCCATATTACAGAGAGTGCGTGGATAAAAACGGCAAGCCGCAGGATGACATTACAAAGATGCAGACGCTTGACATACATTTATGGATGGTAGGCGATATACTGTTGAAGGCGGACAAAATGAGTATGGCCCATTCACTGGAGGTTCGCGTCCCATTTCTGGACAAAGAAGTCTTTGCCGCCGCTTCAAAACTGCCGACGGCGCTGCGTTGCAACAAAGAGTGGACTAAATACGCGTTCAGGCTGGCGGCTCAAAAAAAACTGCCCAGGGAGGTCGCCGCGAAAAAGAAATTAGGATTCCCGGTTCCAATCCGTATCTGGCTTAAGGAAGAAAAATATTACGCGCGCGTTAAAAAATATTTTGCCAGCCCGGCCGCCGAAAGATATTTTAATGTCGACGCCATTATTAAACTGTTGGACGAACACAAGAGAGGCCGGCGCGACAATAGCCGGAAAATTTGGACGGTATTTATGTTTTTGGTATGGCATGAGCAATTTTTCGCAGAGGAATTATAATATGGCAAAAAATCATCGTTTTTCCAGAACCGAACAGTTAATCGGCAAACGGGCCCTGGAACGCCTGCGGAGCAGTTCGGTTGTGGTTTTCGGTATAGGAGGCGTGGGGTGTTACGCCGCCGAGGCTCTGGCGCGCAGCGGGGTCGGAAGGCTGGCGCTGATAGATGACGACCTAATCTGTGAAACCAATATAAACCGTCAGCTGCACGCGCTCGACTCAACAACCGGCATGTCCAAGGTTGATGCGATGAAACTGCGTATTATGGATATAAACCCGGACGCCGCTGTCGAAACTCTGCAAATGTTCTACATGCCGGGCGCGGAGGGCGTAAGCTGGGACTACGACTATGTAATAGACGCAGTGGATACCGTCACCGCCAAGTTGGACATCATAGTGGAGTCTCAAAAAAGCGGCGTCCCCGTCATAAGCGCCATGGGAGCGGGAAACAAGCTGGATCCCACAAAATTAGAGACAGCCGATATCTATGAAACATCCGTATGTCCTTTGGCGAGAACCATGCGCCGCGAGTTGAAGAAACGCGGCGTGGAATCGCTGAAGGTGGTTTATTCAAAAGAACCTCCTATAATGCCGCGCAATACGCTGATTGGATGCCGTAACGGCTGCATTTGCCCGCCGGGCGTGAGGCGCACATGTACAATACGCAGACAAATTCCGGCCAGTATCGCGTTTGTTCCGTCGGTAATGGGGTTGATAATAGCCGGTGAAGTGATTAAAGACCTGATAAAAGCCTCATAAAGGGGGTATTTGCGTGACATATACCGCGATAATTATCGGCGGCGGGGTGGTAGGCGCCCTGACCGCGCGGGCGCTGGCGAAGTATTCATGTTCTGTTCTGCTGGTGGAAAAAAACAGCGATGTGGCGGCAGGCTCATCCAAGGCCAACAGCGGCGTTGCCCACGCCGGGTTCGACGCGGCGCCCGGTTCAAATAAGGCCGTATATAATGTGCTCGGCAGCCGCGTTATGGAAAGCGTATGTGAGGAATTAGACGTTCATTATAAACGTAACGGCTCAATGGTACTGGCTTTCAGCGAGGATGAAACTGCGGAACTGCGCGCGCTGTTGAGGCAAGGCACTGAAAACGGCGTTGGCGGCCTGTCCATAATAAGCGGTTCTGAAGCCCGCGCACTGGAACCCGCTTTGTCCGGCGAGGTTAAGAGCGCCCTGCTGGCTGAGACCGGGGGCATCCTCTGCCCATATTCACTGGCTGCGAACGCGGCTGAGTGTGCCGCGCTGAATGGGGCGGCGATAATACGCGGCGCCGAAGCCGCGGATATACGAAAGGAAGGCGGCTGTTTTACAGTGGCCGCTGCATTGGGGACATTTAAGGGAAAATATGTTATAAACGCCGCCGGGCTTTACGCGGATAAAATTTCCCGGGCGGCGGGTGACGACAGCATACATATTACACCCAGGCGCGGCGAATATATGCTGTTTGACAAGAAGTTGGGCGGGCTTGTGTCACATACTATATTTCAGACGCCCCATAAGGTATTAGGCAAGGGGGTATTGGTAACGCCGACCGTGGACGGCAACCTCTTGATAGGGCCGAACGCGCTGAATTTGGATGACGGCGGCGCTTCGGAAACCACCCTGGCCGGGCAGACGGCTATATGGGAGCTCGCGTCTAAAAGCGTACCCTGCATCAAGCGTTCCGGGCTGATTACCTCATTTGCGGGGTTGCGCGCTGTAGCGGATGAGGATGATTTTATAATCGGATGGTCTAAAGCGGTTCCGGGCCTGCTTAACGCGGCGGGAATACAATCCCCGGGTCTGACGGCATCCCCCGCGATAGCGGAATACCTTGCGGGGCTGATTGTGGAAGCGGAAGGCGGACTTGGCTTAAATCCCTCATTTAATCCGTGTTTAGAAAAACGCCCGGCAATTCCGGAACTATCGGAGGCCGATCTAAACGCGCTGATTGAGAAAAACGCGGCGTACGGAAACATTGTCTGCCGTTGTGAAACCGTATCGGAGGGACATATTTCGGAGGCCATACGGCGTGACTGCGGCGCCGTTGACATAGACGGGGTGAAGCGCCGGACGCGCGCTGGCATGGGCCGGTGCCAAGGCGGGTTCTGTATGCCGCGCGTGTTGGAAATACTGGCGCGTGAAACCGGGCGGCCATTTACCGAAATGACAAAAAAAGGCGACGGTTCTTATATTTTAAGCGGAAAGCGCTGAAGGGACGCTGATATGAAAACCACGGATTTAGCAGTTATCGGCGCCGGCCCGGCGGGTATGGGCGCGGCGCTGGCCGCGCGGAAGCACGGCGTAAAGGATATAATAATACTGGAACGGGCGGACAAGGCGGGCGGTATCCTACCGCAGTGCATACACAACGGATTCGGTCTGCACAGATTCCGCGAGGAACTGACCGGCCCTGAATATGCCCTGCGCTTTTTAAAAGCGGCGGAAAAAGAGCATATTGAGATTAAGCTTAATTCAATGGCCATAGAGATTACGCCGGATTTAACGGTTGTCGCCATGAGCCGGGAAAACGGCGTCGTCAGATACAGGGCCAAAGCGATTGTGCTGGCTATGGGATGCCGCGAGCGTACGCGCGGCGCGATTCAAATCCCCGGCGCGCGTCCCGCCGGCGTAATTACGGCGGGCACGGCGCAGCGCTTTGTTAATATAGAGGGATACATGCCCGGCAAGGAGATCGTTATTCTGGGATCAGGCGACGTCGGGCTGATAATGGCCAGACGGCTTACGCTGGAAGGCGCGGCGGTAAAGGCGGTATGCGAGATTATGCCACAGTCGGGCGGCTTGCGACGTAATATCTCCCAGTGCCTGAACGACTTTAACATCCCGCTGCTGCTGAACACCACAGTTAATGAAATTCACGGGCGGGAACGCGTTTCCGGCGTGACCATTGCCCGGGTAGATGAAAAATTCCGGCCTGTTTCCGGCACAGAGCTGTATATACCGTGCGATACGCTTATGCTTTCCGTCGGGCTTATTCCGGAAAATGAGCTGTCGCGGGCCGCCGGCGTAGAGTTGGCGGAAAACGGCGGAGCTAAGGCTGATAGGTATATGCGTACAAATGTGCCAGGCATTTTCGCGTGCGGCAATGTGGTTCACGTGCATGATCTGGTGGATTATGTGACCGACGAAAGCGAGGAAGCCGGAAAAAACGCCGCGTATTATATACTGGGGCGGAAGACGGGTGGTAAAGGGTATACATTTCACCAAAAAACACCGGAAACAGACGAGGCCTTAGCCGTAAATGAAAGACGGCTGACTTGTATCGTATGTCCGGTCGGATGCAATATGATCGTACGGTTGGACGAAAAGGGCGGCGTCGCCGATGTTTCGGGAAACAAATGCAAGAAAGGCGGATATTACGCCATAGAGGAGTTCACCGCTCCGCGGCGCGTACTTACTTCAACCGTGCCATATGAATTCAATAGGGAAACCGGATTTGCGCCGGTAAAAACCAAAGGCGCAATGCCCAAAAAACTGCTGATTGCGGCTATGGGGGAAATAGCGAAAATCAGGCTCAATAAACCAGCCGGCGCCGGAGACGTGATAATACGGGATTTGTTAGGGACTGGCGCCGACGTGGTGCTGACGGATGATCTGCCGCTTTAATACTCAACGCCTGGGGGGTGGCACAAAATAATTCTGCTTTCGCCGATAACCCTGGCGTTTGGTATGGAATATGGCAGGAAGATTTCATCGGCTTTTTTAAATTCAAATTCCCCGCCGTCATACGCGATTTTTCCGTTCCCGTCCATAACAACGGCTATTTGGGGGAACATCGTGTCTCTAAGCGCCGCCTCGGTATTGACCGTTAATTCGGTAAAGGAAAAGTAAGAAGTCTGTTCGGGGCCGATTACAATAGATTCATCGCCCCAGTCGCCCCGCCGGATTATATTCCGGGGAACTCTCCGCTTATCAAGATTTTCCTGATAATCGCAGCCGTCAAAAATATACGCGCCCAAGAGCCGCTCATTATATGTCCATTCGTCGACAGTAATGTTCTCATCCTTTTTTTTGACAACTTTGTAAGTTTCAGCCAAGACGGTTATGTCGCTGGGTTCCTGAACCTCTAAAACAAAGCAGCCCGCCCCGAGAGCGTGAGGGCAACCCGCATCCACAAAATAAGCGTCTCCCGGCTTTACCTCTATCCTGTGGCAAAGGTTCTCAAGCGACTGGATATCGTCGTTATAAAAAAAATTTTCCCAATCAGCCTTTGTCACGCCTTCTTTAAAGCCCAGGTATATATAGGCGGGTTCCGGGGTATCGTCCCTTACGCCGATTACGTACCAACTTTCTTCCTTGCCGAACGGGCTGTTCCACATTTTTTTGGCGAACGTCCTGGAAGGATGACATTGCAGCGCGTATTGAACCTGCGCGTCCAGTAATTTAACCAGAACGCCCATTGATTCTCCATTTATAGATAGATGCCTGCTTCCAAGTATATTTTGAGGGTCAAGCGCGATAGCTTCATACAGGTACATTTCGCGGCCGTCAGGCAGTATGGTTTTGCTGCAGCCGTAATCGGGGTTGCCCGCGGGCAGGTTACCCACACGCGTAACCGAGCCTATCCAGGCCTCGGAACCGCTTCCGTCGTCGACAGCCGGATGAACATGCCTGAATTTGTCGATCTCGCGCCCCCCTGTGCCGCGGATTCTGTTTTGTACCAGTTTCCATGGTTGATTATAAGATGGGATCATCATAAACCGTCTGCTCCTTTTTGTATAATGAACTGGAGATAACTGCTTGCAGTGTACTATGGATCGGCGCGGCTGTCAACGCTTTTAAAACCCTTTATTTTATCTGCTTTTTTTGGTATAATACAGGGTGAGGTGGTCTTATGCAATTAGATACAAATCGACAAAATATATACGGCACAAAATTATAACGAAACCGATAGGGCGCCGATACAGGCTTTAAATGGCTTCCAAGTAGATTTATCTCTGGTATTCCGAACTGGGCCAAAAGTAGATAGCGCGTCTGAATGAAACCAGGCGCGTTTTTGTTTTGGACGCTTACCTCAGATCCAGTGAATATTCATTGACAACCGCCAAAGGGTAATGTAGTATTAAGCTGATTTATTTTAAACAGATAAAATCTACGTATACAGCGCAATGGAGGTTATGATGTTAAAGGAAGGGCAAATCAGGATACCGTCCGGCTGCGCCATATCAGGTATATTTTCGCGAGCCGGTCAGAGATTCGGCGGCAGAGATATAATTAAATCCATATCTATTATGCATGAACGCTCCAACGGCTTGGGCGGGGGATTTGCCGCTTACGGCATATATCCCGAATATAAAGAGTATTACGCTTTTCATCTTTTCTATGATAATGACGCCGCTAAAGAACATTGCGAGGCGTTTCTCAACCGGCATTTTGTGATTGCTCAGACGTCGGAAATTCCCACCACAAGAACTGAAGGAGTTATAGGGGCGCCTCTTATCTGGAGGTATTTCGTTCTGCCTATAACCACGCGCCTGTCGCATAGTTTGCTGGATGAAAAGGAGTATGTGGCAAAATGTGTTTTTCGGATAAATACGGAATTTGACGGTTGTTTTGTTGTTTCCAGCGGCAAGAATATGGGTGTGTTTAAAGGTGTGGGTTTTCCGGAGGATATAGCCCATTTTTATATGCTGGAAGATTATCGCGGCTATTGCTTTACGGCGCATGGCCGCTACCCGACAAACACGCCCGGTTGGTGGGGCGGCGCTCATCCGTTCGCGCTGCTGGATTTTTCCGTTGTGCATAACGGGGAAATATCTTCATATGACGCGAACCGCCGAGCTGTGGAAATGTATGGGTATAAATGCACTCTGCAGACGGATACGGAGGTTATCGCGTACGTTTTGGATTATCTGACGCGCCAAAAGGGCCTGACCCTGCGGGAAGCCGCCTGGGTAATAGCCGCGCCCTTCTGGCAGACAATAGAGTCTATGCCCGAGGAAGACAGGGTGGTGTATGAATATCTGCGCAACATGTTTTCATCCCAGCTGATCACCGGGCCTTTTTCTATATTGGTCGGGTTTGAAGGCGGATTAATGGCGCTTAACGACAGACTGAAACTGCGAGGCATGGTTGTGGGCGAAAAAGACGACAGGGTCTATGTGGCCAGTGAGGAAGCGGCCATCCGGATTATAGAACCGGAGTTAGACAGCGTATACTGGCCCAAGGGCGGCGAGCCCGTTATTGTGAGGCTGGAAGGAGGGAATCAGATTGGCGGCGTTTGATTTTTATCCGGACTATGAGGTCGTCCGCAATTTGGACAGGTGCATTGTCTGCCGCGTATGCGAACGGCAGTGCGCTAACGGCGTGCACTCTTGCCTGGAGGAAAAAAACGTTATGCTGGCTGACGATTCCCAATGCGTAGACTGTCAGCGATGTGTTCTGCTTTGCCCTACGCGCGCCCTAAAGATTGTAAAATCAGACAATACATACAAGCAGAATGACAATTGGGGCAAAAAAGCTATAAATGAGCTTATAATCCAGGCATCCACCGGCAGCGTGCTGCTGTCTTCCATGGGCAATCCCGAAACTTATCCTATTTACTTTGATAAATTGGTTATTAATGCGTCGCAGGTTACCAATCCGTCCATTGATCCGTTGCGTGAGCCTATGGAAACGCGCGTGTATCTGGGCGCCAAGCCGGCGGCTGTTGAACGTGACGACCGGGGGCGCATTAAAAACAACCTGCCGCCGCAGCTGAAACTATCTATGCCAATGATGTTTTCCGCCATGAGTTACGGCTCGATCAGCTATAACGCGCACGAGTCGTTAGCGCGCGCGGCGGCGGAACTGGGTATTTATTATAATACGGGCGAGGGCGGTCTGCATGAGGATTTCTATAGATACGGCGCGAATACGATAGTTCAGGTAGCGTCCGGCCGTTTTGGCGTGCATAAGGATTACCTGAACGCGGGTTCTGCCATAGAAATCAAAATGGGCCAGGGCGCCAAGCCCGGCATCGGCGGGCATCTGCCGGGAAGGAAGATAGTGGCCGACGTATCCCGTACGCGTATGACGCCTGAAGGCGCGGACGCTATTTCACCCGCTCCTCATCACGATATATATTCCATTGAAGACCTGAGTCAGCTGGTCTATTCATTAAAGGAAGCCACGGAATATAAAAAACCCGTTATCGTAAAAATAGCCGCTGTCCATAATGTGGCCGCGATTGCAAGCGGCATCGCGCGCAGCGGCGCGGATATTATCTCCATAGACGGTTTCCGCGGCGGCACTGGCGCGGCCCCGACCAGAATACGCGACAATGTGGGCATTCCGATTGAACTGGCTTTAGCCAGCGTAGACAGCAGGCTGCGTAACGAAGGCATCCGCGACCGTGTGTCGGTTGTGGTCAGCGGAGGCATCCGCAGCAGCGCCGATGTGGTGAAGGCTATAGCCCTGGGGGCGGATTGCGTGTATCTGGGCACCGCGGCGCTTTTGGCGCTGGGCTGCCACCTTTGCCGCGCGTGCCAGGCCGGAAAATGTAACTGGGGCATTGCCACGCAGGAACTCGAACTGGTCAAGCGACTGAACCCTGATATAGGGTACAAGCGTCTGATAAACCTGATGCGCGCTTGGAAGCATGAGATTGAGGAAATGATGGGCGGCATGGGTATTAACTCCATTGAAAGCCTTAAGGGCAACCGACTTATGCTCCGAGGCGTAGGCCTAAACGAGAAAGAGCTTGAGGTATTGGGCGTGAAACACGCGGGTCAGTGAGGGGGAATAATATGAAACGCGTCTACGTAAATGAAAAATGGTGTTTAGGCTGCCATTTATGCGAATACTACTGCGCGTTCACGCAGACTGATAAAACCGATATGGCCTATGCTCTCAGAGGCCGTAAAATATTTCCGATGATTAGTGTGGAGGACAGCGGCGCGGTGCATTTCGCGGTCAATTGCCGTCATTGCGCCGAGCCGTTGTGCGTCAAGGGCTGCATAACCGGGGCGCTGTCTATACAGGACGGCGTTGTCCGGCTTGATCAGGAGAGATGTATCGGTTGCTTCACATGTATCCTGTCGTGCCCGTACGGGGCCATATCCCCCGCTGAGGACGGTCATGCGGTTCAGAAGTGCGAGTTGTGCCTGAGTACAAACGAGGGCGTTCCGCAGTGCGTTAAGAATTGTCCTAACGCAGCCATTGTATTTGAGGACAGGGGGTGATGTATTGAAATATGTTATAATAGGCAATTCTGCGGCGGGCATCGGCTGCGTGGAAGGAATTCGTCAGACGGATAAAGATTCAGAGATTATTATTATCAGCGACGAGCCTTATCATACATATTCTCGCCCGTTGATATCTTATCTGCTGTGCGGCAAAACAAACGAACAGGCAATGAAATACCGCGGCGATTCATTTTATACGGAAAATAATGTGACGCTACTTGCGCCGGAACGCGCGGCTTCGATAGACGTCTCCGGTAAAACTGTGCTGCTTGAAAGCGGCAAAACAATACCGTATGACAAGCTCTTAATCGGAACCGGTTCGTCGCCGCTTATTCCGCCTATGAATGGTTTGGATACTGTAACGAACAAGTTTACATTTATGAGTTTGGACGACGCCAAAGCCCTTGAACGCGTATTAGAGGCCGATCGGCGCGTATTGATAATAGGCGCCGGGCTTATCGGCTTGAAGTGCGCCGAGGGGATTATGGATCGCGTAAAATCCATAGAGGCGGTGGATTTAGCGCCGCGCGTATTGTCCAGTATTTTGGACGATACGGGGGCGGGCATAATACAGAGACATTTGGAAAAAAAAGGGTTGATATTCCATCTGAATCAAAGAGTCGATATGTTTGATAAAAACAGGGCGATTCTTAAAGATGGAGCGCATATTCAGTTTGATATCCTGATACTGGCAGTGGGCGTGCGTCCGTCCGTCGGCCTTGTTAAAGACGCGGGCGGTGAAATCGGCCGGGCGATTAAGATAAACGCTCAAATGGAGACATCTTTAAGTGATGTTTACGCGGCGGGCGACTGTACGGAATCTTTGGACGTTTCATCCCGCGAAAACAAGGTAATGGCGCTGCTCCCCAACGCTTATATGCAGGGGGAATGCGCCGGCGTAAATATGGCCGGCGGCAGTAAGGCGTTTGACAACGCTATTCCGTTGAACGCTATCGGTTTTTTGGGATCACATGTTTTGACCGCGGGTACTTACGCGGGTGAGGTTCATACGGAATATTCGGGTAAAATTTATAAAAAGTTTTTTTGCGCTGACAATCGGCTGAGTGGGTTTATCTTGATAGACTGTGTGGAAAAGGCTGGCATTTACACTAATTTAGTCCGTACGCGAACGCCTTTGGATACGCTTGATACGGAACTTCTGTTTAGACGCCCCGGGTTGATCGCGTTTATGGGAGTTGAACGCAAAGCTATGCTTGGAGGTGTTCGGTGATGTCCGGCGGTATTACGGTCATTTCCGCCGAGGGAATGAACTTTAAAGAGCTGAATGACAATATACGGGCGGCGGGCGGCGACATTCGGCTGACAGAATGCTTCGGCCAGCGGTATATCGCAGCGGGCCTGGGCGGACGGCGCATTATTATTGAGGGAACGCCCGGCAACGCTTTGGCGGCTTATATGGATGGGGCGGAGATCATTGTAAACGGCAATGTTCAGGACGCCGTGGGTGATACTATGAACGACGGCCGGGTTATAGTGCATGGCGGCGCGGGCGACGCGCTGGGCTATGGAATGCGCGGCGGGCGGATTTTTATAAAAGGTCAGGCGGGATACCGCGCCGGTATTCACATGAAGGAATATAAAGAAAAAACGCCATTAATTATAATAGGGACAAAAGCGGGTAGTTTTCTAGGCGAATACATGGCCGGCGGCGCGCTTATTGTTTTGGGCATAGGCTTGAACGGAATCCAACCTGTCGGTAATTTTACCGGTACAGGTATGCATGGCGGAGTTATATATATCAGATCGGACGAAAAGCCGCGGGGTATGCCCGCGCAGGTAACAGCGGAAGAAGCGGGCTGTGAAGATATAAAGGCTATAGAGCGGCAGGTAAGGGAATATGCGGATATATTCAATTTCGACATTAACGAGCTCTTATCCGGCAGATTTTTTGTACTGCGCCCTAACGCCAGGAATCCGTATCACACATTATACACGCCCAATTTGCGTTAGATTGCCTGTGCGAGGAGAGACGGGATGGACACAGCGTTAATAATATCCAACTCTGAAAACAGTATAGCTTATTTTATATCTACGCTTAAAGCGGTTTCCTACGTCAAGATAGAATCTGTTTCAACATGCGCGCAGGCGAAAAGGCTCCTCGGCGAGAAGGAGTACGACATCTGCATAATAAATTCTCCCCTGTCAGACGAATCGGGCGAAAGCCTCTCTTTATCCATAGCCGCCCGAGGATTTTGCCAGGTTATCCTGGTGGTCAGGTCGGAATATTATAACGAGGTCGCAGGACATGTTGAAGAAGCGGGAGTAATTGCCGTGGCCAAACCCATAGACCGCGCGATGTTCCTCAACGCCGTTAAACTGGCGAAGGCGGCGCAGAAAAGGATAAGGAAATTACAAACGGAGAACAGCCTGCTAATAAAACGCATAGATGATATACGTGTAATAGACCGCGCGAAATGCGTTTTGATTTCTTATTTAGCTATGTCAGAGCCGGAAGCGCATAAATACATTGAAAAGCAGTCTATGGACATGCAAAAGACTAAGCGTGTTATCGCCGAGGGTATT
>JAITDJ010000027.1 GCA_031282635.1 Clostridiales bacterium
GTCGTCATGCTGTGCCGGGCGTCCGGGGTCAGATCCAGCAGACTGACTGCGGTAATACCGCCGTCCGGCGATGTATCTGCGGATACGGGATATACATTAGGCTTAACCATCACATATTGCCAGATTGCGCTGTCACTGCCGGGGCTGTATGTTTCAACGCGGTATCCGGCCGCGGTTTGCAGAATAACGGTTAGGTACCCGGCTTTGTTTACGGAAAAACTCAGCATGGGTTCGTTGAATCTGTGTTCCATAATCTTACCCAGAGTGTTGAATACATAAACCGTTCGGCCTCTGGATTCACCTACTGCAATTATATCACATTTACCGTACAAAACGGGCGACGTCAGGTTAATGATCTCCTCCCAATGCTGTTCGCCGTTTGACGACATGAATTTGACGCCGTCTTTTGTACAGAAGAAAAAATCTTTTGAGTTAAAACTGTAAAAAGACGCTCCGCTGTCATAACTGTATGACATATACTCTTGCGCATCCGCCGCTGCGGCGTTAAAAATCGCGGCCTCGCCGCCGCTTGATAAAACCAGCCGTATTGAGGCGGTTAGCGCGATTACGACGGCCAACGCGCCTATCTTTGCTTTTGCAGACATAAAAACCCCCAGTCGCGTCATAACTCCGTATAAGTTGTTTTTGGAAACAAGGGCGCCAATCGGGCGCCATAAACCAATCAAAATTATAGGCGGACGCTATGCGAAACTATCTAATTCCTACGAGTATTATACTTCCCAACAGACAAATCGGCAAGGACAAAATCAACCTTGCGTTTGCCCTGCCGTTTGCCAAAATGCCGTTTGCTAAAATGCCGTATAGATATTGTTTATTGAGTTTTTCTATAATTCTTAAGCCACCACGCCAGAATCGCGGCGATCTCAATAAGCCCGACCATGCCGAACAGCGGGTATACCCTGGCAACAAACATGGAGAAACCAATATGGGCGCACAGCAGGCCGCCTATGGCGAGAATGAGCTTGGAGTAGATAGGTCTTATGCCTAAACGCTTGTTCAGCCATTGTATGATGGCAAATCCATTTGAAATAGCGGTCGTAAATATCGCGCCCAGCAGGATAAACATATAAAAAAATTGAAAGAAACGTCCGAACTGACGTGAGATATTCAGCAATGGAATTTCCGCATGCCGGATATCCATGTAATTCAAATACAGCGGATAGATCATACACAACCCCAGAAGCGTCATGACGCCGCCGCTTAAAACGCCGGATTTCATAGCTTCCCTGCGGGTTTTCAGCATTACGCTCATACTCGGCAGCATAGCCGCGGACGTTACGCTGTTGTATGCCGCGTATGTAAACGCCGCGAACAGCCATTGCCAATGATCGTCACTCGCGAATGCCGGACGGGCCTGATTGATGAATGACAGGAAGCCTATCATCAGCCCGCCTGCCACTAAAAACGGCGCGATACGCGTGTTCACGGCCACAAGGCCATTCAAATCGAACAACAGTGCGGCAAATGTCATCACCGATCCTACAGCGACGCCGACGCTGAACGGCAGGCCGACATATTGCTCAAGCGAAGCGCCTGTGGCGGCCATCATGGTGGCATACAGCACACACATAAAAAATATCGCCGAAACCTCTATAACAATGCCGATGTGTTCGCCCATAACATGTTTCAGCAAGCTGCCGCCGTCCGTTATCTTTTCCATAACGCTGATGTCAAGCACCGCCCAACCGATCAGGGCGAATAATATGCCGGCCGCCGCCAGGCCGGCTATGCCCCCGGCGCCGAAACTGGCGAAAAATTGCAGCAGTTCCTGGCCGGAGGCGAAGCCGGCGCCAATTAAGGAGCTGGTATAGACGCCGACGATCTTCCACGTGTTATTCTGAGTTATTTTTCGCATAAAAACCTCCCCTATGAGTATATGAAAGGCTTTTTCAATAATATGCGCAGTGGAAAGCTGTGAGTTTAAAGCTTGCGACTGGAAAATTTCGCGCTGAGCAAGCGGGTCGCAGGGAAAATTTCGGGCAAAGGCAAAACGCTGGCAAAAGGGTATAAAAAGGTTGACCGCGGGGATTAAAGATTTTCTTGACAAATGAGAATTATCTGCTATTATAAATCCAAATAAACGCGTTGATTGAGTTCGCTTTGATTGTTCATTTTTCAGAGAGCCGTTGTTCGGTGCGAAACGGTAAATAACTGTCAAAGGCATCCCTCATGAGCGGCTCCGTTGAAAAAACAGTAAACGGAAACGGGGCGTCCCGTTACAGGCGGAGGGTTTGTTTGAACCCGCTGAGTTTTTTGCTGTGAGGCAAAATTGAATTAGGGTGGTATCACGGAGTTTATCCCCGTCCCTTGCGTACGCAATGGACGGGGGTTTTTATTATGAAAGGAGAGAGAAGCACGAACAGACATGTGATTTCCATCCTGGTAGAGAATCACTCCGGTGTATTAAGCCGGGTATCCGGGCTTTTCAGCCGCAGAGGATATAACATAGACAGCCTCAGCGTAGGCGTTACGGAAAATCCCCGTTTTTCTCGCATAACTATAGCGGCTTTCGGCGACGACAATATCATCTATCAAATCCATAAGCAGCTGGAAAAACTCATCGACGTGCTTGAGGTAACGGAACTGGAATCTGAAAATTCCGTTTGTCGTGAACTGGCGTTGATTAAGGTCAGAGCGGACGCCGGAGCGCGTTCTGAAATCATCAGCATCGCGGATATTTTCCGCGCCAATGTGATCGACGTGTCGCACGCCGCGCTGACTGTGGAAATGACGGGCGATCAAAGCAAAATAGAGGCGTTCATTCAGCTGCTCGTCCCCTACGGGATCAGGGAAATAGTACGCACCGGGCTGACAGGCGTTCAACGCGGGGCGGCTACTTTAAAAATAAGTGAGGAAGAATAATATGATATATTATCAGGACGACTGCGACATTAACTATTTAAGGGGCAAAAAGACGGCCGTAATCGGTTATGGCAGCCAAGGCCGCGCGCACGCCCTTAATCTGCGTGAATCGGGCGTAGATGTTATCGTCGGGCTGTACGAGGGCAGCAAATCGTGGAAATTGGCTGAGGAAGCCGGTTTGGCTGTAGCGGAAGCAGCGGAGGCGGCGAAACAGGCACGGGTCATAATGATTCTCGTCAACGATGAAAAACAGGCCGAACTGTATAAAGAGAGCGTCGAGCCCAACCTGACGCCGGGTAAATATCTGGCGTTCGCGCACGGGTTTAACATCCATTTTGGTCAGATCGCTGCGCCGAAGGACGTCAATGTATTTATGATCGCCCCCAAAGGCCCCGGTCACACCGTGCGCAGCCAATTCTTAGAAGGGCGCGGCGTGCCCGATCTGGTAGCCGTGCATCAGGATCCGTCCGGCGACACATTGAATGTGGCTTTGGCTTATGCGGCTGGTATCGGCGGCGCGAGAGCCGGTATACTGCAAACGACGTTTAAGGAAGAAACTGAAACAGATCTGTTCGGCGAGCAGTGCGTACTGTGCGGCGGCGTGTCGGAGTTGATGAAAGCCGGGTTCGACACGTTGACGGAAGCCGGTTATCAGCCTGAAATCGCTTATTTTGAATGCCTGCACGAAATGAAACTGATAATAGATCTGGTTAATGCCGGCGGTTTGAATTTTATGCGCTACTCTGTCAGCGACACCGCGGAATATGGGGATTATACGGCTGGCCCGCGGATTATCACCGACGACACCCGCGCGGAAATGAAAAAAATACTTAACGAGATCCAGAACGGAGCGTTCGCGAAAAAATGGATCGCTGAAAATAGGACAGGCCGGCCGTATTTCACAGAAAAGCGGGCTGAGGAAATGGAACTGCCGGTAGAAAAGGTAGGCGCGCAGCTGCGTGGGATGATGAGCTGGCGAAAAGCGTGAAAGCAAACCGAGCGCTGTGCGGATCCGATCGAGGCGCGGGCGCTTCGGCTTACATTTGGAGGTTTGGATGGGCCGATCTATAAATATATATGACTCGACTCTGCGCGACGGGGCTCAGGCCGAGGGCATCTCATTTTCAGTCGAGGATAAACTGAAGATTGTCCGCGCTTTGGACGATTTGGGCGTCGCCTATATAGAGGCGGGCAACCCCGGCTCAAATCCCAAAGATTTGGATTTTTTCTCCAGAGTTAAGCATGTGAGACCGCTTAACGCTAAAATAGCCGCTTTCGGCAGCACGCGCCGCAAGTTTGCCATTGCCGCGGATGATAAAAATCTGCGGTCTCTGCTGTCTGCGGACACCGCCGTAACGACCGTATTTGGGAAGTGCTGGGATTTTCACGTTACAGATATCCTGCAGACGTCCCTTGATGAAAACTTGAATATGATCCGGGATACAGTAAGCTTTTTAAAATCGTGGAACAGGGAGGTGGTTTTTGACGCCGAACATTTTTTTGACGGATATAAGGCCAACCCAGATTATGCGGACGCCTGCCTGAAGGCTGCGGCTGAAGCCGGCGCGGACTGCCTGGCCCTGTGCGACACTAACGGCGGGGCGTTTCCGACAGAAATTTATGAAATAACAAAACACGCGGCCGATAACTTCAGCCTGCCCATAGGCATCCATTGCCACAATGACGGCGGCATGGCCGCGGCCAATTCTTTTATGGCGGCGGAAGCCGGCGCTTCACAGGTGCAAGGCACATTTACGGGCTTCGGGGAACGCTGCGGCAATGTGTCTTTAGCCACTGTCATCGCGAATTTGCAGATCAAACGCGGGTATCTGTGTGTAAGCCCGGAAAAGTTGCGCGATTTAACCAATACCGCGAGACTGGTCAATGAAGTGGCTAACATATGGCCGGATGAAACTGCGCCGTATGTAGGCCGTTCCGCGTTTGTGCATAAAGGCGGCGCGCATATCGACGCGGTGCTGAAATCGCCCGGAAGCTTTGAGCATATCAATCCCGCTCTGGTCGGAAACAGCCGCAAAACCCTTACGAGCGAAGTGGCGGGGCGGGGCGCCGTGTTAGCCAAAATACAAAGAATTAACCCACATATTACCAAAGATTCGCCTGAAACCGAATCAATTATTCAACGAATAAAAGAGCTTGAGCATGAAGGGTATCAGTTTGAGGCT
Organism: Clostridiales bacterium; assembly: GCA_031282635.1. Lineage (GTDB taxonomy): Bacteria > Bacillota > Clostridia > Lachnospirales > WQUN01 > JAISZF01. The sequence goes on from JAITDJ010000027.1 coordinate 5,067, forward strand.
GCGGAAGGCGCCCTCGAGCTGATTATACGCAAACAGCTGGGTAAATACCGCCCCTTGTTTGAACTGATCAACTTCAGGATAATAGGTGAACAGCCGTACGTCACAGGCCGCAGCGCCATGGCCATGATAAAAATCAATGTGGAAGGCAAAACGGAAATCACCGCGGCGGAGGGCGATGGTCCGGTAAACGCGCTGGATAAGGCCCTGCGCAAGGCGCTTGAGGTTTTTTACCCGCAAATCGCGAACGTACGCCTGACCGATTACAAGGTGAGGGTTATGGATGGGAAATCCGCTACGGCATCGCGCGTACGGGTACTTATCGAATCCACGGACGGCGCTGAAAACTGGAGCACAGTGGGCGTGTCCACGGATATTATTGAGGCGAGTTGGATAGCGCTGGTAGACAGTGTGGAATATAAACTGATACGGGATATAGAGAACCGCTTTAGGGCGTATCTCTGACGGAGGTTTTTTATGGGGATGACAATGACTCAGAAAATTCTGGCCTCGCACGCCGGCCTTAATGAGGTTAAAGCCGGCCAGCTTGTCGAGGCTTCCGTGGATTTGATTCTGGGCAACGATGTCACCGCGCCGGTGGCGATTAACGAATTCAGGAAGCTGGGCGCCGGCCATGTGTTTGATAAGAGTAAAGTCGCGATTGTACCCGATCATTTCACGCCGAACAAGGATATAAAATCTGCGGAAAACAGTAAACTGCTGCGGGAATTCGCGGCGGAGCAGGAAATTGTAAATTATTTTGAAGTGGGCCGGATGGGTATAGAACATTGCCTTATACCGGAAAAGGGTCTGGCCGCGCCCGGCGAGCTGATTGTCGGAGCAGACAGTCACACCTGCACATACGGCGCGCTGGGCGCCTTTTCGACCGGCGTGGGCAGTACGGATATGGCCTGCGCCATGGCGACAGGCAAACTGTGGTTCAGGGTTCCGCGCGCCGTAAAATTCGCGCTGACAGGCATGCCGGGGCCATTTATCGGCGGTAAGGACGTCATTCTGCACATCATCGGGAAAATCGGCGTGGACGGCGCGCTTTATCAATCTATGGAATTCGTGGGCGAAGGACTGAAATATCTGGGTATAGACGATCGGTTTACCATAGCCAATATGGCTATTGAGGCCGGCGGTAAGAACGGCGTCTTCCCTGCGGACGATATCGCACTGGAATACGCCAAAGCGCGCGTCAATCGGGAATATACAATATATGAAGCCGACGCCGACGCTGAATATACGGATATAATTGAGATTAACCTGTCGGAACTCCGACCCGCCGTATCGTTCCCCCACCTGCCGGAGAATACAAAAAACGTCGATGAAGCCGAAGGGGTCGAGATTGATCAGGTGGTCATTGGATCGTGTACCAACGGCAGAATATCGGATCTGCGTATAGCCGCCGGTATTATGAAAGGCAAAAAAGCGCATCCGCGCCTGCGCGTCATAGTTCTGCCCGGCACGCAGGAGATCTACCTGCAAGCCGTACGCGAGGGCTTGGCGGAGATATTCGTGGAAGCCGGCGCCGTGTTCAGCACGCCTACCTGCGGACCGTGTCTGGGCGGTTATATGGGCATACTCGCAAAGGGCGAGCGCGCCCTGTCCACCACCAACCGCAACTTTGTGGGGCGCATGGGGCATCCCGAATCGGAGGTGTATTTGTGCGGCCCGGCGGTGGCCGCCGCGTCCGCGTTAACCGGAAAGATCACGGGGCCGGAGGCCGTAATATCCGCCGAGTGACATCGTTTTGTTTACCCAACCATATAATGGCATTTACGAAAACCGAAGTTGCCGGCAAAAAAGCCGCTGCGCTGGTGAATTAAATGGCGTAGCGGCTTTTACTATAATGAATATCTTAAACCTTTACTTTTATCTCTTGCGGGTTTATATAGGAGTGATTTAAGATAATATAATATTAATTTTATATTATCTTAAATCGCTAGAGGCGTGCTATGAAATATATCAAAAGAAAATCAGCGGTCAGCAAATATATTGTTTATGTATTCAAGCGTCGAGTCTTTTATCCATGAAACTTTATCGATATTATATTCAAACAAAAAATTGCCGAAAGTTTGATTGATTTTTCCCGTACCGACCCGCGCTTCTCCAACGGCATAAGGTATAGAAATTATAACCGCTTCACGTCCAGCTTTCTTATACTGTTCATAATATCTGGCGGTTATACTCTGCACAACAGGGTTGTTTCCCGCGTTATCAGCATAGAAATAAGGTTTTTGCAAGTTACTCATAAATACAAACCCATTTTCAAGGCCGTGATAAAATTCTTTGTTGTCAGCAAACCAGATATTCTTTTCTTCTTCTGTCATGTCAGGATAATCCACTGTTATACTTTCAAAAAACTCGTAATTATCTTTAGTCCCTAAATCTCCATAAACCGCAGAAAAATAGTTCTCAACCGTCTTGTTTATCTCTTCTTTGTAGAATTCCATTAATTGATTACGCTGTATATGCATACCGATAAAAACTGCGCAGATTACTGTCATTACCCAGGCAGAAAATATGTATATCAATTTCCTCATAATGAGTCTTCCCTACTTAATCATAAATATAGTAATTATTAAAAATAGTACTATAAAAATATTATAACGTCAACATATTTTTTACAGTCTATTTGCAGGTGTGAATAACGCGCATACACTATTCGACGCGTAATGATGCTTAACGCCTTTCTGTCAATAATTTTTCTTGACAAATAAACATTATCTGCTATTATAAATTTTATTTAGGCGGGGTTTATTTGAACCCGCGGAGTTTTTGCCCTGGGGCAGATTAATTAGGGTGGTATCACGGTATATTCCGTCCCTTGCTTGCGCAGCGGACGGTTTTTATTATGAAGGGGGCCGATAATATGCAAGCAAACGGAAAAGCCTATAAATACGGCGATAATGTTAACACGGACGTTATTATCCCGGCGCGCTACCTCAATTTTTCGGAACCGGATGTTCTGGCGGCGCACTGCATGGAGGACATTGATAAGAATTTTGTCGCAAGCGTTCAACCCGGAGATATTGTTACAGGTCTGAAGAATTTTGGCTGCGGCTCATCCAGGGAGCATGCGCCATTGGCGCTGAAGGCTTCCGGCGTTTCCTGCGTTATCGCCAAAACATTCGCCCGCATATTCTATCGCAATGCCATAAACATCGGGCTGCCAATTCTGGAATGTTCCGAAGCGGCGGAAAACATACAAAAAGGCGATCAAATAGCCGTGGATTTCCAAACAGGCGTCATCAGCAATCTTACCCGGAATGAAACCTACAAAGCCGAGCCGTTCCCGCCGTTCATGCGCGAGATTATTGAAGCGGGCGGGCTGATAAACCGAACGAGAAAATCCATGGGGGCGAACCAATGAAGATAAACCTGGCGGTAATTCCCGGCGACGGCATCGGCCCGGAAGTGACGTCCGAAGCGCTGAATATTATTAAAGCTGCGGCCGGTCGATTCTCCCACAAAATAACATTAACGGAAGCGGCGGCAGGCGGCGCAGCTATAGGAAAATACGGGGAGCCGCTGCCTCGGGAAACAATCGATATATGTAAACAATCCGACAGCGTGATCCTGGGCGCCGTAGGCGGCTGGCAGTGGGATAACCTGCCAGGGGACAAGCGGCCCGAACGCGCGCTGCTGGGCTTGCGCTCGTCTCTTGGTCTGTACGCCAATCTGCGCCCCGCCGTACTTCACGCTGCCTTGTCGGGCGCCTGCCCGCTTCGCCCTGATATAGCCCAAAAGGGTATAAACATTATGGTTGTGCGCGAATTGACAGGCGGTATGTATTTCGGCGACAAGGGCCGAAAACGGACGGATATGGGCGAAGCCGCTTGGGACACCGAACTATACAGCGCGGAAGAAGTGCGCAGGATAGCGGTCCGCGCTTTTGAATCTGCGATAAAACGCGATAAACGCGTAACTAACGTAGATAAAGCCAACGTGCTGGAATCGTCGCGTCTATGGCGCGAGGTTATTCTTTCCACCGCCCAAAATTACCCCGGCGTCTCACTTAACCACTTGTACGCGGACAACGCCGCCATGCAGCTGGTGCGTGACCCCAGCCAATTCGACGTCATAGTAACCACAAACATGTTCGGCGATATTCTCTCCGACGAAGCCAGCCAAATAACCGGTTCCATCGGTATGCTGCCGTCCGCCAGCTTAGGCGATTCCAATTTTGGAATGTATGAACCCATACACGGTTCCGCTCCGGATATCGCGGGTAAAAATCTGGCGAACCCCATAGCGGCTATCCTCTCCGCCGCCATGATGTTCAGGCACTCGTTTGCGCTTTCAAGCGAGGCGGCGGCAATCGAATCCGCCGTAACCCAAACGTTGGAAGCGGGGTACCGCACAGCCGACATATACTCTGAAGGCATGAAACACGTGGGGACTAAGGAAATGGGGTCTCTAATAAAAAAAGGGGTGATGGATTTTGCGGATTGATATACTTTTTCAACTCCCAATTCTTAGTTCCCTAAAGGGGTTGCCTGCCATTGATCAGTGATCGGGTAAAATCCGGCCTAACAAAACTGCCTCACCGTTCTCTGTTTAAAGCCATGGGGTATACGGACGACGAACTTAAGAAACCGCTGATCGGCGTGGTGAACGCCCATAACGAAATTATTCCGGGGCATATACACCTTAACACGATCGCCGAGGCGGTGAAAAAGGGCGTACTGGCCGCGGGCGGCACGCCGATTGAGTTTCCCTCGATCGGCGTCTGCGATGGCATCAGCATGGGGCATATCGGCATGCGCTACTCTCTCGCCAGCCGCGAGCTGATTGCGGACTCCGTGGAAACCATGACCATGGCGCATGGGTTTGACGGACTGGTGTTAATACCCAACTGTGACAAGGTTACGCCGGGTATGCTTATGGCCGCGGCGCGGCTGAATATACCCGCCATTGTGATAAGCGGCGGCCCGATGCTCTCCGGGCGCGGCGGCGTTAGTCTGTCAAACGCTTTCGAGGCGATCGGCGCGTATATGGCCGGACGCATGGACGACGCCGAACTGATGTATTACGAAAACGAGAGCTGCCCCACCTGCGGTTCGTGCGCCGGTATGTACACGGCTAACAGCATGAACTGCCTATGCGAAGTTTTAGGCGTGGCTCTGCCTGGCAATGGAACAATCCCGGCTGTAATGGCTGATCGGGTAAGGCTGGCAAAGGCGGCGGGCGCCAAGATTATGGAACTTGTGGAAAAGGATATTAAGCCGCTGGACATCCTGACTGAAAATGCGTTTGTCAATGCCCTGACTGTCGATATGGCCCTGGGCTGCAGCACCAACAGCATGCTGCATCTGCCCGCCATAGCGTATGAAGCGGGCATTGCGATAGGCTTGAATATCATGAATGAGATCAGCGCGCGTACGCCGAACCTCTGCCGCCTGGCTCCTGCGGGAACGCATCATGCTGAGGATCTGAACCGAGCCGGGGGTGTTCCCGCGGTTATGAAGGAATTGTGCAAACTGAACCTCCTGGCGGCGGACAGCATAACAGTTACTGGTAAAACACTGGCCGCGACCGTAACCTCGGCGCGAAACGCGGACGCGTCTGTTATACGCCCGGCTGAAAGCCCTTACAGCCTGACAGGCGGTATTGCCGTTTTAAAGGGCAACCTGGCGCCGGAGGGTTGTGTGGTCAAACGCTCGGCCGTCGCCCCGGAGATGTTAAAAAGCCGTCTTTTTGCTCGTGTGTTTAACGGTGAGGATGCGGCCATAGAAGCCATATACAGCCGGAAAATAAATAAAGGCGACATAGTGATCATCCGCTATGAAGGCCCCAAAGGCGGTCCCGGTATGCCCGAAATGCTCTCGCCCACATCCGCGCTGGCCGGCATGGGGCTGGATAAGGATGTGGCGCTGATAACGGACGGGCGTTTTTCCGGCGCGTCACGCGGGGCAAGCATAGGCCATTTATGCCCGGAAGCGGCGGTCGGCGGCCCCATCGCCCTAGTGGAAGAAGGCGATATTATAGAGATAGACATCCCGGCGGGAACAATTCATCTCGCGGTTGAAGACGCCGAATTGGAAACACGCCGCGGACATTGGACGCCGCCGGAAGTGAAGTTTAAAACCGGTTATCTGGCGCGATACGCGAAAGCCGTCACAAGCGCGGCGAAAGGGGCGGTGCTGGAGTGAGCGGAAACAGCTTAACCGGAGCGGAAATTTTGATCGAGTGCCTGAAAGAGCAGGCTGTGAACGTCGTATTCGGATATCCAGGCGGAGCTGTCCTTAACATATACGACGCTTTATACAAACATCAGGACGAAATAACGCACTATAGAACCGCGCATGAGCAGGGCGCGGCGCACGCGGCGGACGGTTACGCGCGCGCCACGGGCAAAACAGGCGTATGCCTGGCGACCAGCGGGCCCGGCGCCACTAATCTGGTGACCGGTATAGCCACGGCCTATATGGATTCTGTTCCCATGGTGGCTATTACCGGTAACGTCAATTTACCGCTGCTGGGCAAAGACAGTTTCCAGGAAGTGGATATTACGGGCATTACCCTGCCTGTTACAAAGCATAATTACATTGTGAAAGACATAGAGGATCTGGCGGATACGCTGCGCAAGGCGTTCGCCATAGCGGGCGAGGGGAGGCCCGGCCCCGTATTGGTGGATATACCGAAGGATATCACCGCGCAGACGGCCGAATATGCCTACCGGCCTCCGGTTTCATATTCAAAGAAGAAAAGGGTTATCTCCGAAGCGGATCTGGAAAAAGCTGCTGAAATGGTGAATGGCAGCCAAAAACCGCTGATTTATACAGGCGGCGGAATTGTATCTGCGGGCGTATCATCAGAATTAATGGATTTCGTGGAGGCGGTGGATGCGCCGGTCGCTTCCAGCGCAATGGGGCTGGGCGGATTTCCGGGGACCAATACGCGCTTTACCGGAATGCTGGGTATGCACGGCACAGGCGCGTCCAATTTCGCCGCTACCGAATGTGATCTGTTTATCGCGATAGGCGCGCGTTTTTCAGACAGGGCTGTGGGCAATATTCCTCGGTTTGCCCCGAACGCCGATATACTGCATATTGATATTGACGCGGCGGAGATTAATAAGAATGTCTGTGTTCGCCATTCGGTTGTGGGGGATCTTAAAGAAATTTTTAGCAGGCTGCGCCCAAAACTGCGTTCGCCGGCGCATTCACGGTGGATGACGCATGTGGACGAAATGAAAGAAAAGTATCCGCTGCGCTATCAAAAAGACGACGTTCTGCGTCCACAGTATATAATAGAAAGGATCGGCGCGCTGAAAAAGCCGGACGATATCATTGTCACCGAGGTCGGCCAGCATCAGATGTGGGCCTGCCAGTACATTAGTTATGACAGGCCGCGTACGTTCATTTCATCCGGAGGGCTGGGAACCATGGGCTACGGGCTGGGGGCCGCGATCGGCGCGTCCGTCGGCCGCCCTGAAAAGACCGTCATTAACATCGCCGGAGACGGCTGTTTTCATATGAATAACATTGAACTGGCTACTTTGGCCGATTATGATATACCGGTAGTTGAGATTATTATCAATAACCACGCGCTGGGAATGGTGCGTCAGTGGCAGAGCCTGTTTTATGAAAAGCGGTTTTCGCATACCACCATAAGTCATACCACGGATTTTCATAAGTTGGCGGAGGCGTATCAGGTAAAAGCCTTTACAGTGACACGGCCGGAAGAGCTGGACTGCACGCTGCGCGAGGCCATAGCGCTGCGTAAGCCTGTTGTGGTTAACTGCGAGGTCGGCCCGGACGATAACGTCTTCCCCATGGCCGCGCCCGGTGCCGGGATTGATGAATTGGTGATGTGGTAGCTCGCGCTCCCCATGCTTTGCGCCCCGCCGTGGCAGCCGCTTTTTCAAGCCAAGCTCGCATTCGGCGGGGATTACAATATTTTTTAAAATTTTTGTTTTTAAAATTTTTGCTTTTTAAATTTTTAATTCCTGATTTCTATTAAATAGCTGTCGCCTTTCTGAAAAATAATCTCGCCAAGTCCGCGAAGCATTGGCTCGTTCAGCACGTCTTTAAATTTATACCGTTCCAGTTTGCCTACCACAATATAACGGACATCGTATTTTTCAATCACCTGATTAACCGCATTCCTGTCGTCCGAGGTATAGAGAGCGGCCACATCGTTCACACGTTCGTTAAACGCCTCGAAATGCTCACCACGCCACAGCTGCTGATGCGAATACCAATTGAATATATCAGGCAGGCCGGTATAGGACGCGATGCGGCCGAACCTGGTATACGCCCGGTCATTCGCCTCGGCGATGGTCGGCTGGCCTTTCACATTTTTTCTGATATACCCCACAATATCATAATCGTCTTCAAACAATCTCACAAAAGGCGCCGCCTCGGTAACCTCACCCGCTTCATTAAGCGCGTCTTCACCCAATTTTTCTTCATAGTCCGGCATATATTTGATGCCGTCCAATCCCTTATAGTTGGAAAAATGCTGGCTGCCGTACCAGCCTCCAACGGCGTAAAACGGATACAAAAACGCGCAAAACAGGAGAAAGACCGCGGCCGCGTGCTGGAAAGATGTCCTGCCGCTGCCTTTTACCCTGGTTAAGTACAATCTGGGGTAGGTGTAACCCACGCCAAGCGCCAGCATAATAAAAGCCTGATAGCAGAGCTTAAACATAGTATTGGCCCTCGGAGCGCCCGGATAGATATCTTTCACATATATGATTTCCGGTATAATGATAAGACCGAACGCGCAGACAAACAAAATGAGGACAATAGCGTCCGCGGGATTCAATTTTTCAATAAAATCCCAAAAGACAGGTCTTTGACGATCGCGCGCCGGTATATAAAAAAAATCGGATTCTTTCTGTTCGAGCTTATCGTTATACTTTGCCTTTTTATGAGGCGCGGCCTTTTTGGGGACGCCATAAAAGACAGCCGCTTTGCGGGCCAGCAGGCCCTCCACAAGAAGCATTACAAAGAAACAAGCTTGATAGCCGTACAAAACCAACAGCTGATAAAGCCTGGAACCGGCAGTCACCGTTTTGATTTCCGTAGAGATCGGGTCAAAACGCGTCTGAAACGGAAGATACACGACGGCGTAAGCGGCTAATCCGGTGATAATCACCATCGCCGCGGTTATCGCGACAGATTTTATTTTATAATCGTAGCGTTTTAAGTTCGCGTAAAAGTATAAACCCGCGGTTACCACAAGATAAATGGGAAAATCCCAAAAATTTGCGGCCGGGAACAGACCGATCAGGAATATGATTAGCAAAAATGCCGGCAGAGGACAGTATTCGGTAAGCCGGTAATATACCGTTAACCATCCGGATTTCGGCAAATCGTCTGTTTTTCGGTTTTCTTTAAGTTTTGCCATGATCCCCGCACAAACGGCTGCAGCCGCGGCGATGACGGTTAAAACAAAAATCATATTTATTACATGCGCATGCAAATCGGATACAATAAAGGAATACAAAGGAAATTCATGAATTGTTTCGTCATTGGGCACAGGCGGGTTAAAACCAATGTACCGCGTCGCGTCGGGAAACCAATAATCTGTTGAGCCGAACGAGTTCGGCTCTCTGACAATCCAAGCGTAAATAATAGTATGAAGGCTGCCGCTTAAACAGACCAGAGCGCCCGAAAGCAGTCCGCAAACGGTATCGGCGCATTTATGGAGTTCAATGTGAGTATTTTCCCTGAAAATCTGAAGCAGCATCTGCCCGATGGAGAACGCTTCCATAAAAGACACGGAGAATAAAGTCGCTATCATCAGATTATAGGCGACAGCGGAATCGACGCCGCTTATCTTTGTGAGATAGCCTGAAAAATACTGGCCTAAGTAATAATAGTTGATGGGCTCACGCGCGAACCACATATCCAAAGGCGGAAAATAATCGCTTCTCAAAACCGAATTCATAAAGCCGAAATCCATAAACATTTCCAAAGTATTGTTGATATCCGGCCTTAACCCCCTCAAGTACGACCAATAAGCCAGCAAAACCATAAACAGGGCTTCCAGCGGAAACATTTTTCTCAAAAAATTCTTATCGGTAAACACAGCGCTGTATACTTTGCTTTTTTTGGCTATAAAACAATTGAGGGCCAGAAACAGCGCTAATATTAAATACACAGCCCATAATCTAAACGGCAGTATTCTAAACGAAGCCAAAAACCATATAGAATATCCGCTGACAGCCAATCCGATTACTTTCGCGAGAATATAGCCCTTTGTATTAAAGTTTCTAAATATGAGCGCAGTCAGCGGAAAGAAGATCAACCCAAGCCCAAGCAGCGCAAGCCACCATTTTATGTACGATAAAACGTCAGATCGTAATAAAACGACCGCTGCCAGCAGGGCGAGGGGAATGAGATATATCCGGACGCCTTTAAAGTTTTCCAGACAGGCTCTTACGTCCGCCTTATTTTTTGTTCCGCCGCCCTCGTCGTTCATAGCGTTCACTCCCAATACATAATATTTTTCTATTCCGTGCGCCTTTTACCACCGTTTCCTTCTTGAATGCCGCCGGATAATCTTTAATATTTTACAACGTTCGACGGATTATGTCTATACACTGTAATCTAATTTATGTCTATACACTGTAATCTAATTTGTGTTACAATACTCAAAAATATGAGGAGGCGTTTTCTATGCGCGCCATTAAAGAACCCGTCAGTTCTATAACGCACACATTATTCGCTGTACTGGCCGTACCCCTTACCGGTGTTATGATCGCTCTGTCCGCTTGGCTGCATTCACCGGTGAAAATAGTATCCTTTTCGATATTTGGGGCGTCTCTTATTATGCTGTACGCGGCTTCAGGCATATACCACGCCGTAAGGGCCAGCGAAAAAGTGGAATTATGTCTGAAGAAAATAGATCATTCCATGATTTTTGTTTTAATCGCGGGCACATACACCCCTATTTGCCTCATTGCCCTAAAAGGGGCGTGGAGCGTCAGCATATTGTCCGTGGTGTGGAGTCTCGCAGCTGTCGGGTGCATTATGAAAATTCTATGGATAAACTCTCCGAGATGGCTGTATACACTGATTTATTTGCTTATGGGCTGGTTTGTGATAGTCGCCGTTAAACCTATGCTCCGCAATATAGCGCCGGGCGGTTTATTATGCCTGCTGGCCGGCGGGCTGATGTACAGCGCGGGCGCGGTAATATACGTGCTGAAGCGCCCCAGGCTTATAAACCAATTCTTCGGCTTCCACGAGATATTTCATCTATTTGTTATGGCTGGGACAGTATTACATGTTTGCTTTATGTTTGTATGGCTGTTATAATTCAGGCAAATACCCCAAGCGCATCATCAAACGCTTGCTGGAATGGGCGTTTTTAGTTTGTAAAAACACAGAGTGGAGCTGGCAGGATGATACGAAAAATTATTGCGTTACTGATTTGCCTTGCTTTAGCTGCGGGATGCTCCCGGGGCGTGAGTTCAAACACCGTCGCGCCGCCGCAAACATCTGCGGCGCAAGAGCAGGACGAATACGCGGCGCAAAGTTCCGCAATGCCGGAGCAATCCGCGGGGCCTGTTACCGTAACCGATATGAAAGGCCGCGCTGTTACTCTATCGGCGCCCGCCGCACGTATTGTCGCGCTGACAGCGGCTGACTGCGAGATCCTATATGCTCTCGGGGCGGGCGAGTTGCTGGTCGGACGGGGTGAGTACTGTGATTATCCTGCGGAAGTACTGGATGCGCCGGCGGTTCAGTCCGGCATGGAAACCAATCTGGAACAAATCATCGCGCTCAAGCCTCAGGTATTGCTTATGGCTGCGATGGCGCAGAGCACGGAGCAGCTTGAGCCTTTGGAAAACGCCGGCATTCAATCCGTCGTTTCGGACGCGCAGGATATTGAAGGCGTCTATACCGCTATACAGTTGATCGGAAATCTGACAGGCAGGCAAAGCAGATCCGAAGAGCTGATTGAAAACATGAAATCCAGTTTTGCAGCCGTATCCGTGAACGCGGAAGCCAATAAAGGCAAAACCATATATTTCGAGGTGTCGCCGCTGGCATATGGACTGTGGGCAGCCGGCGACGGCACGTTCATGAACGAGGTCGCGGAAATGCTGGGCCTTACGAATTGTTTTGCCGACGTGTCCGGATGGGGGGAAATATCAGAAGAGCAGGTGATTGCCCGAAACCCGGACTATATCGTCACCGTCGGTATGTATTCCGGCCAGGGTTTACAGCCCGACGAGGAAATTTTGGGGCGGCCCGGTTGGGAAAATGTTGAAGCCGTCCGAAATAAGGCGGTACTTAACTTGTCGGGCAATGAACTGTCACGTCCTTCATACCGTTTGGCGGAGGGAGCAGAGCTGCTGAACGATTTTGTCGCCGCACACAGAGCAAAACCTGAATGAGCGGGGAACGCGAAGGCTTTATGCCATTAACACTGGTGATATTCTCGGCGGTCACGCTGGCGGTCTTTACGCTCTGCGTCGCCGCAGGCAGCGTACGGATATCCCCGGCGGACATAATAACTATGATATGGCAGTCTGAGGCGCCCGCGCGTACGGATAACCCGGCGTATTCTATTGTGTTTTCTGTCCGGCTGCCGCGCGTTATTTGCGTCGCGCTCACAGGGGCGTCGCTGTCTGTCTGCGGAGGAGCTATGCAGGGGCTTCTGCGCAACCCCCTGGCGGACGGCGCCACGCTGGGCGTTTCGTCGGGCGCGTCGCTGGGCGCTGTTATGGCCATAGCGTTTGGTATTTCCATTCCGGGCCTGCCGTTGGCGGGTACGGCAATCTGCGCCATGGCGTCCGCCTTTATATCGCTGCTGTTGATCCTCAGCCTGGCGTATCGGCTGGATTTTTCCCTTTCCACTAATACTATCATATTAATCGGGGTAATATACTCCATGTTCGTATCCAGTATCATAACGTTTATAACCATTTTGGCATCTGATAAAATCAGGCAGATCACCTTTTGGACCATGGGCAGCCTGTCGGGCAGCGGGTATGACAGCGCGTCTGTTCTGTCGGCTGCGCTGCTTGTTTGCGGCGGCGTTATAATGGCGCGCGCCCGTGAACTGAACGCTTTCGCCATTGGGGAGAACAATGCGCGGCACATAGGGATTAATGTGGAACGCGTAAAGCTGATTATACTGATTGCAGTTTCCGCGTTGATCGGCATATGCGTGTCTATCGGCGGTACAATTGGCTTCGTCGGGCTGGTAACCCCGCATATGATCCGCATGATCAGCGGCCCGAACCATAGGCGCCTGCTGCCCGCCTGTATGTTCGGCGGGGCGGTTTTTTTAATGCTGGCTGATTTGGCGGCAAGGATCGCGCTGAACCCATTGGAACTGCCAATCGGGGTTGTCACGTCGTTTACGGGGGCCTTGCTGTTTATTTATATCTTTTACAAATCCAGGAGGGCCGGCCATGCTTGAGGTTATTGGACTGACGGTGCGGTTCGACCGCCGGCTAATTGTAAATAATATCAATTTTACTGTAGAGGAAGGCCAGTGGCTTATGATCGCCGGACCGAACGGGGCGGGTAAAAGCACTATAATAAACGCCGCTTCGGCCGGCGTGCCATACGAGGGCAAAGTAATACTGCGCGGCATGGATATTAAGGCGTATAAGCCGTATGAACGCGCGCGCGCAATGGGCGTGCTGTCGCAGATGAATCTGATCGGGTACGCGTTCACGGCGTGGGAAATAATCCGGCTGGGGCGGTACGCGTACGCTCCGGGTATTTTCTCCCGCCAAACCGAAGACGATAATCTTCACATATCAAAAGCTATAGATATGACCGGCGTGCGGCCGCTTCTTAAACAATCCGCGCTGACGCTTTCAGGCGGCGAGCGGCAGCGTGTGTTTTTAGCGCAGCTGCTGGCGCAGAACCCGGCCCTGCTGTTGTTGGACGAGCCTTCGAATCATCTTGATTTGGTTTACCAGAAACAGATTTTCACACTGCTGAAGGAGTGGCTTGAAACGCCCGGCAGAGCTATTGTATCGGTTGTACACGATCTAAGCCTGGCAATGACCTTTGGAACGCGCGCGCTGCTTTTGGACAGGGGGGAGGCCAAGGCTTTCGGATCTATTGACGAGGTATTGACCCCGGATAATTTAAATAGCGTTTACGACATGGATGTATTCAGTTGGATGAACAGCCTTATGGGGCGCTGGCGTTATAATTCAGAGAATATTCAATCTCCAGTTCCGCTCTGATTTTCTATTCCTTCCCATCAGGTCCGAAACCGCGTCAGAAGGACTTTTGCCTGTAAACAGCGTGTTGTAAATCTCGTGTGTAATGGGCATGTCTACATTATACATATCCGCTAACGCGTAAGCGGCCTTTGCCGTGTTTACGCCTTCCACAACCGTACGCACCTCCTGCAGCGTTTCCTCCAGCGTCTTCCCCCTGCCTATCAGAATCCCGGCGCGACGGTTTCGTGAGTGCATGCTTTCGCATGTGACTATTAAATCGCCTATGCCCGAAAGGCCTGAAAAGGTGAGCAAATCCGCGCCCATAGCGCTTCCCAGCCGGGCGATCTCGGCAATGCCGCGCGTCATAAGCGCCGCTTTGGCATTGTCGCCGAACGCCATACCATCTGAAATACCCGCTGCCAGGGCGATAACATTTTTCAGCGCGCCGCCGAGTTCCACACCCAGCGGATCCTCGCTGGTATAGACCCTAAAACGCTCGCTCATGAAAGCGTCCTGGACAAACTTTGCCGCGTCTGCAGCGCGCGACGCGGCCACACAGGTGGCGGGCAGGCCGGCCGCCACCTCTTCCGCGTGGCTGGGGCCGGATAACGCGGCGGTCATGACGCCGGGGATTTCGCTCTCTATTACGGTTGTCATGGTTTCCAGAGTGTTCGGATCAATGCCTTTTGCCGCGCTGACAACGACCGCGTTTTTGTTTATAAGGTCAGCCAGCCCGCGGGAAGTGCTCCTCACGCCGGCGCTTGCCGTGGATATTACAATCATTTCGGCGCGTTTAGCCGCTTCATTAAGCTGATCGGTCACCATTATATTTTTATTCAGTTCGTAATCCGGCAGATAACTGCATCTTCTTTTAGTCCTTGCTTCCACGACTTTTTCCGGGCTGCGGCCCCATATTGCAACCTCGTGCCCGTTATCGTACAGCAGCCCCGCCAGCGCGACGCCCCAACTACCCAGGCCTATCACGGATATTCGCAAGATGATCACTACCTATATTATTTTTATGATTCTGTTATCAGCGCAAGGCGCGGCTTGGATTTTTCACATTCGGAGATCCATTTGGCTACAGTGTTAAGGGCCTGTTGAATCTCCCGCTCGGACGCCCCTTCAGACGTCGCTTTCCAGATCTCATTTGTATTTATTATAACGACGCTGTTTACTTACGTAAATAGGAAAAATAAACGCTGACCCTATGTGCAAGCCGCCGGTCTCATTGTTAGCGTCTGGATCTTGTATAAACGCCAATAAATCCTCAATAGGATGAATATGCCTGAAAAACGTGACCTCTTCAACGGGAAATTCCCGGTTTTTTAGGATGAAACTGTGGTACGTCGGTTCTTGCCCGTGCATCTTCAGCGACATGTGAAGTTCGTGCGCTTTTGCGGCGAGACACAATAAGATTTCATCTGATTCCTTAACGCTGTGTTTCCGCAAACGCTGTATATTGTTTGTCAGCTCGTCGAACAGCAGCTTTTCATTTGGTGTCAGCGATAAAGGCTTTGCCATTGTTCTTCCTCCATAATCCAGGAGCCGGTTTCCCGGCAGGGTTTGGGGCGCGGCCCCCACCATTGCGGCTGAAGTTCGCTTTAGCGTCTCTATATATTATGCCCAGGACGCCGCTTTTAAAATTCATGGTTAGGTGTATAATAGTTGCATAAATAAAGCCAAGGAGGAACCCAATTGTTAGCCGCATTTGCAATGCCGCACCCGCCGCTGGCCGTAGATCGCGTAGGGCGCGGACGTGAAAAGGAAATTGAAAAGACGCTGAAGGCTTTTGAGCAAGCCGCCGCGGAGATAGCCGCCTTAAGACCGGATACCGTAATTTTTGTTACCCCGCACAATACATCCTATGCCGATTATTTCCATATTTCTCCTGGCGGATCGGCCAAAGGCGATTTCGGCGCGTTCGGCGCGAAAGACGCCGCGCTTCAAAAAGGATATGACAGGCCTCTGGTGTCGGCTATAGAGAAACGCGCCGCGCAGGCCGGTATTTACGCAGGTACAATAGGGGAAAAGGACAACCGGCTGGATCACGGCGTAATGGTTCCGATGTGGTTTATTGACAAGGCTTACACGGATTATAAATGCGCGCGGATTTCTCAGTCCGGCATGGCGCCGCTGGCTCATTACCGATTTGGGCAGTGCGTCGCGCAGGCTGTAAAAGATGAGAACAGGCGGGCTGTGCTTATCGCCAGCGGCGATTTGTCGCACAAGCTGAAGACGGACGGGCCTTATGGGTTCGCGGAAGAGGGGCCGGAGTATGACGCTTATATAACGCGCGCGCTGGGCCGCGCGGATTTTATGGCGCTGTTTAACGTCTCTGAAAAATTGCATGGACGGGCCGCCGACTGCGGATACCGCTCGTATCTGATTATGGCCGGGTGTTTTGACAAGAGGGCGCTGAACGCGAAACTGTTGTCCTATGAGGGGCCTTTCGGGGTCGGTTACGCTGTGGTTTCGTTTTACCCCGAGGGGCCGGACGCGTCGCGCGATTTTGGCGAGATATACGCTGGGCAGATGCTGGAATCCGCAAAAGAGGCAAAGAATACAGAAGACGCGTATCGCGCCCTGGCCCGCAGGTCATTGGAATATACCGTTAAAACCGGCGCTGAATTGAAACTGAGCGCCGATGAGCTGGAGAAACTCCCGGATGAAATGCGCGGCGGCAGAGCCGGCGCGTTTGTATCACTGCATAAAAACGGCCAGCTGAGAGGATGCGTAGGTACCATATCGGCCTCGACCGAAAGCATAGCGGATGAAATCATCCAGAACGCCGTGTCCGCCGGCCTGCGTGACAATCGCTTTGAGCCCGTTACGACGGAGGAATTGCCATGGCTTACGTATAAAGTCGATATTCTCGGGGACGCGGAGGACATAGACGCCCCGGATGAATTAGATGTAAAGCGATACGGCGTAATCGTAAGCGGCGGAAGGAAGCGCGGGCTGCTGCTCCCTAATCTGGAAGGCATAGATACAGTTGATGAGCAGATAGCCATTGCGCGGCGCAAAGCAGGCATAAACGACAATGAAAAGATTTTATTGCGGCGGTTTGAGGTAACCCGGCATGAATAAGAGGGAAGCGATGTTTTATGAACAGACGCCCGAGAGCGTGAAATGCAGGCTCTGCCCATGGGGCTGTGAATTGCGCGACGGCGCGTTGGGTGTTTGTAAGGCGCGAAGGGCCCTGAACGGCGTGATTGCCGCCGAAAGTTACGGTATGATAACCGGCGCGTCCATAGATCCAATTGAAAAAAAGCCGCTGAAGCGCTTCCATCCCGGCGGCTTTATATTTTCGATCGGTTTATACGGCTGTAATTTTCACTGTCCGTTCTGCCAGAACTACAGCATATCCATACAAAAACCTGAAACTTTCTACGCCGCGCCGGAAGAAATTGCCGCCTTGGCGGAAAAATACGCGCGAAACGGCAATAACCTGGGCGTCGCTTATACGTATAACGAACCGCTGATTGCCTACGAATACGTGTGTGACTGCGCGGAACTGATTCATGCCAAAGGGCTGAAAAACGTCGTTGTAACCAATGGCTGCGTCAGCGATGAGCCTTTTAATATGATATTGCCCCTTATCGACGCGTTTAATATAGATCTTAAGGGCTCGGCCTCGTTTTACAGGGATAAGCTGGGCGGCGATTTGGATACGGTGAAGCGCAATATTCGTTCGGCCGCCGGTCGATGTCATGTTGAGGTAACCGCGTTAATAATTCCGGGCGAAAATGATTCGGATGAGGAAATGGAAGAAACGGCCCGGTTTCTGTCCAGCGTAAACCCCGGCCTGCCGCTGCATTTAAGCCGTTTTTTTCCGCAATATAAATATGCGCGTAAACAGCCGACAGAAGCGAAAACAATGTACCGGCTGCGGGACATTGCGGAGAAATATTTGAAATATGTATATCTGGGGAACCTGTAGCGAACTTTGTTTTTTTCAGAGTATCCTTCCAAAGTATATAATATCTTTGCAATAACAATCATATAGAGGCGAGAATAGTCATTTAAGTAAATCTAGGCTGGTAGGATTCGAACCTACGGATGATGGAGTCAGAGTCCATTGCCTTACCGCTTGGCGACAGCCCATTAATTTAATAATGAAAGAATTATAATGTGTGACATGCGGATTGTCAATATGTTTTATCTCTAATTCCCGGAAGTTTTTTTACCGCAAACAAACGTTTGCCGACAAGAAGTATTAGGAATTCATTTTATTGTAAACAGTAGTAGACGAGACACGTTGCTTGATAAGACAGACGAGGTTTAGGTTTTGGTATCCGCTGTATGGACGCAATCCGCCCGTTGGACACCATGACCGTGTTGCCCATCAAAGGGTATACTTTCGGTGAACTGCCGCGGAAAGAATTCATTAATATTTACCCATTAGAAAAACTTTTGGATGAAGGGTATATCAAAAGTCCGTTTTTTATAGTCATGTAAAACCTAAAAAATAGTAAAATCATGTTAATATTTTATATAAATTATATACTATTGACATTTTACGAATTTTAGATAAAATATAGATACATGTCTGCAACTAATTAGTGTAGTATCTGGGTATTCCCAATATACACAAAGGCAGATACGGTATGCACCTTGAAAACTGAATATAGTATGCGGTTCCAGTGGTCAATCATCCGCTGGGTAAAACTGTATGTGTCGCTTATATTGCGCAAAGTATTCCCCGGGGCGTTTGCCGAGGGGATAGCGGACACTGGTTTTGTCCTGTAATAATAAACCTTGCTTGATTTAGTACAGCTCTGATAAAGGGCTTGACTAAAATTGTATGCAGGATTATTGCAAAGAGATTTCTTAAAAAAAATATAGCTAATTATACCTTTTTTAAGAATTTCACAACCTCGGATAACCAACTCGAACAAACCATACGGGCAGCATGGCACAGTATATTGACAGAATGGCTCCCTAATTCCGAGTTTGAGTATGACGAGACCCGCAAGGATTATGAATATCATGACTACCGGGTACATGGATAGTATTTCGGCGGAAAAAAACAAATGTATATTTGTATCCCAATTCGTTTCAGGGAAGAAGCGATGCGTAAAGCCAAGGAAATGGACATTGAATTTTGGGAAGATGAAATTAAAATTAGAGGACGACGGTAATCATGTGAACTACCCGCGACCCCAATGTCAAATAGTCAAATTGGTAGACAACAGGCAAAAACGTAATTTTGCTGATTATTTCGTACTCAGATTCATATATAATCAAACAAAATATTGCCTTACTCAAATTTAATATATTGCTAAATCATTGTTTTGGAGCTATATTACCAGCTTACCTATTTGACATTGCCTCCCCTCCAATTATTTTCGTCTGTGGAAATAAAGTCTGTCCTATATAATCTATTTCAAT
>JAITDJ010000176.1 GCA_031282635.1 Clostridiales bacterium
AAGGCTTCCAACCGGAATGGACAGGTTGCCGATATCAATTCTCAAAAAGTTGGCCAAGACCTTATCGTAAAATCCCTCCAGCGAAATCGTAGTGCGCAACCCCTTGCCAGCCATCCCCCAAACCATAGTGGGGCTGCGATACGGCAGCAGTAGCCACATCATACACATAAGAGAAACGGAAGAAAACCCCACATAAGTGGCAATCATCATTTCCCCGCCCTTTATCTTGTTTAGAAGCCAGCCATAGCCGCCGCCCAGCAGCAGGGCAAAGGGGGTCGCTATCACCGCCGCCATAACAAAGCTCATTGCTCCAGTAAAGCCAAACTCGATAGACAACGTGGCTCCCAGCAAGCCGGAGATGATGCCAAGAGGAAGTCCAAAATTCAGCCCGCAGCCAGAATGCACCATAGGTACCATAGCAAGCACCATAATCGCGTTCCAACTAAAGCGATTGATGGTGTTGGTAATCTGTGTCGTGAAGTCCGCCCCGACGAACGGCGCCATAATAAATAGTATAAGAAGGAAGCCGGCGATAATGAACCTGGGCAAGCCAAAGCCGCGTACAAGTTCCAGAAATTTCGTATTAATTCCGATGGTTGTTTCATTGCCTGTTTTATCCATGTCGCCCTCCTATATAACTTGGCTGACCATCAGCAGGCCAAAGCTTTCCGAGGATTCGGTCGCCGGTAAAATACCCGCTATCTTCCCGCCCGATACAATGGCGATACGATCACAGATCATCCGCAGCTCCTCAAGCTCGGAAGATATCATCATGATTGTGACGCCGTTTTCTCTATTGAACTTACGCAGCGCGTTGAGAACCAGAGATTTTGCGCCTACGTCGATGCCGCGGGTAGGCTCTGATACAAACAGGAATTTAGGCTGTAAGGTAAATGCCTTAGCCAGGCACACTTTCTGCTGGTTGCCGCCGGAAAGCTCTTTCGCCTTTTGCTTCGTACTGGTGCATTTGATTTGAAGCTCGTTGATATACTTTTTCGTAATCTCGCGTATCGCCTTTTCATCCCTCCAGCTTATAAGCCCCCCAAAGTATTTCTTGAGGAATTTATTCTGAATTTGCATAGCCGGGAACGCGATATTCCATTCCAGCGTTTCGTCCAGAAGAAGCCCGACGCCGCGCCTGTCTTCGGAGACAAAAGCCAGCGAGCAGTCCAGGCATTTCCGCGGGCTGTCGAGGGGGATGGGCTGCCGGTCGAATTCTACCGTGCCTCCCGCATGGTAAAGCCCCATAACACCGTTGGGTATGCCTAGCTTACCTTGGCCGGCAAGCCCGCCAATGCCCAGAATCTCGCCCTCCATAACGTCAATATCAACATTTCGCACAGCCTCGCCGGGCATGTCTACCCAAAGCTTGCGAATAGACAGAATACTTTTTTTGTTCAGGCTGATCTTTACATCCGCGCGGGGTGATTGGACACTCCTGCCCACCATCCACCTTGTTATTTTTTGCACGTCGGCGTCCTTTGCGGGAACATCCCGCACGACCGCGCCATCGCGCATAACGACGACCCTGTCGCACACCGCGAGGATTTCGTGGAGCCGATGGGTGATGAATATAACGGCGATGCCCTGCGCCGCCATGCTGCGGATAGAATCCAGCAAAGCGGCCGCCTCCTTTTCTGTGAGGACTGCGGTGGGTTCATCCAGGATGAGTAGTTTTAGCTGCTCCTTGCTGAGTTCCCGGGCAATTTCGGTAAACTGCTTATGTCCCACCGGCATGCTGCTAATTACCATTTTGGCGTCAATATGGACGCTCATTTTGCCGATGGCGCGCTCAGACTGCCTATTCATCGCGCTCGCGTCAAGCTTGTTAAGCCTATCCCCGAATATTTCGGAGAGCACGTTCTTCTTAAGGGGCTCCCGATTGAGCAGGATGTTTTCCGTGGCCGTAAAACCGGGGATCAGAGAAAATTCCTGATGCACCATGCCAATGCCTGCCTCCAGAGCGTCAAATGGCGTAAGGAAGTTGACCTCCTCGCCATTTATCAGGATATCCCCCTCATATCCGCCGGTCTCGCGGATGACGTTCATACCAAAGAGGATCTTCATCAAAGTACTTTTGCCGGCGCCGTTCTCGCCAACAAGGCCCAGGATTCCCCCTTTTTTGAGAGTAAAGTTAATATCATTCAGAACCCGATTGCCGAAAAAATCCTTCTTGACCTTGCGTATTTCCAATAATGGTATCTCATTGTTCATATTTACGCCTCGTCCACATGATTAAAAGGGGGGAGGTTCCCCCTCCCCCCCAAGGATCAAAACTCAGTGATTCAAAGGGCCTTACTTAATGGTGAAGTATTTTTCCGGCACCTCAATATCGGTAGAGCCCATATAGTAGCCGGGAGCGCCCATAATGTAAGTATCCTGATAAATAAGGAATACGTTGTCCAGCTTTACGCCCGTTTCCACATTGGTATAATTGGAACCGTTCCACTTGGCGGCGGGGGAGAATTCACCATATGCCTCAGCGATTTTGGCGATATCTTTGAGATTCGTCAGTTCACTCTCGCCGTTAATCACGTTCAGTGCGTGTTGAGCAAGCCCGGCGGTGGTGATGTAGCCATAAGAATAAGCCCATGTGCCGAATTTGCCTGCGCCGCCCTTTTCCACTACGGCAGCCTCAACCTTTGCAAGGATTTTATCAAAGTCGCCGGCTTCGGCAGTCAGGTCAATGCCCAGCGCGCCAGGGTAACCCATGAGCGGAGATGGCAGGTCAGCCTCAATAAAGAAGCCGCCATACTCCAAAAGCTGCTTGAGCAGAGGTTCGGTGTGGGCGTCGTTAGTGCAGAAGTATGCGGCGTTCACGCCGTATTTATCCACCCACTCGGGAACTTTTTCAAGGATATAGGCTTGAGCGCCGGCAACGCCTACGTCAGTAGTCGGATCGGGAGCGGTCTCAAGGACGAATTCCATGCCGAACTCTTCGCACGCGGCCCTCATAATGGCGACACGGCGGCTCATCGTTTCATAAGCCATATGGCGTGGGAAAGAGATATGTACGAAAGTGTCGCACCCCAATTCATGGGCTGTGCGGATCATCAAGTAGCCGCGGGCCACAAAATCGTTATTGACAACAAGGTCGGCGGCGCTGCCGATCTCGGGCAAATCCTCATGGGATTCGCCGGCAATGCAGAGGATATCCGGGCGGCGTTCCTTGATTTGGCGGAATGCCTCGGTGGTGCCGGGAACCGCCTGGTTCATGATGATGGCCTTCGTCTGCGGGTCGTCGGAAAGGTTGACGATGGTCTGGATGGTAGTTTCCAGCTCGTCGGTGAAGTTGTCGGGATAGATGGCAAGCGTAACCATATCCTCGCCATACTTGGCTTGGAACGCCTCGGCGCCCCGGCGGTCGTCTTCGGACTGAGAAACGGAACCGGTCACGATGCCGATTTTTATTCCTTTATCTGCTTCGGCGTCCGCGGGGGCTTCAGAGGGCTGCCCGCCGTCTGATGACTGCCCGCTGTCTGATGACTGTTCCGGAGTACTGGTGGCCGACGGGGCGCCGCCGCAAGCGACCATAAAGAGCATACTGACCGTAAGCAAGAGACTGAGTGTTTTACGCATGTTTTGATGACCTCCATTAAGTGTAATTTGAATTTTTCCCTGCCTTTGCAGAGCGCCCGCGCTGTGCGGATGCGGAAGCAGAAAAGCAGATCATATACGGTGATAATTTATCTCAATAGCCTGCCGAGCCTTGAAATGTCTGCTCTTCCTACCCTATTTTAGCAAAGAGTATTGATGAAGTCAAATGAGCATATTATATTTGGAATACGCTCACGGCTGCAGGCAATATACGCCAAAAGTCCATCGTGGCGGAATAAATAAGCGGCTTATTAATGGAAAACCACGGAGGGAATAATATGTTCAAAAAAAGTTTCAAAGGTAAAATCATATTTCCGGCAATTTTAGTTGTGACTGTTTTGGTAGTGGTTCTTTCTGTTTACTCATCAGTAAAATTTCTAAGCTACAGTGACGCCGTACTTACCGAGGAGATGGAATCAAGTATCAACAATCTAAAGGATCGCCTCAACAATATGCAAAGCGAAACGAAGGCCGCTGCTGAGACAGTGGCATCGGACATAAGAGTTATTGACGCGATAGGCAACCGCAAGACGGATGAACTGTTGAGGCTTTTGATCCCTGTCGCGGATATGTCCGGGGCGGATTACTTCACAATAACCGACGGTGAAGGAATTGTACTGGCAAGGACTTACGAGCCTGACAATTTTGGAGATTCGGTCGCTAATCAGCACAATGTTCAAAGAGCGCTTAAAGGCAATACGGAGACATATTTTGAATCAGGAACATCAATAAGGGTTGCCATGCGCACAGGCGCGCCTGTATATGACGGGAATGGAACTATTATCGGCGTTATTTCGGCGGGTATACGGTTTGACGTGGATTCTTTTGTTGATGAATTAAGGGATATATATGGAACCGAAGCAACTGTTTTTCAAGGCCGTATACGAGTTTCTACAACTATTGCGGAAAACGGGCGGCGCGCTGTAGATTCACAGCTTGACCCTGAAATAGCGAACATTGTGCTTGAAAGTAAACAGGAATATTTCGGTGAAGCGTCGATTTTAGGAATACGGCATAAAACATTTTATCTGCCGCTGCTAAACGCTGACAATGAAGCGTTCGCCATAATTTCTGTCGCCAGATCGCAAATGGATATGTTGGCGGCGGCAAACGCTTTTATCTTTGAGTCGATTTTGATCGGCGCGGTCGGGCTTATTGCCGCCATTTTGCTTTTGCTTTTTATAACCACTAAGATCAGCAGACCGATCGTCGGTTTGTCGAAGGACATGGACAATGTGGCTGATGGTAATTTGAGCGTAAATACGGATATAAATTCCCAGGATGAAACAGGACGCTTTAACAAATCAATCCATAGGGTAGTGGACACCATACGCGAAATGATTGACGATATCAACGTAATGCGCTTTGGGTGTGGTTTATCAACAAGACAAAACGTCTCGCCGGATATGTCGTCGCCGAAATGTTTGTATATCTCTTTTTCGTTTATCACAAGGTACCGGATCAGAAGGCGCTTTTGTCAATCGCCTATGCTTACGCCTGACAGCAGTTCATAATACTTCGCCAGTGCGCTGTGATCGTTCTGGCCGCCTCCGCCGGCATGGACGGTTTGAAGCATTTCCATAACCATCGCGGTCAAAGGCAGGGGTGAACCCGTGCTGTGGCCGGTGTCAACAGCGTTGCTCAGATCTTTTATATGCAGATCGATTTTAAAACCGGGCTTATAGCCCCGCTCCAGCATCATCGGGAGTTTCGCGCTCATAACGGCGGAACCCGCCAAGCCGCCCTTTATCGCCTCGAACACCACCTTTGGATCCACGCCCGACTTTTTAGCCAGCGTAAACGCTTCCGCGCAGGCGGCGATGTTACACGCCACAATAATCTGGTTTACCAGCTTCGCAGCGTTGCCGGAGCCTATTTCCCCGCAGTAAACAGCCGAAGCGCCCACTTTGCCGAGTATGCCGTCTTTTACTTGATCAAAAATATCCTTCCGCCCGCCAACCATAATAGACAGGCTGCCGTCCGCCGCCTTGGGCTCGCCTCCGGATACCGGCGCGTCCAGCATTATCACACCCTTTGCCTCGCAGGCCGCGCAGATCTCGCGGGAAGCCTGCGGCGCGATGGAACTCATGTCTATCAGTATAGTGCCGGCCGCCGCGCCTTCCAGCACGCCGTTCGCCCCGCACACTACTTCTTTGACCTGGGGCGAGTTTGGCAGCATGGTTATCACAATGCCGGACTGTTCCGCCGCATGCCGGGGCGAATTTCCGGCTTCCGCTCCCGCGGCAGCGATTTCATCCACGCTTTGCCTGACGATATCATAGGCAATAAGGCGATGACCCGCCTTTAACAGATTTCTCGCCATGTGCTTGCCCATAATGCCCAGACCGATAAAACCTATCTTCATTGATCGATCCCTCCGGTACGGTAATGCGCGCGGGCGTATGCCCGCGTGAAGGAAGCGGGAATTTCCCGCATTCCGATTAGGGTGCGGGGCGCAGCCCCATTCGAATATTATACATGCCTTAAAGCGGAAAAGTAAAGGTATAGCAATTGTAATCGATCTAATCTGAAAAATAACATATAATAAGCATATTGGCGATTTGATCCCAGCAACCCTAACGTATTTACATTTGCCGGATAGAGTGTACCTTAATTGGACTTATAGAAATACCGGAATAATCAAGCCGGGTTCGGGGGGGATATCTCCGCCGTCCGGAAACAGCAGCGCCGGGAGCGGAAAAGCCCCCGGCGTTGTTTATTGCCCCGGCGTGGAGAGGAAGCCGGTTCGGCGTCACAGTTTCCGGCACGGAGAGGAACAATTAATTCCGGAACTGTTTTTGTAATTCCCGAGCGCCGGTTTCAGTGACAGTGCCGTATTTCACCAGGTTGTCCAGCAGCTTTGCGCCGGAGCGGTTTTCCTGCGCGAACAGGGCGTTGAGCATCATAACCGCGGCGTTCCCGCGCGTGATATTTTGCCCGCCGTCCATGATGGCCCCGGCCGCCGGGAGAATGCCCGCCGCAGACGCTTTTACAGCCGCGCCCTCAAACACGAAATCACTGTCTTTCTCGTAAAACTTCAGCACGCGCAGCAGAAAAGCGGAAAACTCGCGCGCTGTTACCGGCCTGCCCGGATCGAACAGCGTATGCGCGCTGTTTATCCCGACGGCCAGCCCGATGCTGAAAGCGTAGGCGGCATACCGATCGCCCCATGCCGGCATATCGGTGAACGGATTTTGCCCTGTGAAAACCTGCGCTTCTTTTTCCAGCCCCTTCAGACGGATCACAAACGCGAGGGCTTCCATGCGCGACAGCGCTTTGTCCAAATCATATATGGGTTTGCCCGCCGCGTCCGTCCCTGTGCCGGCAAACAATTTAAGCGCGTAAAGAGCGTCTGCGGCTCTTTGCTGGGCATTTTTATCGCCGGCCGCGAGGGGCTTGAACGGCGGCAGCTGTGTCGGCGGCTGCGCCGGGGATGTCCCAAACGACTGCCCTGCGTACGGCGGTTCGACGCGGGGCGGCGCCAAGGTAGGCGTGGGGCTGGGGCCGTTTCCGGCCGGTTCGCCCGGTACCGTCACAGGCGTTTCATATGCGCCGCCCATGGGCACGCCCGCGTAGCTTTTAACGCCTGCTTCCACGGAAAGGTTCAGAGCCTCTCCCGACGGAAACTTGCCGCCCTTCGGAGCAAGGCGGACGACGCTGGCGTATACCGCGCTTGGATTCGCCGGATCTGCCTCCGCGTTGGCAAATACTATATCGAAACCGCCCGAATACCCCAATAGCCTGACTGTCTGCTTCGTCAGGGTACCCGTATCCATATATTTGTCAAACGTGATCTTTATATAATATTCCGACGCCTTGACGCCGGTAACGAGCGGCGCGGCAGCGGATACCATGCCGATGTTGACTTCCGTCTGCGGCGGAGGCACCGGCAGCCATTCGCTGTACGCCGTCTCATAGCCCGCCTTCTCTGCTTTTACCTGCCATTGCCCAAACGGCACATCCCAGGCGTACAGCCCTTTTTCGTCCGTGATCAGCGGGTTTCCCTGATCGTACTGCCCCGCATCCCATATTGCGGGCGAACCCGCGCCGCCGTTGTACGCCGTAACCGTTACGCCGGGCAGCCGGTTGGACGCCACGGCTTCGTAGACGTAGCCGGACGGATCGGCGATGGGCGTGCAGCCGCCGCAGACAAAAATGATTACAGGTGTCAGCAAAGCGGCTGAAGTACGCTTCAGACCGCGAAGAGTATAAGTAATATTATTATATGAGAATATTCGCTTATAATTGGTTTTTGGCTTGTTCTGACTCTGGGGATCCGGCACGGGATCTTTTTTCTCCGGATCCGGATCGTCCGGAGGCGGAGACGATCCCCCTTTGGTAAGTTTAAGAAAATTACTTTTAGCTTTATTACGCCCTTCACTTAATACTACAGCGAAGATCAAATGTTCGCAGTAAGATCAAAAAAAAGGCTCTCAAAAAATGAGAGCAAGTAATGAATTTAAATAACGGCAAAGTTAATGCTGGCTTTCCGCTTACG
>JAITDJ010000181.1 GCA_031282635.1 Clostridiales bacterium
TACACGATGAAGAGCCTGGACATCTCCTCCGAGAACCTGTCCGCCTCCGAATCGCGCATACGCGATACAGACATGGCCAAGGAAATGATGAACCTGACCAAGGCCAACGTGCTTTCGCAAGCCGCCACATCCATGCTCTCGCAGGCCAATCAGCAGCCGCAGAACGTGCTGCAGCTTATCCGATAACAGACCGAAAAACCGGACGGTACAGACGCTTTCGCGTTTTTCCCGTCCGGTTTTTTTATTGCCCTATCTAGGAACAATTCCGCGCCGAAATCCTTGACCGCCTTCTCCGTTATAACAGCGGTAATGTACTCATGACCAAAATTAAGAACTCGCCGTCTTTCATAAAAACCGGATTAATATTATTTTATTGGCATCGTTATCCCTCCGTTGAAGCGCGAAAACCCGGGCGGAGGTTTCAGTGTTACCGGCCGCCCGCGCACCAATTCACGGCGTTCTTTAAAAGTTTTACATATTCGGGGTTAAGAAGAGTGTTCTCCCTATGCCCCGGCGTGACGCCGCATACCCTGCCCTTCCCGTATTCGTGGGCCCAAAGCGCTATGTTCGTGGCGAGCCGCGACGTTGAGTATCCCAGAATATCCGTCTGATCCGTCAGAACCCTTACAACATAGTGTTCATCATGGGTCTCGAAAGGCTTTACGCCTTCCGTTATGGGATGACCGGGGCGCGGCGTGAATTTTACGGGACAGGCGGGCGGATGGGAAATAAAAGCGCCGCGCAGCAATTCCGTATAAATCGGGCCGCTTTCGGGCACGTTAGCCATGCCGCAGTGTACGGCCAGATAGCCCGCGCCGTTTTTAACAGCGTTCAGCAGAGCGGCGGACATGCCGCCGTCATACCAATTCGGCGTTGGGATCCGCGTATCGGCGATACCGTCCTTAAAGTTGACGATAATGCCGGGCGTCTTGCCTGACGCCAGTCTGCTCTGCAATTCTTCCGGCGTCTCGAAGATTTCCCGGAAGAATGCGCTGTCCCGCAGAATCAACGGCAGCACGGGGGTAATGGAGTCTTTGGGGTGCCAATAGTCGTCCAGGATAATATACGCTGGCGTTAAGGGCAATTGAATCATCCTTTCTTTAAATATAACAGTAATTATATCAAAAATTCAATAAATACGTAATTTGACACATCCCGGCCCTTCGCGGTAAGAAACACCCTGCCTTCGGCCTGTTCCATCAATCCGGAATTTCTCATTTTTTGGATCACCCCCCCATAGATTTCAAACAAACCCACGCCATGCGCGCGGCGGAAACCCTCCTCACTCACACCTTCATTGAGCCGCAGGCCCAAAAACATCGTTTCCTCCATAGCCTCCTTCTTCGTTACCCGGTTAATTTCCTCGCGGATATCTGATCCTTCCGCGATACACAGATATTTTTCCAAACTGTGGATATTGCGCCAGCGCGTATTATCGTAAAAACTGTGACTGTCCGTACCGAAGCCTATATACGGGGCGCGTTTCCAGTATTTAATATTATGCCGGCACTCGCGGCCTTTAAGCGCGTAGTTTGAGATCTCATAATGATATAACCCGTACGCCCCTAATATGTCGGAGGCGGCATAATACATGAGGCGATCCTCATCCTCATCGGGCCGCTGCAATCCGCCTTCGCCGAACAGGCGGCCGAAGACGGTCCCTTCCTCAACAGTAAGGCTGTACGCCGAGATATGCGCGGGGTTCAGGCTTGCGGCCATGCGCAGGGTTTCGATCCATTCCTCCATAGACTGCCCCGGCAGCGAAAACATCAGATCCAGATTAATGTTATCAAAATCCGCGGCAGCGGCCGCCTCATAGGCGCGCGCAATATCATCCGCGCTATGGATCCGGCCCATGCGTCTCAATAAATGATCCTGCCAGGCCTGGGCGCCAAGGCTTAGCCGATTAAAGCCCGCTTTGCGAAGAACGCGCAGCGACTCCCTGTCAACAGAACCGGGATTGGCCTCAACGGTTATCTCCGCGCCCGGAGCGACTGCGTATTGAAAAATATGTTCTAATATCTCCGCCAAAAATATGGGAGGCATTACCGTGGGCGTGCCGCCCCCGAAGAAAACAGTATCGATCTCTGAAACAGGCAGCTCCGCTGAATGATCTATTTCATAAACAACCGCGTCCTTGTACGCCTCAAAATGCCCGTCACGCCCCGCTTGTGACGGGAAGTCACAGTACAGGCATTTTTTCCGGCAGAAAGGGATATGGACATATACCCCGGTCCTATTCATCATCCAATTTCAGCACGCTCATAAACGCCGCCTGCGGCACCTCCACGCCGCCGATTTGCCTCATGCGTTTTTTACCCTCTTTCTGCTTCTCCAGAAGCTTTTTCTTTCGGGTAATGTCACCGCCGTAACATTTGGCCAATACGTCCTTACGCAGGGCGCCGACTGTCTCCCTGGCAATTATTTTACTGCCGATACACGCCTGTATGGGAATCTCAAACAAATGCCTGGGTATCTCTTTTTTGAGCTTTTCGGCGATTCTGCGCCCGCGATCGTACGCGCTTGAGGAATGCACCACAAATGACAGCGCGTCCACCGCTTCATGATTCACCAGAATATCCAGCCTGGTCAGTTCCGATTCCTTATATCCCTTAAGCTCGTAGTCAAACGAAGCGTATCCCCTGCTGCGGGATTTCAGCGTATCAAAGAAGTCGTATATAATCTCGTTAAGCGGCAGTTCATATTTCAGCACGGCTCTGGTCCGCTCCACATATTCCATGCCCAGGTATTCTCCTCTGCGCTGCCGGCAAAGTTCCATGATCGGCCCGATATATTCCGCAGGCAGAATAACGCTCGCCGTTACGATGGGTTCCTCTATTCTGTCAATTCGGGCGGGATCGGGCATGTCCGTCGGGTTGGAGAGCTCTATCGCGCCGCCGTCCGTCAGATGAATACGATATATAACGCTGGGCGCGGTAGTAACCAGATCGAGATTATACTCCCGCTCCAGGCGTTCCTGAATAATCTCCAGATGCAGCAGGCCCAGGAAGCCGCAGCGAAAGCCAAAGCCCAGCGCCGTTGAATTTTCGGGCTCAAAGCTCAAAGCCGCGTCGTTCAGTTTCAGTTTTTCCAGAGCGTCGCGCAGATCGGGGTACTTGGCGCCGTCCGCCGGAAAAATGCCGCAGTAGACCATAGGGTTTACCGCTTTATAGCCCGGCAGCGGCTCGACGGCGGGGCTGCCCGCCTCTGTCAGCGTATCGCCGATGCGCGTGTCCGCCACGTTCTTTATACTGGCTGTCATATAACCCACGTCGCCGGCGCGCAGCTCCTCGCACGGCACAAATGTACCCGGGCCGAAAAAACCGACCTCGACTACTTCAAACCGTTTGTTTGTCGCCATAAACAGGGCGTTCACGCCCTTTCTTATCACACCGTCCCTGATCCGCACGGAAACGATAACGCCTTTATATGAATCATATACGCTATCAAAGATCATGGCTGTAAGCGGGGCGTCCTCATTACCCGCGGGCGCCGGTATGTCCGAAATAATTCTGTCAAACACCGCGTCAATATTGATGTCAGCCTTCGCGGAAATCCGGGGCGCGTCCCGTGAAGGCAGGCCGATCATATCCTCTATCTCCCTGACGGTCTCGTCCGGGTCAGCGCTGGGGAGATCTATCTTGTTGATCACCGGCACAATCTCCAAATTATGCTCCAGCGCCAGATAAACATTGGCCATGGTCTGCGCCTCCACCCCCTGGGCCGCGTCCACCACCAGCACAGCGCCTTCGCACGCGGCCAGGCTGCGGGAGACCTCATAATTGAAATCCACATGGCCGGGGGTATCTATCAGGTTCAGAATATATTCCCCGTCGCTTTCCGTCTTGTAAACCAAGCGTACGGCCTGGGCCTTTATCGTAATACCGCGCTCGCGTTCCAGATCCATTGTGTCCAAAACCTGTTCCTGCATTTCGCGCTGCGTCAAAAGGCCTGATTTCTCTATCAGCCTGTCCGCCAGGGTGGATTTTCCGTGGTCTATATGCGCTATAATACAAAAATTCCTGATTTTACGTTGATCGTGCGCCATTATGCCCTCCAAACGCGCGAAATAATCTAGATTATATCATGCGCGGTTCCTGCGCTCAAGTACCGCATCGACATTTTGCGTTGTTCAATATTTTATACATGAATTTGACAGATTATTTAATGTACTGTATTATGTACTATATTACCTGTTATATGGGGGGAAAGCTTGAATATCCATAAACTCGTGACTGCCGCTGTATTTACCTTGATATTTACTCTTTTAGTGTTTCATATCGGAACCTATCCGGCGTATTTCGACGATTTTCTCGGTAACGCCGTGGTTCAGTCTGTAAACCTGGCGTTGGACGGCGTTAAATATCCGGACGACGTTACATGGCTATGGACGGACATGAACCAGGACTGGGCAGGCAAATCGCCCATTTTTTTCGCGGTTTCGTTCATTGGCATAAAATTTTTCGGGCTGACTTTGTTCGGCATTAGAATAGTTGGGGCTCTGCTGGCGTTTCCGGCGCTGATACTGACGTATTTTACGTTAAATAAATTCCGCTCCAAACTGTTCTCTCTGTTGTTTATTACTCTGCTGGTTTCTTCGCCATGGTATTTGTCGCCGACAAGATCGGGCGGCGTAGTCGGATTAAGTTTAACAATGACGTTGTCCGCTTTATGTTTTACCGCTCTGCTGTTCCAGCCTTCAGCGGGCGCCCGCAAATGGGTTCACGGGCTGCTTCTGCCCCTTATTGCCGGCGTATCCGCCGCGATACTGCCATATGGGTATTCTATTACCCGGATCATACCGATTGTTCTGATGATTTGCGTATGGATCCATATAAAAAGGATCGGCGTAAAGCGGGTGATTATCTATACGCTGGCGGTATTAGCGGTAGTCAGCGTTCAGTTTACGGATTTTAAGCATTCGATCGCCATATACTTTAACGGCAGGGGCGAAACTTTATTTGCCGCGGCTAAAGCCGAACACGACGGGCTTACTCCGCTTGGGTTCATTCTGACTAAATTGACCTCCAACATCTGGATCGTTGCGAAATATTTTTTGGGTTTAAACAAGCCCGCCCAATTTTTTGACGTCCCTATAGCTGATTCGTATTGGTCTGTTGATATGTTTTATATCCCAAATTTCTTGCGCCGATTCTTATCGCGGGGATAATATGGTCATTGTATCACGGCTTTGTGAAAAAGAAACCTATACGCATAGTACCTGTGTTATTTTTAGGAATCGCCGCGCTGCCGGGTCTGCTATCCGGCGTCGGAAACCCGGAGCAGTCCAGGCTGGCGATCGTGGTTCTTCCCTTATATTATCTAATCGCGTATGGTTTTTACAACCTTTTCATAATATGCCGCTCAAGGCCGCAAATTATCGCGCGTTCGGCGTTAACCGCGCTGCTGGGGACGGCCGCGCTATTTACCTTAGCTTATCAAATTCATAATTTTTTCAGCTATAACCGCATTGACAGGCGTGAAAACATCATCGCGGTAAAGGATTATATAAGCGGCGGCATGACTGAAAACGCCGACGCGGTTATAGCCTACCACGAATTCGCGAACCTGAGAGTTTACAGCTACACTATATTCCGCTGGTTGGGCGGCGCGGACATGGAACAGAACATGAAGGACGGCCGTGTTATTTTAGTCCGCTATTCCAATGAAGACAAATTAAGGCAAATGATTAAAGATAGAGAGTTATACGTGTTTATTACGCAGCAGGATGAAGTGGCAATTCAAATATTTCCTGAGTTAAGCGGGTATGTAAGGGAAGAATGGCAGCATTTTACGTTATATCGAAGGGAATAGAGCGGTCAGCGCGTATTCGAACATAGTCTGCGCAAGCGGGGCGTTCAGGGATATATTCTCAAAAATACGATCCACGCCCGGCTGAACCCTGCCCGGCAGGTATGTATTCTGCATAATCTTCTGATACAGCAGAGGCAGCTTATATATAGGCGTTTCCTTGCTCAGCGTCACAAAACTGACCGCCATGTTCTTCTCCGAAGCCATGCCGAAAACCGTGTTCAGTAAATGTGTTTTGCCTTCTGCTAATATCTTCCGCTAATCGCTTGGGCCGCAGACAGAAAGATTTTCGCGATAAGCCGCGCGCAATGGAACGAGTTGAAACGCAATATCTATTTGGGGTCGCTTCGGGGGGATTATCGCCTGCCGTCGGATCAATTAAAGGAGAATGCTCAGATCGGCGCAGTCAAAACTAAAAATTATTGGATAACGATGGGTCTGATCGCCAGGCAGACGCAAGGTGCGCGCACGGAATCACTGGATCAAAACTGCTGAACTGTTAAATTGTTAAAAACCCTCCGGATTTAACCGGAGGGTTTGGTTTAACGCCTCGCGTCGCGTATGATCTGAACAGCCTCCTTGCACAGCCGGGTTATTTCCTCAAAATTACCCGCTCCCAGCAATTCCTTGCTGACCATCCAACTGCCGCCGCATGCAGTAATTTTGTTAAACGCCGCGTATTTGCCTATATTGCCGGCGTTTATGCCGCCGGTAGGCATAAATTTCAGCCCCGTATACGGCGCGGCGCACGCTTTGATATAAGCCAGACCGCCCGCTTGCTCGGCCGGGAAAAACTTAACCGTATCCAGGCCCAATTCAATCGCCGCTTCCATATCGGAGGGCGTGGAACAGCCGGGAACCATCAAAATGCCGTTATCCACGCAGTACTGTACAACCTTTGGGTTGAACCCGGGGCTGACAATAAATTTGGCGCCGGCTTTAACAGCCCGTTCCACCTGTTCAATTCTCAGCACCGTACCCGCGCCCAGCAGAACCTCCGGAACCTCTTTTGCTATACGCCGTATACACTCCTCGCCCTCCGCCGTGCGAAACGTAACCTCCGCGCACGGGATCCCGCCGGCCAGCAGAGCTTTAGCCAGCGGTACGGCCTTCTCCGTATCGGAAATAGCGATAACCGGCACCACGCCGATTTGCTCGATCTGTTTCAATATATCATTCAATTCCGAATCCTCCTCATGCAGGCCGCGTCCGCGGTCCAAATTAAATTCCCCATTCGATTATTTATCTTTGCACCCGAGCTCCGGCGCCTTTCATCAGGCCCTCCACTTCCTTCTTCAGGGCCATGGACGTATCGCCCGGCGTGGTCATCGCCAACGCACCATGGCAGATACCGTAATTCAAAGCCTCCTGAGGACTGTGACCGGTCAGAAATCCGTATATAAGCCCGGAAGCAAAACTGTCGCCGCCGCCGACACGATCCATTATCTCCAGACCGTCTAAAGCCATGCCCTGATAAACCTGGCCATCCGCCCAGCAAATCGCGGACCAGTCGTTTACGGAGGCCGTTTTCACTGTGCGCAGCGTGGATGCTATAACCTGAAAATTCGGGTATGCGGCGGATACCGTTCCGATCATTTCCTTATACCCGTCAATATCCAAATGGCTCAGGCTGGCGCTGTTGCCCTTAACCTCAAAGCCCAGGCACGCCGTGAAATCCTCCTCGTTGCCGAGCATAACGTCCACATATTTCGCGATCTCTTTGTTAACCTCCTGCGCTTTGGCCTGTCCGCCTATATCTTTCCAGAGCGAGGGACGGTAATTCAGATCATAACTGACCACAACGCCGTATTTTTTCGCGGTTTTAGCGGCTTCCAACACAACCTGGGCCGACGTTTCGGACAATGCCGCGTATATCCCGCCGGTATGGAACCAGCGCGCGCCGAGTTTACCGAAGATCGTTTCCCAGTCTATGTCGCCGGGTTTGAGCTTGGACGCCGCGGTGTAAGCCCTGTCGCTGACGCCGACGGCGCCTCGCGCGCCAAAGCCCCGCTCGGTAAAATTCAAACCGTTGCGCACATTCCTGCCGATGCCGTCATAAGGCGTCCACCGGATAAACTGTGTGTCCACTCCGCCTTGCAGTATAAAATCCTCTATAAGATAACCTATATCGTTTTCCGCTAATGCCGTAGCAACGGCAGTCTTCATTTTAAAACACTTGCGCAGACCGCGGGCTACGTTATATTCTCCGCCGCCCTCCCAGGCTCTGAAGGAACGCGCGGAACGGATCCGGCCATCGCCGGGATCCAAACGCAGCATAACCTCCCCAAGGGAAATCTCGTCATACGCGCAGGCCTCTTTAGGTTTCAGATCCAGCATGTAAATCCTCCTCTAAAATGAATCAATTATTTGACACATATTTTTTATAACCCCAAAATTCGTAAGTGTCAATAGCGATCTTATTAAAAAATCTGTCGTTTTTTCTCGCCACTAATCACTGAACACTAGCCATTAAGGCAGGCTCCGTCACGTATAAACGACCTGTTAAGTTGCGGACGGAGTCTGCCGTATGCTATAATCTGCTATAATCTGAAAAGAGGTGCAGCGTATGGAAAACACATGGTATCCGAAAATAAACACGGCGGCGTTATACGCGCTTCTCGGCGATTACGGCCGGCTTACGCGGCGCCGCCCCTATTCGGCGGTTGTAAAGCGTCATTTTGACGAATTCCGGACGTCGTATGTCTACAACACGAACGCCATTGAGGGCAACCCGATAACCCACGACGACACGGCGTTTATCATAAACAGCAACAGCTTTTTGGAAAGCTATTCGGCAACGCGCAATATGGAAGTCGTCGGGAGCAATAAGGCGTCGGATTATGTGATGACATTGCCTCCTATGACAAGGAAAACCCTTCTGAATATCCATAAGCGCGTCCTGTTTTTTGACGAGGAAAACGCGGGGGTATTCAGAAATTCACCTGTCTGCGTAGGTGAAAAGCAAATGCCCGGCCCTGAATGGGTCGG
>JAITDJ010000191.1 GCA_031282635.1 Clostridiales bacterium
CGTAAGCGGAAAGCCAGCATTAACTTTGCCGTTATTTAAATTCATTACTTGCTCTCATTTTTTGAGAGCCTTTTTTTTGATCTTACTGCGAACATTTGATCTTCGCTGTAGTATTAATAGACGCAAAGTCCACGCCGGCCGGCGGCATCGCGATTACCGCGTCGGTACCGCGTTTTTGGGCGTATTCGGCATAGTCGGCCGCCTGCGGCGGACGCGTTGGCGATAACCGCGATCCTTCCCTTCGCGGCATCGCATGGTATGCAGATCATCAGCTTGCGTTCCGATTCGCACAGCATATCAAATTCGCTGACCATAACAGGCGTCGTTATGGATGTGGAACCGCATTGCGCTATGAATTCGATTTCTTTCGCTAAAATTTCCTCGTCAATCGAGTCGTTTTCCGTAAAGGGCGTCATTGGAATCGCGCTTGAACCTTTTGCCTTCCGCAGATCATACGGCATTTTATTACCCCCGATATATTCTCTTACGTCAGCGCTGAACCCTGCCGGAAGCGTCGCCCTTTGCCAGAGCCTCGACTTCGCTTACGGACATCATATTGAAATCATGTTCAATCGTATGCTTCAAACACGAGGCGGCCACGGCGAAGTTGATCGCGCGTTGGCTGTCATAATTCTCCATCAGCGCGTAAATCAGCGCGCCGCCGAAAGAGTCCCCGCCTCCTACCCTATCGACTATACGAACCAGATAGTTGGGCGCGAACCACGCTTCGCCGTCGTACAGCATGCCTGACCAATTGTTGTCGCTGGCCGATATGCTGCCCCGCAGCGTGACAGCTGCTTTCTTGCAGCCGAATCTTTGCTGAATGGCGCGCGCTACCGATATATATCCCTCTTTACTGATTTTACCTTTTTGAACGTCGACGCCTTCCGCATGAATGCCGAACACATCCTCGGCGTCCTCTTCATTGGCTATGCAAAGATCCACATATGGCATAAGTCCGCTCATCACTTTGGACGCCTTCCCGCGATCCCAGAGTTTTTTACGGTAATTAAGATCGCAGCTTACGGTAAGCCCCATATCCTTTGCCGTTTTTACCGCTTCCAAGGTAATCGCGGCGCAATCGTCTGACAGGGCGGGGGTAATGCCCGTTGTATGGAACCAGTCCGCCCCTTTAAGCAGTTCATTCCAGTCGAAATCCTCCGGCCGTGCTGTGGCTATGGCCGAACGCGCCCGGTCATAGATGACCTTGGACGCCCGCTGAGAAGCCCCTTTCTCCACGAAATAGACGCCCAGCCGTTCCCCTCCGCGGACAACGCCGCTGGTATCAACGCCGAAGCGCCTGAGTTCGTTCACCGCGCACTGCCCTATCTCATGTGCCGGAACCTTGGTTATATAAGCGCTGTTTACCCCGTAATTGGCGAGAGACACGGCCACATTGGCTTCCCCGCCAGCGTAGCTGGCCTCGAAACCGACCGCCTGCGCGAACCGCAGATACCCCGGAGGGTTCAGCCGCATCATAATTTCACCGAAACATACCGTTCTTTTCATGATAGTCATCCTTTCTTAAGAGCCGATTGCACCACGGCATTCAGTTTGGCCGCCAAATCCGTAATTTTGCCAAACTGCCCGGTTTCAATCCATTCCTTATTAACAAGATTACCGCCCACGCCCAATCCAACGGCGCCCGCTCGGATAAAGTCCGCGGCGTTATTCAAATCGATTCCGCCGACCGCTAAAAATCGCAAATGCGCAAGCGGGGCGCACAGCGCCTTTAAGTAACCCGGACCGAGGCTGCCGGCGGGAAACAGTTTTACGAAATCCGCGCCGGCGTTATATGCCACCGCCGCCTCGCTCGCCGTTAACGCGCCTGGCATGGATACCAGCCCCAACTCGCGCGTTTTCCGGATCACATCGGCGTCCGTGTGCGGAGACACAATATACATGGCGCCCGCTTCGGCCGCGAGTTCGACCTGTTTAGGGGTAAACGCCGTTCCCGCGCCCGGTATAATCTTTCCGGCCAACCGCTCTCTCATGACGGCTATCGCGCGGGCCGTGGATTCAAAGGTGTCCGGCTTGGACTGGTTAAATGTCACTTCCACCATTTTGACGCCGCCGGAGTACAAGGCTTCAGCCAAAGGGAGAATCAAATTTTCATCCATGCCCCGGATGATAGCGATCAGCCCGTTTTCCAACGTTTGCTGAACAACATAGTCACGCATGATAATAGAGCCTCCTTTTCATATAAAATAACAAATAACCGCATAAATGGTCTCGTATTTCTATTATAAGTTATTACTTAAGCTTGTCAATTATATATTTGAATCGGCAATATATTTGAATCGGCAATATCACGATGTGAGAATTTGGAGTATAATTTCATTTGCCCTTTATACAAATATAGTGGTATAATTTAACTGTCATAAGCGCACGGCAAGCTTACGCGCCAGTGCCCCCTGGAGCATTTCACGGCGGAACCTGCGGAGGAAACCGCGTCTGTGGTAAAGCGATTCGCGGGAACTTACAGGCGTTAAAATAATC
Source organism: Clostridiales bacterium (assembly GCA_031282635.1). Classification (GTDB taxonomy): domain Bacteria; phylum Bacillota; class Clostridia; order Lachnospirales; family WQUN01; genus JAISZF01. Next base: position 2,500 of record JAITDJ010000191.1, read on the forward strand.
GCTTTTTATAGCGGTTCGACGCCTGTAAGCTACTAATTAATTGGAGGAGTGAAGGATTGAACGCGACGGATTATAAATCACGCATAAAATGGATTACTCAATCGGCCTTATTTATTGCCCTGCTGATTGTGGCGCAGGCGCTTACCGCACGGTTCGGCCAGGTTATTACCGGATCACTGGTTAACCTTATTTTGATTGTATCCACGATGACCTGCGGTCTGCCTGTCGGAATTGCTGTCGCGCTGGTATCGCCTATATTGGCGAAACTGTTCGGCATTGGCCCGCTGTGGACTATAATACCGTTTATTATGGCGGGTAACACGGTATTGGTCAGTTTGTGGCGGTATATAGGCGCCATTAAAGGCTTGAGTCAAATAGCCGCTTATATAGCCGCGCTGGTCACGGGCGCGGTCGCGAAATTTATCGTATTGTATATAGGCATAGTCAGAATAGCGGTTCCATTTATGTTGAATCTGCCGGAAAAACAGGCCGCGACTATCTCAGGCATGTTCTCGCTGCCGCAGCTTCTGACAGCGGCGGCGGGCGGCGCGGTAGCTGTGATTATTCTGCCGTTGGCGCAAAGGGCTGTCAGACGTTAATCAATAACTAAGGCGGAATTATCTTATGACTGAAACAAGGTTAAAAGACAGGCAAGATTATGAGACGATTAACGGTAAGCTGCATATGATGGCTAGGCCGGCAATGAGACATATCGCGATAGCGTCAAATATTAATACTCTATTTGTAAATTACTTAAAGGGGAAAACATGTAAATCCTATCCGGAACCGGATGTTTTCCTGGATGATCAAAACAATTTAATTCCTGATGTTGTTATATTGTGCGACAGGAGTAAAAAAAGCAATAGAGGCATATACGGCGCCCCGGATTTAGTCGTTGAAATACTCTCCCCTAAAACGGCGATTAAAGATTTGACGGAAAAAAAAGACATATACGGAAAGGCCGGCGTCAGAGAATACTGGATTGTAAATCCGAAAGAACAGACTATATCCGTATACTATTTGAAAGATAATAATGAGCTTGCTTTAAACGCGATATACTATAATTACACCCAGGAAGAGATAGACGAAATGCCTGATGACGATAAAAACGCCATATCGAAACATTTTAAAACCAGCCTGTTTGAAGATTTATTGATAAATACGGAAGACATATTTTATGATGTAGAATAGCGTATCAGCGATGCGAAAGGAACCGCCGTCATATAACGCCGGTTCCTTCTCATAATTATTTACAAAGTTTACTGATAATATACTCCGCCCACTCCTCCGAAGCGGCCCCGTTCTCACGCCCTGTAATCTCAATCCGCTTCTCCGCGGCGCATTCGTCCATGGCCCTGGTCAGATCCGACGCCTCCCGAGCATACCCTATATGGCTCAGCATCATTGCGGCGGCGCGTATTATACTGGACGGGTCGGCGTACTTAGATCTGCCCTCTTTCACCATACGCGGCGCGGAGCCATGAATGGCCTCAAACATGGCATACCGTTCTCCGATGTTCGCGCTGCCCGCGGTACCTACCCCGCCTTGGAATTCGGCGGCTTCATCCGTCAGTATATCCCCGTACAGGTTAGGCAGCACAAACACCTGAAACTGCGCGCGGCGTTTCTCATCCACCAGTTTGGCGGTCATTATATCTATATACCATTCATCTAACGTTACGCCCGGGTAATCTTTCGCGATTTCGCGGCAAACGCGCAGGAATTTACCGTCAGTGGTTTTTATTATATTGGCTTTCGTAACGGCGGTAACGCGCGTTTTCCCATTTGCCTCGGCGTAGTCGAACGCGCGCCGCACAATGCGTTCCGTACCCTGGGTTGTGGTAATTGTAAAATCAACAGCCAGATCCTCATCCACTTCAAAGCCCATACTGCCCACAGCATAGGCGCCTTCGGTATTTTCGCGGAAAAACGTCCAGTCTATGCCCTGCTCCGGGACGCGCACCGGCCGCACATTGGCGAATAGATCCAATTCTTTTCGCATGGCTACGTTGGCGCTCTCTAAATTCGGCCAAGGCGAACCCGCTTCCGGCGTTGTGGTGGGGCCCTTCAGAATTACATGGCAGGTTTTCAGCTCGGCCAGCACGTCATCCGGTATGGCTTTCTTAACAGCCGTACGGTTCTCTATTGTCAAGCCATGGATATCTTTAATCAAAACCCTGCCCTTCGCAATTTCGGTTTTCAGCAGAGTCTCAATGATTTTTTTGGCTTGTGCGATTATAGCCGGGCCGATGCCGTCACCGCCCGCTACGCCGATTATTATTTGCTCCAGCGCCCGGTAATCCAAAAAGCCTTTCTCATTCTTCATACGCTCCACGCGCGCCAATTGCCCGGTTAACAGTACGGCGAACTTTTCTTTTGCGGTTTCCAGCTTATCCATTGTTTACAATCTCCTTTATAGCCGCCTCGGACACGTCTTTCAATTCCTGATCCGTAATAGCCGTGACGCGTCCTTCGGCGTACCGCTCATCCACCCAATCTTTTATTTTCTTAATAAGCGGGTGCTTTTTATCCAAAACATTATCGTCCGTAAGCTGATAATATGTATTTACCCAATGCGCGACGCCGGCCAGCCCGGAGGCGCTGGACACCGCCACGTTGCTGGGGCGGTTCAGGAATTTCTGTGTGTCAAAAATATTATAAATCTCTTCGTTCTTAAGCAGCCCGTCGGCGTGAATGCCCGCGCGGGTCACATTAAAATTGCGGCCGGCAAACGGGGTCATGGGCGGTATTGAGTAGCCCGCTTCCTTTTCGAAATACTCGGCTAATTCCGTAATAACGGTCGTATCCATGCCGTCCAGCGTGCCCCTAAGCTGGGCGTAATCCATAACCATGGCCTCCAACGGAGTGTTGCCGGTGCGCTCGCCAATGCCGAATATGGAACAGTTTACGGCGCACGCACCAAACAGCCAAGCGTAAGAGGCGTTCGACACGGCGCGGTGGAAATCGTTGTGCCCGTGCCATTCCATCAGTTCGTGCGGCACGCCCGCGTGATGGTGCAGCCCGTAGATAATGCCCGGTACACTGCGCGGCAGCGCCGCGCCGGGGAATGTGACGCCGTAACCCATTGTGTCACAGCAGCGAATCTTAATCGGAACGCCGGTTTCCTCCATAAGTTTCATCAGCTCTATCGCGAACGGCGCCACAAATCCGTAGAAATCGGCGCGTGTTATGTCCTCGAAATGGCAGCGAGGACGTATGCCAAACTCAATGCACTCGCGTATAACAGACAAGTAATGTTCGATGGCCTGACGCCGTGTCATTTTCATCTTTAAAAAGATATGGTAGTCCGAGCAGCTTACCAGTATACCCGTTTCCTTAAGCCCAATGGACTTGACCAGCTCAAAATCGGATCGTGACGCGCGGATCCAACTCGTAACCTCAGGATATTCAAAATTTTTGTCCATACACATTGCCACTGCGTCCCTATCTTTTTGGGTATACACGAAAAATTCGCTCTGGCGTATTAAGCCTTTCGATCCGCCCAGCCTGTGAAGCAGTTCGAATATACGCACTATCTGCTCCGTGGTAAATGGTTCCCTTGACTGCTGGCCGTCGCGGAATGTGGTGTCTGTCATCCAGATCTCATCCGGCATGTCTATCGGTACCAGCCGGCGATTGAAGGGGATTTTGGGTATTTCATCATATGAGAACAGATTGCGGTACAAGTTAGGCTCAGAAACATCCTGCAGTCGGAAGAGCGTTTCACGGCGTTCCAGGAGATTGGATTTTTTATTGAATTCTAACATGCTACACCTCCTGAATAATAGTATGCAGAAAGATCGCAGAAAAAGCAATGGAATTTTGTTTCCGACAATGATATACTCATTAAAATCTAAAATGAATTAAAATCTAAAATGAAAGGAAGGAACGATATGACCGACAGTTCTTTTCGGATTCAGGCCGTCACCATTGCCGCGCTTATTATTTTTGCGGCCGCCATGGTGTTCGTCGGACTGAAAACCAGAAAATCGGCAAAAACTCTTGACGCCTTTTTGTTGGGTAACCGCGGAGTTGGCGCGTGGATGTCCGCGTTTGCATATGGCACTACATATTTTTCCGCTGTTATTTTTATCGGATACGCAGGCAAACAGGGTTGGGATATCGGTTTGGGCGGCGTATGGATCGGTATTGGCAACGCCATATTGGGCTGTCTTATAGCCTGGCTTGTATTGGCGCGCAGAAGCCGGCTCATGACGCACAGCCTTAATGCCAAAACCATGCCGGAGTTTTTTGAAGGACGGTACGATTCTTCAAATATTAAATTCTTTTCGGCGGTAGTTATTTTTATATTCCTTGTGCCCTATTCCGCCGCTGTTTATAAAGGTCTCGGCTCATTGTTCAATACGATCTTCCCTTCGGTTTCGGTTAACGTTTGTATGCTGATTGTGGCGTGCCTTACGTCGTTTTTCCTGGTTTTGGGCGGCTATCTGGCCAGCGTGTACACAGACTTTATACAGGGCTTGATTATGCTGTTCGGCGTGGGCGCGATGGTGTTAATTGTCGTCAGCAACCCGGCGGTAGGCGGCGCCGGCAGCGTTGTTTCGAGGCTGAAAGCCATTGATCCGGGCCTGGTCAGCGCGTATGGGGGCAAATACTTCACCTTCCTGTGCACTAACATATTATTAACCAGTTTCGGAACTTGGGGCCTGCCGCAGATGGTCAGCAAATTCTACGCTGTGAAAGACGAGGCCGCCATAAAAAAAGCCACAATTATATCAACGTTCTTCTCGGCTTTTATAGGTATCGGCGCGTATTTCGTGGGTTCGCTTTCCAGGCTCTATCTGGCCGAACTGCCCGCGGCCGGATATGACGCGGTTATCCCCCAAATGCTGCTGAAAGCCCTTGGCAACAATCTGTTCAGTAACCTGGTGCTTGCCGTTGTCCTAATCCTGCTGCTTTCCGCCTCCATGTCTACGCTGTCCGCTATTGTGCTGACTTCCGCCTCGGCAATTTCCGTCGATCTGGCGCCTCATATTGTAAAAGGCTGGCGGAAGAACTGGCAGATGAAAGGCATGAGGGCTCTGTGCCTGCTGTTTGTGACGCTGTCATATATTTTCGCGACTATGCAGATCGCGATAATCGTATCTATTATGTCTTTCTCATGGGGCATTGTATCCGGCAGTTTCATCGGGCCGTATCTTTGGGGGCTCTACTGGAAGAAAACGACCCGAATCGGCGCCTGGGCGGGTATGTTGGGCGGTTTCCTGACAGTGGTTATTGCCACAATTATAACCGCGGCCACGGCCGGTTTCGCCGCAGCCAGCGCCAACGCGCCTGTATTCGGCGTATCGGCCATGGCGGTTTCATTGGCGGTTACGCCTCTGGTCAGCCTTTTCACCCGACCGCCCGCTGAATCAATCATCCGCAAAGTATGGAAAGGAATTGAGACTGATATATGATATGGAACAGGGAGATCGAATGCGCCGCGCGCGCGGAAATTAAGGACATACAGTGGCGGCGGCTGCGCAAAACCGTCGCGCATGTATATGAAAACGTACCCTTTTACCGGAAACGCCTGGACGAGGCGGGCTTGCTTCCGGACGGGAACTGGACGTTAAAGGATTTTGAGCGTCTCCCGTTTACCACAAAAGAGGATCTGCGTCAGAATTACCCCTATAATCTCTTCGCCGTGCCGATGAAGAGGGTCGTGCGCATCCACGCGTCTTCGGGCACCACGGGCAAACCTACGCCTGTAGGCTATACGAGAGACGATTTAGACATGTGGAGCGAATGTATGGCGCGCATTATCTGTATGGCCGGCGGCTCGGATGAAGACATCGCGCAGATTTCATTCGGATACGGTTTATTTACAGGAGCGCTGGGGCTTCACCAGGGTTTAGAAAAAATAGGCGCGGCCGTTATCCCCATTTCTTCAGGCAACACGGAAAAACAGCTAATGATTATGCGTGATTTCGGCTCGACCATATTGGTAAGTACTCCCTCATACGCGCTGTACATGGCGGATATGGCGCGCGAAATGGGTGTAAAAAAAGAAAGTCTTAAATTGAAACTGGGTTTGTTCGGCGCCGAAGGGCATACCGCTGAAATGAATCGGGAAATAGAGAGCCGTTGGGGCATTTTATCCACAGAGAATTACGGGTTAAGCGAGATTGTAGGGCCGGGTGTTTCCGGCGAATGTCACAGGCAGGACGGTATGCATATCAACGAAGATTGTTTTCTGCCGGAGATAGTGAACCCCCGCGCCGGTGAGGTTTTGCCTTTGGGCGCCGAGGGCGAGATGGTTATAACGACCCTCCGCAAAGAGGCCTTTCCTCTGCTGCGTTACCGTACAAAGGATATTACCTCGCTGCTTGCCGAACCCTGCGCCTGCGGCCGCACATCCATGCGTATGACCAGGGTCAGGGGCCGCAGCGACGATATGCTGATTATTAAGGGCGTGAACGTTTACCCGTCACAGGTTGAAAGCGTAATACTGGGTATGGAGCATATCAGCCCGTATTATCAATTGGTGGTAACCAAAAAAGGCTTTGTGGATGCCCTGGAGGTTCAGGTGGAACTGGTGGATGATTCCTTGCTGGATCGCTTCAGCGATCTGGAAAGGGTGGAAAATATGGTGCGCGCCAAATTGCATTCCGTTTTGGGTTTGGATTGCAAGATCCGTCTGCGCGAGCCGGGCGCCATAGAACGGACGACAGGCAAGGCCAAACATGTGATCGATTTGAGGGATAAGCAATGAAGTTTTTAATGCTAGGCAACGAGGCTGTCGCCAGGGGCGCATACGAGGCGGGCGTCCGGTTCGCGTCCGCTTACCCCGGCACTCCCAGTACGGAGATAACCGAATATATATCATCTTATGACGAAGTATTTTCGGAATGGGCGCCCAACGAAAAGGTCGCGGTGGAAGCGGCGCTGGGCGCTTCCCTGGCCGGCGCGCGATCAATGAGCGCCATGAAGCACGTTGGGCTGAACGTGGCCGCCGATCCGCTGTTTACCGCCTCATATACCGGCGTAAACGCGGGGTTTTTGATATGTGTGGCGGACGATCCCGGTATGCATTCATCGCAGAACGAGCAGGACAGCCGGCATTATGCCCGCGCGTCTAAAACGCTGATGTTGGAGCCGTCAGACAGCATGGAGTGCCTGTACTTTACAACCAGGGCTTTTGAGCTTTCGGAAACCTTCGACACGCCTGTGCTGCTGCGGCTCACCACCCGCGTATCGCATTCCAGAAGCCTTGCGGATCAAGGCGCGCGCCGGGAATTCAAACGCGCGTATAAAAGGGATCCTCAAAAATATGTGATGATGCCGGCCATGGCGCAAAAGAGGCATAAGTTTGTTGAGGAACGCGTACTGGCGTTAAAGGCCTTCGCGGAATCGACGGATTTGAACGCCGTGGAATACAATGATAAAAGAATTGGAGTTATCACATCCGGAATGTCATATAACTATGCCAAAGACGCTTTGGGTGATAAGGCTTCATATCTGAAACTGGGCGTGGTTTATCCGCTGCCGGAAACGTTAATAACGGATTTTGCCGCGAATGTGGATGAATGCTATGTGTTGGAGGAACTGGATCCTTATATAGAGGAACATTGCAGGGCTTTAGGGCTGAATGTGAAAGGCAAGGCGTATTTCACAGCGTTGGGCGAATACAGCGCCAAATTGATACGCGAAGTGATCTTGAACGAGCCCCCCGAAAAAACAGCCGGCATACCCGGTCTCCCCGGCCGGCCGCCGGTTATGTGCGCGGGCTGCCCGCACCGCGCTGTATTTTACGCGTTGAAACAAATACCGGGGCTTATTGTTTCGGGCGACATCGGATGTTATACGCTGGGCGCACTCCAGCCGCTGAACATGATGGACTCCTGCGTCTGTATGGGCGCGTCCGTCAGCATGGCGCACGGTATGGACAAGACCGGTTCCAGGGCTGTCGCCGTGATAGGCGACTCCACGTTTATCCACAGCGGCGTTACCGGGCTTATTGACATTGTATATAATAAAGGCTCGTCCACGGTTATTATCCTGGATAACTCCATTACAGGCATGACAGGGCACCAGAATAACCCTGCAAACGGCATGACAATCAAAGGCGAGCCTACCAGACAGGTGGATCTGAAAAAACTCTGCAACGCGGTCGGCGTAGATCGGGTATTTACCGTTGATCCTTTCGATTTGAAGGGCTTTACCAAGCTGGTTAAAACCGAGCTGGAGCAAAACGAGCCGTCCGTAATTATTGCCCGGCGCCCGTGCGCCTTGCTGAAAACCGTCAGTTTCGGCGCTCCATATGTTATTGATAAAGAAAAGTGCGTAAAATGCGGTATGTGCCTGAAAATTGGATGTCCCGCTATTTTTAAGGCGGCGGACGGCAAGTCCGCTATTGATTCTACGTTATGCGCCGGCTGCGCTTATTGTACGAATCTATGCAATTTTGACAGCATTATAAAGGGGGGCGGGCAGGCGTGACAAGCATACTGATAGTCGGCGTAGGCGGACAGGGCACGCTGCTGACCAGCCGAATACTAGGCAGTCTGGCGATAAGCATGGGGTATGACGTTAAGGTGTCTGAAGTGCATGGCATGTCGCAGCGCGGCGGCAGTGTGACAACATATGTGCGCTACTCTGACGAGCGGGTTTACTCACCGTTGATAGACGAGGCGGGCGCGGATATAATACTGGCTTTTGAAAAGCTTGAGGCGTGCCGCGCAGTGAAATACCTGAAAATTGGAGGCGCGATTATCGTAAACACACAGCAAATAAACCCTATGCCGGTAATTACCGGCGCGGCGGTTTATCCCGATAATACGCTGGATTTGCTGGCGGAAAGCGGCGCGGCGGTTTATGCCGCCGACGCTCTGAGTATGGCGGTTTCGGCCGGGAACGCAAAGACGGTCAATATCGCCTTGCTGGGCGTGCTGGCGTCGCATATGGATATCGAAAAAGAAAAATGGCTGGAAACATTAAAAATCACGATACCGGCCAGACTGTTGGATATTAACTTGAAAGCGTTTGAATTGGGATATGGGGGAAGCTATTAAAAGTAATAATAAAGGGGCGTCATATATGCGGCCTGTTTTACAGGTTCGAAATCTGGAAAAAGTCTGCTATGGAAAAGGCGTCGTCGTAAAAGCTTTAAACGGCATCAGTTTCGACGTGTATCAGGCGGTGATTATATGACACAATCTATCAGCCAAAATTATATAAAAAAAGCCCTGACGCTCCTCGAGGGAAAGGGCAGGAATAAAAATGATTTATTTATCGTTGAGGGGGAAAAATTCATTTCCGAAATCCCGGATGGATGGCCTGTCGAATGCTTTATTATCTCTGAGGGTTTCGCGGGGAAACACGATGTGAGTGTTTACGAAAACAAGGCCCGCGTCCGCATAGCGGCGGATCATCAATACAAAAAGCTCTCCGATACGGTTACGCCGCAGGGTATAATGGCTATTTGCGGAAAAAGGACATACACTTTAGACAGCTTGCCGACCGAAAACTGCCTTTTGCTGCTTTGCGAGGCTGTATCCGACCCGGGTAACGCCGGCGCCCTGATCCGGACGGCGGACGCGGCGGGTGCGGCGGGCGTAATACTGACAATAGGCTGCGCGGATTTGTACTGCCCTAAAGTAATACGGGCGTCGGCCGGCTCTTTGTTCCATCTGCCTTGCGTCGTGGGAGCGGATGCCGCGGCCACCGCGAGTCTTTTAAAGAGCCGGGGCGTATTATTAGCCGCCGCGCGTCTGAACGGCGATATTTTGCCATATGATACCGATCTGCGCCGCGCATGCTGCATAATGATAGGTAATGAAGCGCGCGGTCTTTCACCGGGAATATCCGCTTTGGCGGATATTGTAATAAAAATACCTATGCTTGGCGGGGCCGAATCGCTGAACGCGGCGGCGGCGGGCAGCGTTCTGCTGTATGAGGCCGTCAGGCAAAGGCTTTTATAATACCTTCCCGATTATCCGGTCGCGCCCGGCCCGTTTGGCTTCATACACGCTGCCGTCCGCCCAGTTAAAGAAGTCTGATATTTTATCATTGGCCCGCGGCGTCTTGGTAACCAGGCCGATGCTAACGGTTACAGAGGTTTGTGTCATACCGTCAACTGTGGGAAGAATGGTCGATTTTATCGTTTTTCTGATGTTCTCGGCAATCAGCAGCGCCGATTCCCATACCGTGTCAGGAAGCACAACAGCGAATTCCTCACCGCTTATGCGCGCGGACAAATCCGCAGGGCGCCTTGCCGACTTTGGAAATACCGTGGCTACGGCCTTTAGCAATTCATCGCCCTGTATATTTCCATAAGCGTCATTGTACGCCTTGAACCTGTCTATATCTACAATAAGCAAAGACAGCGGTTTTTTTTCCCGTATGGCTCGTTTCCATTCCCTTTCTATGTGCATGTCGAATCTGTGCCTGTTCGGCAGGCCGGTCAGCGCGTCTTCCAGGTTCAAGCGGGCGATCGCCTGCGTCTGGCCCGCCATTTGCAGATGGGTTTTGACGCGCGTCATAACGATAGTGTTATTAAAGGGCTTTGTCATATAATCAACGGCGCCCAGTAAAAACGCTTTTTCCTCATCGTCCGCGTTATTCCGTCCGGTGATGATGATGACAGGTATATCTTTCGCCGCGTCGGACGATTTGAGTTTTCTCAGTACATCAAAACCGTTTATATCCGGCATTACAATATCCAGCAGAATTAAATCCGGCTGATTTTCCTCCGCACGCTTTAGCGCGTCCTGTCCATTCATGGCTGTAACCAGGTCATATTCCGGTGACAGTATTTGGCTTAAAATGGCCAGGTTGATATTTTCATCGTCAACTATCATTATACGTTTTCGGTTATCGCTCACACAAAGCCCTCCCGCGGACGCCTATACAATTATTCTCATATTTATTTTGCGCCCGTGAACAGCTTTTTATCCCTAGCTGTACTTAACCGCGCGGACAACAAAACGCTCTTTTTTGGCGCTGCGTTCAATCATCTCAACACGAATCCGGCCATGGCCGTATACCGTTATTGTGTCACCCTTGCCGACGACCTTGTCATTATGCGTAACAGGCGTCCAGTTTACTGAAACTTTCCCGCGGGTAATTAATTTAGCGGAAGCGTCGCGAGCCACGTGGAAGGCTGAACTTATTATTGTGTCTATCCGCAGCGAGCTGATGTTTATGACCATTTCCCGCCCATTGTCAGGTTTAAGTTCCCGCCAGCTTTCCCAGAAAGCATTTTCGACATGTTCTATCCGAGCCGTCACTTTAACATGGCCGACCCGTTCCAGGTTCGTGCATATGAAACTGCCCACATCGCGGTGAACGTAGACTTCGGTCTCGTCTCCGTCTATATTGATGTCTCCTATTTTCCCCCTGTCTATACCCAGACCTGTCAAAGAACCCAGGAAGTCACGGTGGCTTAAGTCGGATCCGAATTTAAGCGGAAACCTGACCGAAACGCGATCTATGGGGAAGTCGATAAATTCCAGCTGTTCAAAAGACGGCGCAAACCCCAGCATTTTACGCTCGCATCCAGGCGCCCCACCATAAGCTACTATCCTCTCCTCAGCCCGCGTTCGAAGAATTTCCGCAAATTTTGCGGTATGGACAGGATCCAGAAAAAAAGTAAACGTTTTTTGGCGGTTCGTTTGGCATAAAAAAAGCCGGTCTAAAACTTTAGAAACTAAAAGTTTTTCGTCCGGCGTTTGAAAGCGTTTAAGCAATTCCTGCTTATCCATTTAGGACCCCTTTTAGAAGATAATAAACCCCAAAATAATATTCCTGACCAAAGTAATCAAAAGAAATAAAACCAACGGAGATAAATCCAGCCTCACGCCCGGGCCGCCCAGCGGAGATTTACGGAACAGGGAGCGGATAGGAGCAAGAAGCGGTTCTGTAAGGGTATACACAAGATCAATCAATATATTACGGCGGGAAAACTGAACCCAAGAAAAGACGGCGCGTATAGCAATCAATATGTACAGCAGATTAACAAAGCAATCTATCGCGGTCTTCAGCATACCCGCCATCTTTTTTTCCTCCGGTTTGATAAGACTCATTCATTATTTAAACGACGAAGCGATCCATGGCAAAATATTGCTTGCGCTTAATTCCTCTTCGGATTCTCCGTTAATATGTACATGCGACGGCGCCGAGATGAAAATATTTGTGTTAATGCGTTCTATCGCACCGTCGATTACATATACGGCGCCGCTTAAAAAATCAGCGATCCGCTGAGCATGAGAACGCTCCACTCCTTCGAGATTCACCACACATACATGGCCTTTGCGCAAATAGTCGCAAATATCGGTCGCATCGACAATCTCTTTGGGATATGTAATCATAACCTGCATTTGAGCGCCTGTTCTGAAATTCAGAATCTTGTTTTTGTCTTCATACTTATGCCCGCGGACAGAATCCAGCCTGGTTATTTCAGCATTTTGCGTCTCTTCATCCTCGTTCGCGGCAGTAGCCTCCATGTCTTCGTAAATTTCTTCCTCCTCAGGATTTACGCCCAGCATAACCTGCTGAAGGAAATTTTTTAGCCATTTAGCCATTAAACATTCTCCTCCTGAATTGTATATGGATTTTCGACAGGGTCGAATGTCTCCCCTAAATATAGCGACGTATTTACAGCCGCTTTTTCTTTTTAAATGTTTCTGTTTAAATGTTTTTGTTCAGACTTAAGCAAACGGTTAAGCTCTTGAACCGAAAATACCTGTTCCAATCCGCACCATTGTTGCTCCTTCTTCGACGGCAACTTCGTAATCATTCGTCATACCCATTGATAAGTCTAACGTATCTATATTATGTACATATTTGTTTTTTATGTCAATAAGAATCTCCCGCATTTTTACGAAGAAAAAACGATTTTTTTCCGGTTCGTCGACATTCGGCGCTATACACATTAACCCTTTTACATGTAAGTTTTCCATTTTAATTAATTTTTCAACAAAATTTACAGCTTCGCCGGGCTCTACTCCATGCTTGGAAGGCTCAGCGGCTATATTAATCTCAGCTAAAACGTCCATAACCCTGCCGGCCGCGGCGGCACGCCTGTTGATCTCCTCAGCCAGACGCAGACTGTCCACTGAATGAATCATTGCGGCTTTATCGATTATCAGCTTAACTTTATTAGTTTGCAAATGTCCAATCAAATGCCATTCCAGCCCGGCGCCCAGAGCCGTATACTTTTCCGCCAATTCCTGCGGCTTGTTTTCGCCCAGGCAGTTCACTCCTAAACTTAATAACGTACGTATCCGCTCTATATCTATAGTCTTCGTAACGCCGACAAGCTTCACATCCGAAGGCTTCCTGCCCGCTTTTCGCGCCGCTGCGTCTATATTGCTTTGAACGCGCGCAAGATTTTCCGCGATACTATTCACTGTATCCCCGCCTTTAAAAAATAATCTGCCCTTCCTTTACCGACGCGGCGTCATGCACTATACTATCCTTTTCCTGCAGATTCCTATTAAGATTTGGATCCAGGATATAATAACCCACATTTTGTTGATTCTCGCTTAATACAACCTTTCGGAAATCCGTTACGCCGTTATTAACACGGTAAACGCCTGTAATCTCAGCTGTTTCAGTCAATTGAGCCTTTGCTTCCGCGTCAGCAGGGTTTTGTATCTCCATTCCCAACGTGACGGCATTGCTTGACACGTCTGCGTATACTGCGGCGTCGTCTGTCGCCGTATAGAAAAACGACATATTTTCACCGCCCGATTTAACCAGCTTTGCCCTCTTCAGCTGATCATCCTCAATACTTACATATTCCCTGGGTATGCGGATCAGAGTTTTCGCCGTTACAGCGGACTCCGGTATTTTTAAACCCTCGCTGGCGTCACCGCTTACCCTGAAGCGTATACTGCGTAAATTTATATATTCCTGCATAAACCGCGTGCATTTAAACAGCACATAACTCTCGCCGTCGCCAGCCGTCAGACGATCCACCGTTACCGGAAGACCGCTGTTCGTGTCAAAGCGGATTAACTTTGAATCGTTTACCTTCCAGCCGTCTATAATCTCATTGGGTATATATGTCGCAATGTACCATATATTTGAATGGATTATTTTGAATAAAGGCGTTTCAGGATCTGCGGACTTTACGGTCAGCGGCTTGACGCCGTTCTTCGGGACAGTCAGTTCTTTCGGGAATACAGCCATAATATTCGTTGTGTAAGTTTCCTCATAACCGTCCAGCAGGCTGCTGACAACGCCGCTTTCCTCCGCAATAACCGGCGTCATATTTTTGTTCAGTTCTTCTTGATACATTTGGCGTTTATCAGCCTGTTCCCTAATAGAATCCGACACGTCGTTCAGAATAATCTGATTTCGCAGTTCCACGTTAGCCAAAAGGCCGTCTTTAAGAGCATATATCAGAAAAAAGCTGTTGTCTTTCGGCGCGCCGGCCCAATCGTCGATCATATTCTTCATTGAGATGTTTATTCTCCGTCCATTACCGTTTAGATCCGTTATGCCCTCGCGCATAGTCTGTATTTTCAGCAGTTCCTCATTTATATTCATCAATTCGACATTTATACGGTTCACCTCATCCGTGTTTTGAACACTGCATATGATATCGCCTTTTTTTACCCGTTCATTTTCGGCGACATTAAACTTGACAGAACCGGAGGCAGTACTTTTGTATACCTTTTCATCACGTATTATAACCCCTTCCAGATCAATGGGGGATGTAATGCTGCCGGGCGCTATATGGTCAATCGCGGTGTGCGGCTTTAACGCGAATACAAACAGGCTTTGCAGTATGTAGATCAGTACAAAACCAAAAAATACGGCTGTTACGCTAAACAACGCCCGGTTTCTGGAAGCGGCCGCACGGCTGGCTCTTAAATCAGAACGTCTGGCCGCCAAGCCGCTCGAACTCGGCTGCTTTCCGGCCCAGGGCCTCCTGACGGCCGTCGGCTTCCCCGCGGGCATTTTCATAACCTTTCCGCGGCTTTTTACGGCAGCCGGCGTTTTTTCTTTCGTACGCATGTCTAAATCCCTTCTTGAATGAATAAGTTATAATATGATGCCCGTTAATAAAAAAGCGTTCCGCCCGCGCGCGTATAAAATACTGCCGGCGGTTTCAATACTGACGCTTGCGGCGTTTATTATCATATTCCCCGTTGAGGCGCTGGAAGCCGCCGGCGAGAGCGTGAAACTCTGGTTTAACCGCGCGCTGCCGTCTCTGCTGCCATTCATGATCGGTATAAATATACTGTCGGCCGTCGGTTTCACTCAGGATATCGGCAAATGGCTCGCTAATTTCATGAAGATATTCGGCGTGCCGGGTGAAGGGGGGGTTGCCTTAGCCGCGGGCATGAGTTCAGGATACCCCATGGGTGCCAAACTCACCGCACAGCTGAGAGAAAATGGGATTCTGACACAGACTGAGGCGCAGCGATTGCTCAGCTTTGTCAATAATTCCGGGCCGTTGTTTATTTTAGGCACAGTCGGCGTAGGCATGTTTAACGATAAGCGCGTAGGTTATTTTCTAATGCTTACACATTATTCCGCGGCTTTTATTACCGGCCTGCTGTTCAGGACATACTCAGCCGCCGGTGAGATTGAGACGCGTCGAGTCGTTAAGCGCGTACCGGCTGCGGAGGATAAACCGCTGGGCATAGTGCTTTCGGGGAGTGTAATGAACGCCATGGAGAGTATGGCCCTGATCGGCGGTTTTATCATATTTTTTGGCGTACTGTGCAAAGCTGTCGTGATGATCCCCTTTTTCAGCCGTCCGTTCGCGAGCGTGCTATCCGGTGTTTTTGAGATGACCAATGGGCTTTTCCTGACGCATAGCGCGGGCTTATCGCTGAAAGCCAGGGTACTCGCGGCCGCGGCGCTGATATCGTTCGGCGGTCTGTCTATACACGCGCAGACGATCAGCATGATTGGAAAAACGGATATTAAACCGTCTCTGTATCTGCTGGCTAAAATCGTTCACGGGCTGATTGCCTTGGGTATCACTTACGCGCTGTATCCTCTGCTGAAAGTCGAATAACGCGCTTTGCCGCTTCCTCATATGCTTCCTCCACACCGCCTAAATCTTGGCGGAAGCGATCCTTATCCATTTTCACGCCGACGCCTTTTTCCCATAAACGGCAGGTGTCCGGCGTTATTTCATCCGCCACTTTCAAAGATAATTCCAGCAATGGCATTTTAAGCGGCTTGCCTTCCGGCACGCCGTATTTTTTTGAAAAACTGCCGGCCGCTATGTTGCGTATGATAACCTCCAGAGGCAAGATATGTACTTTACGGACCAGTACATCCGTTTCGTTAATTGTTCTGATAAAATGGATTTTAACACCGGCTGTTTCAAGCCTGTCCATTTCACACCTCTCACATGATAGCAGTAAAATCATATAACAGAAGCGCGCGTCTTCTAATGCGAATGGGAGCCCGCGTCCTCAAGCACCATCGGGAATCGGGAAATAAATGCCCGATTCCCTCACGAGGCGTACGCCTGCCGCCAAGTTGCATTATATCAAACAGGCCTGAATTTGGAAAGAGCTAAAATCAAACACGCCTGAATTTGGAAAGAGCCAAAATCAAGATGGAAACAGAATGTTCGTAAGAACCAGCGACGCCGCGATGCCGGCTACGTTCGCGATCAATGCGCCAGTCAGCGTGTACCGCGTTTTGGTAATCTTCACGCTCATAAAATATACGCTCATCGTATAAAACACAGTTTCGGTACAGCTCATCATGATGGACACAAATCGGCCCATGAAGCTGTCCGGACCATATTTTTTAAATAAATCCAGCAACAGGCCGGTAGACGCGGAAGAGGAAACAAGCCGCATCAGCGTCAGCGGGACAGCCTCGTTGGGATATCCCAGACGAGAGGTTAACGGTGAAATAATCCCGCTGAAGATATCCAAAGCGCCGGACGCCCGCAAGATGCCGACGGCAACCATAAGCCCCACAATGGTAGGCAGAATTCCGATTACCGTCTGCATGCCGTCCTTCGCTCCTTCAATAAAGTTATCATACAGATCCACATTTTTAGCGTAACCGTATAGAATGATCACCGCGAATGTCAAAGGGATAATCAGGTTCGACAGCGCCATTATGTAGTTCATCGTCCGGCTCCTTTCTCGCAGAACTTTCCAACCGCGATGCCGGCAATTGTTGAAATCAGGGTCGCAATCAGCCCGGGCCCGATAATCTCCGATGGGTTGGCGGAATTATACTGCGAACGGTAGGCCAATATATTCATCGTAACCAGTTGCAGGCTGGACATATTTATTATCATGAACATGCACATGGATTTGCTTGCGGTATCTTTCCGGGGGTTAAGCTTCTGAAGCTCTTCCATTGCTTTAATCCCCGCCGGCGTGGCTGCCCAACCCAGTCCGAGAATATTCGCGATAAAATTAGTGGAAATGTGCTTTAACGCTTTATGCCCGCGTGGAATGTCCGGGAACAGCGGGTTTAAAAGCGGCGTCATTTTTTCTGACATTATATCCACAAGCCCCGCGCGCTCGGCAATCCTCATCAGCCCGGTCCACATTGACATCACGCCCAGCATAGTTACGCAGAGCATAACCGCGTCTTTCGCGGATTCGATCGCGGCGTTTGTTACATCCTGCATACGCCCCGTTGCCGCAGCCACGGCAATCCCTGTCAAAATCATACATCCCCATATATAGTTCAGCATAAGCTCGCTCCTATAATAATCTTATACAAATATATTCGCGCATAAATATCTTGATTACATATCTTGGATATATAACCTATACCCTATAAAATCCTGACAATAATCAACAGGAAAAATATACAATAAAATATACAAATTGATTTATAGTAATATTTATAGTATAATGGGTATGTCGTATTTACATATTATAAAGACTTTATAAGGAGGCGTAGCATGAAATCGACTGGCATTGTAAGGAAAGTGGATGAATTAGGCAGAATTGTTCTTCCCAGCGAATTACGAAGTACGCTTAATATCAAAGAGAAGGATCCTCTGGAAATTTTTATTGAGGATTCTAAAATAATCCTGCGGAAATATGAGCCGTCATGTATCTTTACGGGCAACATGGATGGATTGTTAGAATACAAAGGAAAAAAAGTATCCATTAAAGCCGTCAGGGAACTGGTGGCCTTAGCCGGTCTGCACGTCATAGATTAAATTTTTCGCCTATATTTTTTCCCTCTGGTTATAGATTGAATTTTCTGCGTATATTTTTTCCTCTATTGGTAAAAGGTAATATCGCGTCTTATTTTACTAATGGGAAGGGGTAATCTTATGCCTGGTTACAGCCACTCTGAACTAAACAGCATACGCGAGGTTGTTTCAAGCCATCAAACGACGGCGAACAAGCTCAACGACTATGCAAATCAGTGCCAGGATCAAAACATCAAACAGATGTTTACCACGGCGGCTCAGGATGCGGCTAAAAGCGCGCAGAACCTGATTCAGATGCTCTAAAAATAACTCAGGAGGAACAGTATGCAGGAAAAGGATATGGTACTCGACATTCTTAGCGGCACAAAAGCAAGTCTTGGCAATTACGCTAAGGTAATCGCTGAAACTAGTGATCAAAACCTTCGCCGCACGTTTCAACAAATGAGGGACTCTGATGAGAAGTTCCAATACGATTTGTACAAAGTCGCCGAGCAGAAGGGCTATTACGCCACTTCGCCCTCAAGCTCCCCCCAGGATATCAACAGCGTTAAGTCTTCACTTTCTTCAGGCGCGCAGCAAGGTACAGTCCCGACAGGCATCTTACAGGGAATGAAATAATAATATGTTATTCCTATCGCTGCGCAGTAACCCATATAAACGAGCGTTCCTTTAGAGGGACGCTCGTTTATCGCGATGGGTTTACTGCCGTCCCTCACGGGAGGCGGCGTAGTTCAAGCCAAAAACCTGATACATATTACGGCGGTTAAAATATATGTTATACTAGTGTCATGCGACTGAAATGGCAGAGGCAAAACGCAAAAATAAAAAATATCGGCGGCGCTCCTGCCCGTCGCCGCGCAAAGGATGAAAACGCATGAAAGTAATTGAGCCTTCAATTGAAATTATATCGGAAATTAATGGAACCAATATACTGAAAGCTATTGAAAAGGCCGGCCGCACCTGCTACAAATCCGAGGGCAATATCACAGACGCCTCGGCGCCGGCGTTCGTACGGCGTTTGATTGAGCGCGAACACGAGTCTATGCTGGAGCATGCTCCTGCCATATCGATCAAATTCATCTGCGATCGCGGAGTGTCGCACGAAATTGTGCGCCACAGGTTGTTCAGCTTTGCGCAGGAATCCACGCGATACTGTAATTACGCCCAAGATAAGTTTAATAATGAGATTACCTTTATAAAGCCGTGCTTCTGGGAAGAGCGCGAACCCGCGTATAATGCCTGGCTGAACTTAATGGAAGCCGCTGAACGCGTCTATTTTGAATTACTGAATACGCATAACGCCTCACCTGAGCGGGCGCGTTCCGTCTTACCCGTCAGCGTAAAAACCGAGCTGGTGATCACCGGCAACGCGCGCGAATGGCGGCATTTTTTCAAGCGGCGCACAGATAAAGCGGCGCACCCGCAGATGCGGCAGGTGGCTAATATGGCGCTTGAAGCCCTCCGGAAACGGATTGAGATTTTGTTCGACGATATATGAGTATTTGATTTTTTATGAAAACATACTCGTGCAGCGCTCTAATATGCCCTGTGTGTAAGCAATAATTACGCCGTAATTAGTAAACGGTGCGCCCTGTTTCGCAGCTCTTTCCTCGCGGCTTCGCATCTCCCTGTTATTCAGCATGCAGCCTCCGCAGTGCACAATCAATTTATATCCGGTTAGGGCGTCCGGGAAATCCGAACCGGAAACGAAAGAAAATTCCGGGTTTTTGCCCGTGTAATCACGGATCCAGCGCGGCAGCTTTACCGTGCCTATGTCGTCGCACTGGCGATGGTGCGTACAGCCCTCGGCAATGAGTATCTTATCGCCGGCGCTGACGGTTTCCATGGCTTCAACCCCTTGAACGGACTGTTCCAGCACGCCCTTGTACCGTGCGAACAGTATGGAGAATGACGTGAGCGCGATATCGGAGGGCGTTTCGGCGGAAACTTTCTCGAAGGCCTGGCTGTCGGTGATGACTATCTTCGGCTTTCGGCCCAGGTTCTCAAGTGTTTCCCTCAGTTCGGACTCTTTGACCACAATCACCGCGGCGCCGGCTTCCAGCGCGTCTCTGATAACCTGCTGCTGAGGGAGAATCAGGCGGCCCTTTGGCGCGGCGGAGTCGATAGGCACAACCAGAACGGTAAAATCACCGGGATCAACTAAATCCGCCACCAGCCGGCGCTTCGGATCATCCGTCAAATTAAGCCGCGCCAGACGTTCCTTAAGCTCATGTACACCTTCGCCGGTTTTGGCGCTGACATACACGCGCTCACAATTCGAGGACGTATTTGGGCATTCCGTTAAATCGTTTTTATTTATAGCGATAATGAACGGTATGCCCTTTTCTTTAAACAGATCAATCAAGGCTTCGTCCTCTTTGCCGAAGCCCGCCGCGCCGTCCGTCACCAGCACTGCGGCGTCGGCCTTGTTGAGCGTCTGCCGCGC
Organism: Clostridiales bacterium; assembly: GCA_031282635.1. GTDB lineage: Bacteria > Bacillota > Clostridia > Lachnospirales > WQUN01 > JAISZF01. Next base: position 23,061 of record JAITDJ010000191.1, read on the forward strand.
CCGCCGCACGCGCAGATCCCCCAGTTCCCCCTCGTCGTCAAAGCCCGGTGTGTCAATCAGCACTACCGCCCCCAGCGGCAGCAGTTCCATGGCTTTATACACAGGGTCTGTCGTCGTGCCCTTAATATCCGAAACTATAGCCGTATCCTGCCCGGTAACGGCGTTGATTAAACTCGACTTGCCGGCGTTGCGTACGCCAAAAAACGCTATATGCGGCCGGTTTGCTCTTGGCGTGTTATTCATATGCCCTCCTAAAGTCTGAAATCACGCGAACCATTTTCGATGCCCGCCAGATTATCCATTACAATCCTTCGTACTTTCTCATTGGGAATGCCGCCCAGTTCAGACGAGATTACCTCCCCGCCCACTTCCTGTGTTTCCGCGCTCGCGTAATCCAGCAGATATTCTTTCAGTGTCATCAGCGCGTTGGGATGGCAGCAATTGGCGATTTGTCCACTTTTACACAGCGCCATAAAACGATCGCCTGTGCGGCCTTCCCGATAACAGGCTGTGCAGAAACTGGGAATATGGCCGTTTTGCAGCAGCCAGCGCACCACTTCATCCAGCGACCGTGTGTCCATTACATCAAACTGGCTGGTATTTACGCCTTCCGGTTCCGGTTCGTCATATCCGCCCACACTTGTACGCGAGCCGCCGCTGATCTGTGAAACGCCCAAATTCAAAACCCTTTGGCGGCATTCCCTGTTCTCTCTTGTGGAAACGATCAGCCCTGTATACGGCACAGCCACGCGTACACAGGTTATTATTTTAGCGAACATATTGTCGTCCACAGCATTGGGAAAATCGGCAAGATCTATGCCTGCCGCGGCTCGGATACGCGGCGCGCTGATCGTATGAGGCCCTACGCCGAATACGGTTTCCAGATGTTCGGCGTGCATCAGCAGCGCCGTAAATTCATACAGACAGTCTTCCAGCCCAAACAGCGCGCCCAGCCCCACGTCCTCTATACCGGCCTTCATGGCGCGATCCATGGCCTCGGTGTGATATGCGTAATGATGTTTGGGGCCGGTAGGATGCAGCCGCTCATACCGCGTTCTGTTATAGGTTTCCTGAAACAGAATATACGTGCCAATACCCGCGTCTCTCAGTTTTTTATAGTTTTCCTCCGTGGTGGCGGCAATATTTACATTTACACGGCGGATTGCTCCGTTCTTATGTTTTAGGCTGTATACCGTATTAATAGACTCCAGTATATATTCGATAGGGTTATTCACCGGGTCTTCCCCGGATTCCAGCGCCAGTCGCTTATGGCCCATATCCTGCAAGGCGGTTACCTCACCGGCGATTTCGGCCTGTGTGAGTTTTTTGCGGAAAACTCCGGGATTGCCATAATGGTAAGGGCAGTAAACGCAGCCGTTTACACAATAATCAGATAAATACAGCGGAGCGAACAACACAATACGACTCCCGTAAAACTCCCGCTTAATGCTGTTGGCAAGTTCTTCAATACGCGCGTTCTGTTCAGGCAGCGCGCAGGCCAGCAGAACCGCGGCGTCACGGTGGCTGAGTCCAGTTTTCAGCTTCGCCTGTTCCAGAATAGAGTCAATAAGCGCCATGTTGAATCTGTTCGCTTTGGCGTATTCTACGGTTTCCATCGCCTCCGAGTTTTCAATAAATTCCTCCGCGCGCATAGACGTCGGGTTATAGCTCATTATATCAGATCCTTCCTGTAAAACCCCACGCAGTCCCCGCGAGACACAGCCAGTTTATAACCTATCCGCTCAATGCGTCTCTGCATGCAGAATCGGCATTCGGCGGCCTCGTCGCCCGTGCAGATCTTGCCGTCGTACAGCAGATATTTGCCGCGGACGCCCGAGGGTGAAAGGTTTGGCATGACCACGTTAGCCCCGGCTAAAATGCCCAATTCACGGCCTTTGGGATGGATTGTGCCCAACGCGGTTGTGGCGGGCAGCAGCAGATTGGGCAGCAACAGCCGAATTATCGCCAGCAGGAACAGGGTCAGTCCCAGCGAACCCTGCGGCTTCGGGGCAAAGGCGGTGTCACGATGGGGAATAAACGGGCCAATGCCAACCATCTGCGGCTTGAATGCCTGTATAAACATCAGATCGTCCGCCAGGCATTCCGGCGTTTGGCCGGGCGAGCCCACCATAAAGCCGCATCCGACCTGATAGCCGATCTCTTTCAGGTCGCGCAGGCAGCGCATACGGTTTTCGAGTGACAGAACGGGCGGGTGCAGCATTTTGTAATGCGCGCCGTTGGCGGTTTCATTCCGGAGCAGATATCGTTCGGCCCCAGCGTTAAACAGCCGCTCATAACTGTTTCCGCTCCGTTCCCCGACAGACAGCGTAACCGCGCAGTCCGGCAGCGATTTTTTAATCGCGCGCACAATCCGTTCCAGACGTCCGTCCGTAAAATAGGGGTCTTCACCGCCCTGAAGTACAAACGTACGGAATCCCAATCCATAACCTGTTAAACAGCAGTCCAAAATGTTATCTTCCGTAAGGCGGTAACGCTCAGCTTTATTGTTGCCGCGGCGTATGCCGCAGTAATAGCAGTCGTTTTTGCAATAATTCGTAAATTCAATAAGCCCGCGCATGTATACATCTTTGCCGTATACGCTTTCACGGACTTCGCGGGAAAGCGCAAACAGTTCATCCGTATCTATCCGGCTGCGCCGGTTAAGCAGCGTAATCCATTCATTCCGCTCAAGCGCGCCGTTTTGCCGCAGTTTTTCAATCAACTGATCCATCACGTTCGTCCGTCCTGGTAATAACATTAGAGTACGCCGTTTTCGCGCTGATGCCGGGTATCCGGCCTAGTTTTCCAGAAAGCGCGTTAATTATATCCTGCGGCGCGTCCATCGCTACGCTTATTATTGAAATAGCCTTACGGCGGTATGGAATGCCCATACGCCCGATAATATGCTCTGCGTATTGATGAAGCAACCGGTTCAGCGTTTCCGCTGAATCAGGGTTCTCAACAATTATGCCGATAATAGCGACCCGTGTGTCCATAATGTCTCCTCTCAAAAAAAATAAGCGTCTCGCGGACGGGACGCTCTGCGCCGGCCGCGCGAGACGAAATTCCCCTCACGCGACCGTACGCGTAAAATAAAAGCGCCTGAAAAGGCGCGCTTATCCTGTGGCCCTTTCGCCTCGAAAATGTCTCGGCGTTAGAATTAACAATTTGTTACCCATCGGGTATACGGCTTCCGGGTTAGGATCAGCCCCGCGCGTGCGGGGAACATCCGTTCAGCCCTGCTGATATGCCCTTGCTGCCCGTTCTTACCTTTGCGGCGTATACGCCGCAAATACCTCCGATATACTGCCGTACAGCGACTCAGCCGTACTTTGCCTGAAACTCGCGGTTCCGAGCCTGGCGGCCTCCGCGGGGTTTGTCAGAAACCCGATTTCACATAAAATCGCGGGTATAGTCGTATCCTTTATCACAACAAACCGATTGGACTTGATACCCAGGTCGCGCGTACCCAAATCGTTTACCAAATTACGCTGAAAGATTTCCGCCATATCCCTGCTGGAATACCCCAGCCGGCTGTCATTGGAATGCGGATACCAGTAAACCTCGGCGCCGTTTGACCACGTATTGCCGCCGCCCATGGCGTTCATGTGGACGGAAATAAAGATATCGCCTATATCACTGGCCCAAACAGGGCGGTCATATAAGTCCACGTTTCTGTCCGTTATGCGCGTGGCATATACCTTTACCCTTCCGTCCCGCTCAATCAGATTAATCAGACGGTTGCATACATCCAGGTTCAAATTTTTTTCAACCAGCCCGTTGGCTGCCGCGCCGGGCGCGTTGCCTCCGTGCCCCGGGTCGAGTATAACAATCTTATCATATTTTTCCTTGGGGTGTACAGGCTTGATATATATATATTCGGCGTCTTCCCAAAAATTATACGCCAGTACGCGCTTCTGCTCAAAAACCAGCCTTGTGGCGCCGTCGCCTCCCGTTTCGATTATTACGCCGTTTAGAAACTCGTCGTTTATGTAATACTCACCCCAACCCAGCCAGCCGTTATACTGTCCCGGCAGTATAAACACGAACCGGCCGGACGCGTAGTGATCCTCTCGCAGCAGATCGTTCGCGCTTATGGGATAATTGGGATCTTTTTTTAGGCTTAGCGTCTTGTCACCCGTATAGTAGATGTTGCTGTATGTTGAGGGGCTTAAGCGGAGTATGACGGTATTTCCGATGTACTCGACAGATATGCCCGCCATGCCGTAACTCTCTAAAGCCAGCCGCGCGGTGTTTATATCGGACTGCGAGGCATGCACAATCTTCACGAAATTCATATCGGTTATGTATCTGGCCGGATGCGCCATTGTGGAAATCGGCATATCCACCATTATTTGATTAGTGCCGACAACCGGCGTGATGGAAAGAATCGGGCAGTACTCGCCGGTTATTTCTATAATGTCCGTATTGCCTTCCCCGTGAAAATAAACGCGGGTAATAGTATTTTTTATAAAACGTACGGTCAGGCTGCGCCGATCTTCGGACAAAGACACCGTAAAACTGGCCCCGACCTTTAAATCAAACACCACGCGGGCAGTCTCCGCGTTCAACTGGCCTGTACGTATACGTTGGACAACAGGATCATCCACGTTATACTGATCCTCCAGCCCGTTGACTGCTGTGGAAAAATCCAGAACAATACGGTTATCCGCCATTAATTGTTTTTCAACCTTGCGTATTGACGCAGCGAAGTGGATGACAAAATCGTGATCGCCGGAGATCGCGGGGATATCAATGCGTGTAGTTCGGGTATCGGGATGATCCTGTTCGGTAAGCGGCGCCTGCGATATATCGCGGGCTTTGCTGATATTGGCGCTATAGGCGCTTTCGCTGTCTTCTGGTATAACGTACTCTTCATCAGCGCCCGCGGCGCGGGCCGTATAATTACCATAAATAATCATGACGGCAGCTAGTGCTGAGGATAAAAATCGTTTAATTATTTGCATTTATTTCCTCCTTAAACATTTTTCTTTCGTATTGAGCCATTATAGCATAGATTACGTAAAAAAAATCCTTTCTAATGGGTTTCTAATGTCAAAAATCCGTGTCAAAACCTATTGACAACCGGGCAAAGACGCGTCAAACTAACTATAGCGGCTTATGGGCGCGGCCCGTATTTTCGGTCGAAGACCGCGCGGGCGTACGCCGCGTGACGGAATCGGAAATTTATTTCCCGATGGGGGCTTGGGGGCATAGCCCCCATTCGCGATCGAAGAACGTTGTAGAAAGAAGGATGCGTATATGGCCAAATATTTTCAATATCTTGAGGATACGGCGAAGCCCGGCGACGGTTTTCAGATGTACGGGCGCGTTCACATAATATTTTTAATCGGGATAATAATCGGTATTTTTATTATGAGCGTTTTGTATAACTACACTTCAGACAGAAGCAGGCTGAAAATGCTGCGCGTAACCGCCGGTATCATTTTCATTTCCGAGGCCGTACGACAGGCCTCGTTTGTAATACTGCTGCCGAAATACCCCATCAGTCAGCTGCCTCTGCACCTCTGCGGCTTAAGTGTATTTATTGAGGTTATCCACGCGGCGCGGCCCAACAAAACTACAGGCGAGATCCTGTATTCCCTTTGCCTGCCCGGAGCGCTGGCCGCTCTGTTGTTCCCGGACTGGACCATGTACCCCATATTAAGCTATCAAGCTGTCCAAAGCTTTATAGCTCATGGGCTGCACATCGCGTTTGTGCTGATGCCGCTGATATCCGGCGACATACGCCCCAGCGCGCGGAACATCTGGCGTCCCGCGCTGTTTCTGCTGTTAATAGTGCCCCCGATTTATGTTTTGAATAAACGGCTGAACGTCAATTTTTTCTTTGTCAACGCCGGTTCCGGGGGATCGCCCTTGGATATCCTGATAAAACTGATGGGCAACCCCGGTTTTATATTGGGATATATAGGCGTGCTTCTGGTTTTGTGGATCATTATGTATCTGCCCTTTGTTATGATGGAGAAAAAGCACAGGAGAATGTTTATATGAAAACATTGGTGATAGCCGAAAAACCCTCTGTCGGAAGGGACATCGCGCGGGTGCTGGGGTGCGCGTCCAAGGCGGAGGGCTGCCTTTTTTCAGATAATTATATTGTGTCGTGGGCAATAGGGCATTTGGTAACGCTGTTCGAGCCCGAGGATTACAGCCCAGTTTGGAAACGCTGGAGCATGAATACCCTTCCGATTATACCTGAGAGCATTAGATTAAAGCCGGCGCCGAAAACCAAAAAACAGTTAAACCTCCTCAAGAGACTGATGAACGGCAAAGATGTTGATCAGATTATCTGCGCGACAGACAGCGGTCGAGAGGGCGAATTGATTTTCCGGTATATATATCAAATGAACGGGTGCGTCAAGCCGTTTAAACGCCTGTGGATTTCCAGTATGACTGACGAGGCTATAACCAGCGGTCTGGCGTCTATGAAAGACGGGAAAGAATATGACGCGCTGTATGAATCGGCGCGCTGCCGTTCAGAGGCTGACTGGCTGGTCGGCATGAACGCGTCGCGCGCGTTTACGATCAAGTATAGCGCGCTGTTAAGCGTGGGGCGCGTGCAAACTCCTACGCTTGCGATTATCGTGTCGCGCCAGAAGGAGATAGAGGCTTTTGTATCTCAGGATTATTGGGAGGTTCGCGCGGATTTTGAAAATCCGGCTTACAGCGGAATCTGGTTTGATTATCAAACTAAAGACAGCAAAATATTTAACAAAGAGAGAGCGGAAGGAATCGCGGCCAAGGTTAAAAACAAAGAGGGCGTTGTAAGCGACGTAACGACCGAACGGAAGAAAGTTCCACCCCATCAGCTTTATGACCTGACGGAACTTCAGCGCGACGCCAATAAGCGATTTGGCTTTCCCGCGCAAAAGACCCTCTCCATCGCGCAGGTTCTGTATGAGAAACGTAAACTGATTACATACCCGCGTACGGACAGTCGTCATTTAACCAGCGATATGGCGCCGAAAATACCGGTTGTACTCAGGCGGCTTAATATAGAACCGTATAAGCAATATGCCGCATACACGCTGGGTCTGCCCTCACTGCCCATTACCCTGCGGATAGTGGACGACGCCAAGGTATCCGACCATCACGCCGTCATACCTGCGGATACAACGCCCAGGCTCGCCTCGCTGTCTCCGGACGAACTGAAGATATATGATCTGATCGTTCGCAGGTTCATAGCGGCGTTCTATCCGGTTTACATATATGATATTACTTCAATAATCAGCCTGGTGGAGGACGAAATTTTTCTTACAAAGGGTAATACAATTATTCAGCCAGGCTGGACGGAACTTTACCCGCAGGGCTTAACCGCGTCCAAAGATAACAGGAATAAGCCCGAAGAAGCCATTTTGCCAAGTGTTAAAAAGGGCGATCCGATTAAGACAAAAGATACAAAATGCGTTAAAAAAAAGACGCAGCCCCCGAAGCCGTACACGGAAGCGACTCTGCTGTCTGCTATGGAAAACGCGGGCCGTTTTATTGAGAATGAAGAACTGGCGTCGGCGCTGAAAGAATCGGGATTAGGCACACCGGCCACACGCGCGGCTATAATAGAACGCCTGATTAGCGTAGGGTACATTACGCGCAAATCCAAAACGCTGATTCCCACGGAAAAGGGTATGAAATTGATAGAGGCGGTCCCGCCGGAACTGAAATCGCCTGAAACCACCGGTAAATGGGAGAAGGGGCTGGAAAACATCGCGAAATCCGGAATGGATGCAGAAAAGTTTATGGCCAGTATAAAGCGTTATGTAAATTTCCTGGTTTCATCGGCTAAAACAACGGAAAAAACCGTTGAATTCCCTGCGGAGGATCGGAAGAAGCGCGTACGCAAAACCGGGCAGGTCAAACTCGGAACATGCCCCAAATGCGGAGCGGGCGATATTTTGGAAAATAGCAGGGCGTACTACTGCTCACGATGGAAAGACGGCTGTGCCTTTAATATATGGAAAAATGCGCTGGAACGGTTTTCGATCACTCTGGATACGGACACGGCGGGTAAGCTGGCGCGCGGTGAAGAGGCCGAAGTGAAAGGAGCGCTGAACGGACAGGAAAAAGCGTTTATTATAAGCCTCGCGAATGACTTGGCCGTTAAAGCGCGGATCAAACAGCCGATATCATAGCGCCCTCTGCTCTTAATATTTAGGCGTTTATATCAAGTGATGCGACATGTCTTGTCTTTCAGTCAGAGTAATAATAACTTACTTCGTAAATGAGGGCGTATAGCAGACCGTGTAAATGGGAATAATTTCCACAAGAAACAAGAAGGAGATGTTCCCCATGACACAACTAAACGAACAAGAACGCGCCCTCATCAATCTGATCGCGGAA
>JAITDJ010000196.1 GCA_031282635.1 Clostridiales bacterium
TGTATCAGAAACGGATTGCTGAGCTTTATTACTTACGGCATTGATGTTGTCCAAGTACCCGGACATGACATCAAGCAGCTGCACCGTACTTTTTTCAAGTGTCTGCATCTCTTGGGCAACAACACTGAATCCCTTGCCAAGCGCCCCCGCGTGGGCCGCCTCAATCGCAGCATTGATCGCCAGCATCCGTGTCTGCGTAGAAATTTGCTGCATCTCCTGAATGGTTTCGGATATTTTTGACGCGGCAGATAAAAGCAACTCCACTTGCTGCCGCATATTATCGGATTTATCTTTAATATTTTGTACCTGCTCGGATACCCGAGCGGCTATCTCTCCGTTTTTTTCGGTACAATTCTCAATATCCACTGTCTTAGCGGCGATTTGCGCCACGGTATCCGCAATATGCGTTGCGCCCGTGGTAATTTCAGCTTGGCTGACATGTATATTGTAGAAATTTTCGTGCAGCTCTACTGTTGAAGATCGGAGCCGCTGCGAACCGGCGTTTATCCGTTTCGATTCATATGTTAGTTTAACATCGAAATTGCTGAGTGAGCTTTGAGCGTTAATGTAATTTTTAATCAGTTTCTGCGGAATCGTATTATCAACAGTGCGTTCGTTCGACATTTAAGCAGCTCCCTTGTAGGCTCCATGTTCATATGGAAATTTCACCTTTAAATATGAACATATAAGCATAAAATGTATTTTCGTTAAGTGTACAGGTGATATAGTCTCCCCAAAAAGTATTATACCATATCATATTTAGATTAAGCCAGCGCGGACGGGTTAATAACACGATCGGCATATAATCTTGACTATGACGCCCGCGCCGGTTATACTCAATTAATATTAAGGCAAAGGGGAGCCGTGTTATGTTTAAGCAGCTTTTACAAGACATACTAACCAGCTATAATGACAATCCCACGATTGAAAAAATTAAAGGTAAAAATCCTATCAATAAAGTCTCGGTTATTGAAATGATTGATAAACTGCAGGCTTTAACATTTCCGGGGTATTTTGGGCAAAGACGTCTCAATCAAGACACGCTGGAGTACAGTGTGGGCGAATTGCTTGAAGACTTGGCCTATGACTTAAAGAAGCAGGTTCACAGGGCGCTTTATCCGGAAGACGGTTCGGAAGGGGCGGCGGATCACGAAGCGGAAAGTATCACATTCAACTTTCTGAGCAAGATTGCGGGAATCAGGCGGGTTCTGGCAACAGATGTGGAGGCGTTTTACGACGGGGATCCGGCTGCTTACAACAACGATGAAATAATCTTGTCTTATCCGGGTTTTTACGCTCTTACTGTTAACCGTCTGGCTCATGAACTGTACCTTATGGGCGTACCGATGATTCCCCGCATGATGACCGAACACGCCCATAGCCTTACGGGGATAGACATCAATCCCGGCGCGACCATTGGTCACCATTTTTTTATGGATCACGGAACGGGTATTGTGATTGGGGAAACAACCATCATCGGCGACTATGTTAAGATCTATCAGGGGGTGACGCTGGGAGCGTTGTCCACGCGCGGCGGGCAGTCCTTGAAGGGTAAAAAGAGGCATCCGACTATTGAGGATCGCGTGACTATATACTCCGGCGCGTCCATCCTGGGCGGAGACACGATAATAGGCGAGGGCGTGGTGATCGGCTCCAACGCGTTTATTATCAGCAGCGTTCAGGAAAACACAAAGGTTAGTATTAAGAGCCCGAATCTGCGTTTCATTCGAAACAACAGGGAAGCGGCGCACGAGCTCGATGAGGAAGACAATTGGTTTTATATGATCTAACGTTAAGGGAACCTGTAAACTTTTCCCGCGGGAACCTCGTATCTGGTTATGATCGAATCTGGATTGAAATAAAACGGGGGTGGTTATTATGAAAAAAGTAAGCGGCAAGGCGCTGATTATGACGTCTGCGGCGGTCGTTTCAGCGGCGGTGCTCGCGGTGACGGCGTCCGCGGCGGCCGCTAATGTGTCCGGTTACGAGGAAATCAAACAAAGAGGGTTTGCCCTGCTCGAACAGAGCGGAAACGCTACCGTTTCAATCAGTACTGAACTGATTGCGGACGGCCGGCAGCTGTACTCCCAGAGTGGGTACTCCGAAACAAACGAAGATATGGACGCCTTCTACACCCGTACGGAAATGTTTGCCGCCGGCGAGGATGATTACTGGCTTGAAGAGTATTGGAACGGCGTTAATAAGTATTGGCGCAGTTCCGATAACCCGACTGGGTATTCGGAGTACTTGCCTCAGTATCGGCGTCAGGAATCCTTTATATTAACCGAGAATCAGAAAAAATTTTTGAGTCTTCTTCTGGATGTGTTTACCGGTGATTTAAAGAATTATTTTGTGACGGATGGGAATACAATTTCTGTTTCGCTCGACAAAACCCAAATACCTGAGCTGGCTCAGAGTTTTATAGCGGTCGGCGCTGAAGCGGCGGCAAAAGAGCACGAGGATAATCCGGATTATTCTGTAAATGGCAGAGCGGACTTGAACAGCATAATCACGCAATATCTTTATGAACCCGTAATAGAGTCCTATTCTTTGACCGCCACACTTTCGGACGACGGCTATCTGGCTGATTCAAACGCGAGCGTTAATTTTTCCGGCAGGGATGAAAACGGAGAATGGCATAACGCTACGCTTTATATTAAAATGGAGTTCAGCGATATCGGAAGCACAAAGGTCAGAACCTCTGATACCCACAGCATAACGCCGGCCGGTATCTACGGGAGAGCGGCGGAGGAATTGTAAGCTATGGCAGAAAGCCAATCGTCCTGTGTGTTAACGGTATCCCACCTGAAAAAAAAATACCGCAACGGCCGCGGCGTCGAAGACGTAAGTTTTTCGATTCGCCGCGGCGAAATTTTCGGCCTTTTAGGCGCGAACGGTGCGGGCAAAACCACCGCCATGAAAATCATTACAGGGCTTATAACGCGCTATGACGGTAAAGTACTCATAGACGGCGAACCGCTCAACCCGGCTAAAGCCTTGAGGCGGATGGGCTGTTTGGTGGAAACGCCCTCTTTTTACGGCTATATGTCTGCGGAGAAAAACCTGAAAATAGCCGCCGCCTATTACGGCATGGATAAGGCGAAAGCCGAATTGGAGATTGAAAAAAA
>JAITDJ010000210.1 GCA_031282635.1 Clostridiales bacterium
CATAAAGTGACAATGCTGCGTAATGTCAATACCGGCAATAAGGAATTCCGTGAACTTGTAGAAGAAATAGCTACTCTGATTTGCTATGAGGCTACACGCGATCTCCCGACTACAGAGGCGACAGTGGAAACGCCCATTTGTCGGACAACAGGCAGGTTAATAGAAAAAAAACTGGGTGTGACGCCGATTCTGCGCGCCGGCATCGGCATGGTCAGCGGTATGCTTAACCTGCTGCCGACCGCGAAAGTCGGCCATTTAGGCATGTACCGCGATCCCGATACGCTGCAGCCTGTTACATACTACAGCAAATTGCCTAAAGACGCGGCGGAACGTGAGATATTTATAGTAGACCCCATGCTGGCTACGGGCGGTACCGCGGCCGCGGCCATAGCCTACCTCAAAAGCCAGGGCGTTACGGACATTAAACTATTATGCCTGATTGCGGCGCCCGAAGGGGTAACCAAGATCCAAGCGGAGCATCCGGATGTAAATATCTATACCGCCGCATACGACTCTCACTTGAACAGCCACGGTTATATAGTGCCAGGCTTGGGTGACGCAGGCGACAGATTGTTCGGCACAAAATAGAGATTTGAAGAGGCGAATGAAATGAATCACGATTGGGTATTGTACCTTGCGATTTTTTCCTGCTCATTCGGTATCTCTATCGCGACAACGCCTTATGCCAAGAAACTATCTATTAAAGTGGGCGCGATAGATCAACCGCGTTCCCGCAGCATGCACAGCGAGCCCATCCCCCGTATGGGCGGAATCGCCATTGTTTTCGGTTTTTGGGCCGCTTTAGGCATAGCGGCTATTTTTATGCCGGATGTGCGTACCCCGCAATTTTTAGGGTTTGTCGTCGGGGCCCTGATCATTGTGGCAGCCGGTATAGCCGATGATATCCGCAGTCTTAGACCTGGAACCAAACTGTTGTTTCAGATTGCGGCTTCATTGGTAGTAATATTCAGCGGCACCAGAGTCGATTTCTTTGTGTTTCCTTTTCTTACCGTACTGGACTCACTGGCGGCGCCTTTTACGCTGATGTGGATTGTCGGGCTTACTAACGCGGTTAATATGATAGACGGGTTGGATGGCCTGGCCGCCGGCGTTACCACAATCAGCGCGCTGTCACTTTTAGTTCTGTGCGTATTATCCGGCACGGGTTTGGCGGTCGTATTGGCCGCGGCGCTGGCGGGCAGTTGTTTAGGTTTCCTGCCGCGCAATTTTAACCCTGCCGAGGTCATTATGGGTGACACGGGCGCGCAGTTTTTGGGATATGTGTTGGCGGTTTCATCCATATTGGGCGTTTTCAAGGCATACGCCCTGCTGGCGGTCGTTATTGTCAGCTTTGCACTGGCTTTGCCTATATTTGATACGGTATTCGCTATTTTGAGACGTTTTCTGGCGGGAAAGCCAATAATGACGGCGGATCGCGGCCATTTGCATCATAAATTAATTGACAGCGGATACTCCCACAAACAAGCGGTCATTCTTTTGTATGTTCTAAGCACGGTATCGGGAATAATCGCGATTGTTATAGCTATTCAGGACGCTCGCGCCATTATGGTCGCCAGCATCTGCGTAGCTGTCATGCTGATGATGATTTATATTTACCGGAAGCGTACGCATTAATCAATTCCAGCGCTGAGATTTCCGCAGGGAACAGACGTTTCATTCCATATAATCCGTATTCGCTTCTATGTATACGGTTTATACCAGCCCGGCTGGTTACAGTAACTAAAACCCCCGATTCACGCATAATTTGTTCAGTCAGATTGTCGTAGTACCCATAAGGATATGCCATCGCGTACGGCTGCGTACGCGCCGCGGCGCGTATATATTCACTTACCGCGTATATATCGCGCGTTAAATAAGCCTTATATGTTTCAAGCGTTAAAAAATTACGAACGCTCATCATATTTAGATCGGGTTTATGTAAGTTATAGGTATGCATTTGGATTTCAACGAGGCCTGAATCAGACATTTCCAGCGCCTGTTCAGCCGTAAAATGCGGAATCAGACATTCGCCGGTTAAGGCGTCTGACGCGCGGCCGGCATTAACGCCTAATATAAAAATAGTCGCTTTCATATTCAGTTCTTTTAAAATAGGAAACGCAATTGTGTAGTTGCTGACATAACCGTCGTCTAGGGTTATAACTACGGGTTTATCTGGAAAATTTGTTTTATGTTCATAATAGCCGATTACATCACGGAAAAACACGGTGGTGTAACCGGCTGTTTTCAATTCCAGCAGATCCGAACGGAATTTTTCAGGCGTAGTGTTAAGATTGTCACTGGTTTTTATATTAGCGCTTAAATTGTGATACGCTATAATGGGAAGATCAATGCCATAAAATATATTTCGAAATGATCCCGCGGACAAAATCCAAGTTCCGATTAGGCACAAGCAGAACCATACCGCCAGTTTATTCAGCATAAAATATCACCTATGGCATTATATGATCAAACTGATTGGATTATGCTCATATTAAATAAAAATTTTATAAATTAATCTCGAATTTCATGTCTATAATAGGAATAAATCTATTGTTAATTCTTTTATTATGTGTTATGCTACTATTTAACAATACAAAATCCGCAAAGGGGATAAATGATGATCATAGACTTCCATGCACATGTGTATCCCAGCCGAATTGCTGATAAAGCTGTACATAATGTGAGCAGATTTTATAACATTGAAGTCCGCTGTGACGGAACCGCCGAAACATTGCTGGAAATCGGACGCCGGGCGCGCATTGATAAATTTCTTATCCATTCTGTGGCTCAAAAACCGGAACAAATCAGAAATATCAATAACTTTATAGCTTTGCAATGCGAACACAATCCCGACGCGTTTATCGGTTTTGGAACATTGCATATTGGCGCGTGGAACATAGCGGAAGAGATAGACAATATTATCGCATTAGGACTTAAAGGCGTTAAATTGCATCCTGATATTCAAGGATTTTATATAGATGATGAACGTATGATGAATATCTTCTCATTGCTGGAGAATCGTCTGCCTGTTCTTATTCACGCCGGCGATTATCGTTATGACTATTCACACCCGTCGCGCATTGCGCGTGTTATAGATAGCTTTCCGAAATTGACGGTAATAGCGGCTCATTTCGGGGGCTGGTCGATTTTTGATCTGGCGTTGGAGTATCTGGAACACCGTTTTTGTTATCTGGATGTATCAAGTTCTATGATGTTTTTAGGCAATAGGCGTTCTGAAGAGTTGATACGCGCATACGGCGCCAACAGAATATTGTTCGGTTCCGATTACCCCATGTGGGATCCCGCTTCAGAGTTGGAGCGGTTTCAATCGCTGAATATTTCAAACGCTGAAAAGGATTTAATTTTATCGGGCAATGCCTTGAAAATTTTGTCATAATTGGGGCCAGCCCCATTATTTATATAACTATCCAGGAGGAATGTATGTACAATAAAGAATTTTACAACAAGCTGAAACAGACTAATATCACCCAAGATCGAGAAAAAACCAAAGAACGCGTTAAGGCAGTCTGGATGACATTAGACAAACAGCAGAAACAAGAGGTTTTCAATATTTCCGACCTCAAAAAGGCTACATTGGAAAGAACCTGCCGATTGGGCAACATATCCGCGATACTGGCGACCGCTTTGGCGGAAGTCACCCGTGTTGATCCTTATTATCTGGCGGCGCTGACAGATGAAAACCAAGAGAATGTTTCCAACGAGAGAATTGAACAATTCCTAATGGATCATGATTATAAAAATATCTTGAACGAAGCGAAGCAAAATTCTTATATACCTGAATATATCGACGATTACCATACCGTCCGTCCGGATGTCGACAAACCCTCGGAGATTACTATTTTTCCGTATGATTCCGTCAGCGGCCCTTCTATCCCTTTAATCGCGTCCAGTATACTGGATACGCTTTCTGACGACGATAAAACCTCTTTGGAGTCCATGACTGAAGACGATATGATTTATCTGCTGAGGGCGTTGAATCTGCGCGCCCGTTTTAATGAAGACGCGAAATCAATCACCGTGCTTCTGAAAAAAATCCTGATAGGGTAAATTTTTTTAATTGGGGTTGGAGGGTCCTTTCAGCCCTTTAAGATATCTTACTTCCGCCTCGGTCAGTTCCCGTGAAGCGCTTCGGGGCAGGTCACCCAAATACAGCCTGCCCGTAGCCACGCGTTTTAAAAATATAACAGAGTGGCCGATTGCTTCGCACATCTTTCTGATCTGCCGGTTGCGCCCTTCATGGACGGTTATTTTAACACTGACGCTCTCGTTGAATGATTTAACGATATGTATCCCGGCGGGCGCCGTGGTGTAATCCTCAATGCGAAGGCCTGCGCGGAATCGTTCGATCTCGTCCGGAGTGAGGATGCCTTTTATCCGCGCTATATATACTTTTTCAACCTTCCGGCTGGGGTGTGTCAGCGCCTGCGTCAATTCACCGTCATTGGTCAGCAACAGCAGGCCGGAGGTATCGTAATCCAGCCGTCCCACAGGATACAGCCGAGTATTGTACCGTGTGACCAGATCCATAACGGTAGGACGGCCGAATTGATCGCATGCGGACGTTATATAGCCTTCCGGCTTATGAAGCATAACATAAATATGCCGTGAAACCGAAACAAGCTTGCCGTCCACTATAACTTTATCCACGGCGTTTACTTTTGCGCCTAAAACAGTTACTACCCGGCCGTTGACAGATACGCGGCCGGCCAAAATAAGTTCTTCAGCCTTGCGGCGCGAGCATACGCCCGAAGCCGCAAGGAATTTCTGTAAACGTTCTTCCATATTCCCACCTATTTTTAAAATTCAGGCAATATAACCTTTACGTCTGATCGCGTTGAAAGCCATATGGCACAATTAAAGAGCTTTTCCAGAGATGTTTTAAAATCATGCCGGGACGCCGCGGACGCCGCTTTCAAAGGTATCTTGGTGAATAATTTCCCATTTATTATAACATCCGCTTCTCCCAGCAAATCTCCGGCTTGTACGGGAGCTAAAACCTGTTCGGGCAGGTGTTCCTCCACCACAATATCGACTTCATCCGAGCGCAGCGGCAGGAACAGATCCGCGCCGAAGACGCACGCTACCTCGCTGTTTCGCGAACGTTCGACAGGTATGCTTCCCGCTTCCCGCCCGGCTTGAATAATGTTATGGTACTCAAAATTTGAAAATCCGTAATCCAAGATTGCTTTAGTATCTTTCCACTTGCCCTGTTTGCCCGCCTCGCCCCATCCGCTGGCCAGTACGACCGAGATCAATTCCATATCGCCTCGCCTCGCCGCGCCCACAAAACAATGCCCCGCCTTACCGGTAAACCCGGTTTTAACCCCGTTCGCTCCTTCATATTCGGAAAGCAATCTGTTTTTATTATGAAACGCGTATGATTGTTTATCGCTGGAAAATGTTTTTTCCTTTGTATTGATCAGTTCCACAAACCCGTAATTGGTTAAGGCGTACCGTGTTATAAGAGCCATATCATACGCTGTGGAATGATGCTGGCCCTTATCCAGGCCGTTAGGCGTCTCAAATACAGTCTCCATGGCGCCGATCAATTTCGCTTTTTCGGTCATCAGCGCGCAGAAGCCCTCCTCAGTTCCGCCGATATGCTCGGCTATCGCCACAGCGGCGTCATTCTGAGATTCCAGCATTAGGGCGTACAGCAAATCAGACAGCTTGATCCGCTCACCCGCGGACAGCCCCATTTTAACCGGAGGGGCAAGCGCCGCGCGCTTGGAGACCACGCAAGTTTCATCCAATTTACCGCTTTCCAAAGCCAGAACCGCAGTCATGATCTTAGTAGTACTAGCCATGGCCATCGGCACGCGTTCATTTTTTCCCCACAACACCCTGCCGGTTCGATAATCCATAAGCACAGCGCCTAAGGCTCTAACAACCGGTTCCTTTATCTGATTGGATTTTGCGGATTCGGCTAAAGCAGGCTGTACCGGAATAACGGCGGTCAGTACATACAAAACAATAGTTAAAAGTCTCTTCATAGTTAAAAGTCTCTTCATTGATGTCTACCCCTTTGAGATTTGGCTTAGCACTGTACATATTTTGTACTAATTTCGCCTTTTTATCCCAAAAAGTCAAAAAATTATCCGCTGTCCGCGCTCTCGATTGTCGGCAGTTGTTCAGTGCTTTCAAGTCCGAAATACCTCAGAAAATCGTCAGAAGTACCAAACAGGATCGGTTTGCCGGGCGAATCCAAACGCCCTTTTTCCGATATCAGATTATACTCCATCAGCTTATTGACCGCGTGATCCGCATTTACCCCCCGGATTTCCTCAATCTGTGCCTTTGTAACAGGCTGCTTGTAAGCGATAATCGATAGGGTTTCCATTAATGTCTGTGTCAGGAGTTTGCGCTGAGGCGTCTGGATCAACCTGCGTATATGGTCGTAATAAATAGGGTTCGTAGACAACTGATATGCGTCGTTCACGCGAATTAAAGAAAACCCGCGCCGCTCTTTTTCGTAGGAACGCTCTATATTTTCGAGCAAAACCCGCGTTTCCGGCGCCGTAAGACCCATAGCCATACTTAGCATGGAGATCGGAACGGCTTCCCCGGAAGCGAACAGCATGGCTTCCAGAATCTTTTCATTCTCAGTCATAGCACACCCTATCAATCACAATAACAGCGTTAAACCGGCTGTCCAGCGACCGCACTATATCTGTCGCTCGTTTTTTGATCTCTTTATCAGACGTTTTAATGTCAAAGGGGGCGCAGATGTCAAAAATCAGATTGATATGCGTCACTCCTATAACCATGCGGAAATCGTGAATGGCCATCCGGCTGTCCAAGGCCAGCAGCGCGTCCGTCACTTTAGCGCGCGTTTCTTTCATTATCGGATCATCGACGTCAACCGGATCCATATGAATCAGCGCGATACTCGCCAATTCTTCCTGCAGTTCCCGCTCGATACGGTCTATTGCTTCGTGCGCCTCCCTGAATCCGGCGTTTACGTCTACTTCGGCGTGCAACATGATTATACGCTGCCCCGGCCCGTAATCATGTACGTGTAAATCGTGTATTGAGAGAATCTCCGGGCATGCCAGCGCTATTTCTTTCACACGCCGCAAAATTTCAGGATCGGGCAGCCGGCCTAGCAGTAAATCAATCATTTCCTTTAATGATTTAAGACCGCCGTAAATAATGAACGCCGCCACAAGCAAGCCGCACCAGCCGTCTGCGGCCAAGCCGGTCAGCATTGTGAGCGGAAACGAAAGCAGCACTGCGCCTGTGGCGGCCGCGTCGGCCAGGCTGTCTGAAAATACCGCCCGCATGGCCGGGGAATCTATGGCTTTGCCTATTCTCAGATTATAAAACGCCATATAGCATTTAACAGCCACGGAGGCGCCCAGTACGATATATGTAACGGTATCGGCGCCGACGGGCTCAGGATGTAAGATCGCGGATAACGACGAACGGAAGATCTCCGCGCCCATTAGTAATATACCGACCGCGACCAGCAACCCCGCGATATATTCCATACGTCCGTGCCCGTACGGATGCCCGCCGTCCGGTCGACGCCGCGCTATGGAAAAACCGGCGAGCGTAATGACGGAAGACACGGCGTCGGACAGGTTGTTTAAGCCATCCGCTGTAATGGCTACGGAGCCTGCGGCGGCGCCCGTAAGGAGTTTCCCGATAACCAGCAGAATGTTTAACACGATACCCGTCACACTGCTTATTACGCCGTAAAGATGGCGGATACCTTGATTCTCCCGATTCGGTTCGGCCTTAATAAAGATCCTCGCCAGTAAGCTAATCATATAATCACCTCAAAATCCCATTAATTATATGGTTACACGTTTGCGGTGTCAATGCCGCCGCCGCGCGTTAATCTTGAAGTTATTCGCATGATATGTTATTATCGGCAAAAATACGAAAGAGAAGAGATTATTATGAGAGGTCTCACACTTATTAATTATATCCTGGCGCTGCCGGGTATAGCTTCTGCCCTTACGATCCATGATTATTTTAAAGCGTTGGTCAGTTACAGGCTGGGTGATCCTTACCCGAAACTGCACGGGCGGCTGCGGGCAAGCAATCATTTGGAGCCCGTGGGTTTTCTGCTTGCGCTGGTGTATGGATACGGCTGGGGTTTGCCCGTTAACACGTCAAACATTTATTACAAAAACAGAAAACTGGGGACATTAATCACATACGCCGCGCCGTCGATAATAAACCTGCTGTTCGCGTCCAGTTTCTTTATGCTGCTGTCAGCCGCCAAACAAGTTTCTTATACGTTAGGGCTGGGGCTGCCGCTGAGCGGCCAGGGTTTTGCCCAAAGCATACAGACAATCAGCGGGTACGGCTATACCCTGAAAAACATATTTTCCCCAACGCCCATACTCCT
The DNA here is from genome assembly GCA_031282635.1 of Clostridiales bacterium. Taxonomy (GTDB): domain Bacteria; phylum Bacillota; class Clostridia; order Lachnospirales; family WQUN01; genus JAISZF01. Next base: position 8,381 of record JAITDJ010000210.1, read on the forward strand.
GTTCCTGTCCGGCACAATATATCAGATTTTTTATTCATTTGTACGTTATAACCTGTCAGCGGCATTGATAAGTCTCATTCCGCTTTACCCGCTGGACGGCGCCGTGATTCTGGAGAATTATCT
>JAITDJ010000216.1 GCA_031282635.1 Clostridiales bacterium
AAAGCGGGCAGGTTGAAACAGCAATGAGTGATCGTGAGGTCACTGAATCAAAATCTTGATATAGACACCTGGTATTTTTGTGTATGGTTGTCTATATTTTAAGGAGCAGTTGTCTGCGACCAAAACCTTGATGAGTTGTGGCGTGTCTATAACCGTAAATTCTCGGATAAACTGGACTTGTTGCAGGCTTTTCTCGCTTTCGCGCTGCCTGTCCTTGAAATATCGCGCTGCCTGTCCTTGAAATAGTGCGTACTCCCGAGCTTGATTTGGAAGTGGAAATGAAAATCCGCGATATTTCAGATCGTCCTATTCTGCGGGCCGCCATCGCGGCGAATGTGGACGTGATCATCACGGGCGACAAGGATTTTTTGGAATCCGGCGTGAACGATCCCCTGATAATGACCGCCGCCGAATTTGTGCAAGGGAAAAAGTCAAGCTGAAAAACAAGGCGCGGATAGCCGGAAACTGTCCGCGTCTTGTTTTTGCGTCACAGTTCCGCGCCGCGCTCCCTGCGTTTCGCCCTCGGTTCGGCGGGATTGAGGATAACGTTCACGTTCCGTTTGACGTTTCCGTAGTCTTTCGCCGCCTTTTTCAGTGCGGCGTATTCGGCGCGGAGCGCGTCTTTTTTCTCTGTGAGCGCGGCATACTCCGTTTGAAACGCCGCAAGGTTCGGGAGCTTGCGGTCGGGGAACGTGGCTTTCAAGGCTTTGGCGGCGGTTTCATGGACGGCAACCGCCTTTTCATGTTGCCGCCTGTACGCGGCCTTGTCTTTCGCTGTTTTCAGGCCGTCATAGACGGGCTTTGTCCGCTGATAGGCCGTGATGTGCCTGATTGCCTTTGCCATTGCCTGATTGCCTTTGCCATATCCGCAAGCCGCTTTTCGGCGGCGTTCAGACTGTCGGCGGCGGTATCGAACGCGGCGGCGGCTTTATGCTCCAAATCGGAGTAGCGCAACAGTTTGTTTTCGGTGAGGAAATTCAGCGTTTTGGCCGCTTCTTTGAGATTTTGGATTTTCTGCCAACGGGCAAGCCCCGCGCTCTGCTGCGCCTTGACGGAGTTTTCAACGTCAACAATCAGATTGACGGCCTGCCTGTCGGCAGACATGGCGGCGGGCGCGGGTTTTATCGCGTCGCCAACAGACGGCAAGCGTCTATATAACCGCATGGTTAACGCTTATTACGAAAATAGCGCGTTTTACATCAGTACAAACGCGCTTTCAAACAAAATGAAGCAAATCGAAACAAATCCCGAAGTCGCCGTCTGCGTTGACTGGTTCAGCGGACACGGAACCGGAAAAAACCTCGGCTGGGTTCTGGAACCTCAAAACGCCGAAATCAGGGCAAAGCTGCGCGAGGCGTTCTCATGGTACGACCACGCAAACAACGAGCAGGATAAAAGCTGTTGTATCCTTGAGATTCGTCTTACAGACGGTATGTTGATAAAAGACCACCATGCCATACGGTATCAAATTGATTTTATGAACAACTCTGCACTGCTCAGCGAGAACTGGGGCGAATTCAAGTAAGCGGCAAACCTGTTATTGCACTGCGTGCAGCGACATCTCAACCGCAAATGACTTGATTTTCGCAATTTCTTTATCTTTCAAGGTAATTCTGCCCTTCACGCCAGCATAATTACGGGCAAGAAGCCTAATGGGCAGTTGCCCGGCGACCGCTATGCCACGGGCTTTTGCGACGAGTGCGATTTTGTTTGTGCCGTCCAGACCGCCCGCTGTTGTGTATGCGGCGACAGCCTTTACTTTTTCGGGATCAAGCGTGTCGAGCCAATTCTTAAGGTCGCTGTCGATACCCAAGGCGTATACGCCTCCGCCGACGAACAGCAGATCAACCGGTTCGTCAAGAGGCGCGCCTATCAGTTCGGCCTTTACGCCGATCGTTTCGGCGATTACCTGCGCCACCGCCTTTGTGTTGCCGCCCCGTGACTGGTAGCGCACCGCGATTGTTTTTGTTTTCATCTTTATAACCTCCAAAGATAAAATAGTATGGTGGTATTCCCCTCGCCCATCATGTAATTTGACACTTTAAGCGGTTTATACCGCCGGTTCGAATTGACTGTTGTAAAGCTCGGCGTAGAATCCCTTTGCCGCAAGCAGCTCATTGTGGCTACCGCTTTCAATGATGCCGTCCTTCATCACCAGAATCAGATCGGCATTTTTGACGGTGGAAAGCCGATGGGCGATAACGAAAGACGTCCTGCCTTCTGTCAGCTTATCCATAGCAGCCTGTACGATGCGCTCTGTGCGGGTGTCCACGCTGCTGGTCGCTTCGTCCAGAATCAGCAGCGGCGCGTTTTGAATCTGCGTGATGTCGTTGGTAGAGCGCGTGATCAGGCTTGATGCGGAAAAACGGTTGATTTCCTCCATAGATTACGAGCTTTATGCATAAATTACCCTGTATCGCACGTTTCAGCCGCCGCCCCCGCCACTCTGCCTAAAATACGGACGAACTCTTTCGCGTCCCGCTCCCCAAGTGTTTCTAATATCCGGGTCGCACTGTCCAGCGCCGTCTTGCGGTGCTTCCTGGCTCGTTCCAAACCGGCCTCCGTTAAATCCACAATGATTTTTCGTCGGTCGTCAGAATCCATCTTCCGCGTAATCAGCCCTTTGTTTTCAAGCGCGGTTAGCGCCGCAGATACACGCGCCGAGGAAATACCCATCATAACGCCGATTTCACCGGGCAGCACACGACCGCCTTTTTATTCGACAGACAATAGCGCAAAGGTTTCCCCGTACAGCGTCACATCAATATTCTTGTGTCCGCGGCCTTTCCGAAACTCGCACATATTCTTCAGTAACTGATCGGGGAAGCCGCGAATGGTGAAGAGGAATTTGATCTGATTTAAAAATATCATCCCGGCATAATTTTAGTAGATATACAAATGCCTATTTTAACCGGCTTAGATTCGTTTATGAAAGATATATGCCGTAAGGAACCCATAAAAAACCCAGTAAAATCAACACTTTAACAGGCAGACGGGCAAACGGAAAGGCACAATGAGGGACGCAGGATAAAACCCGCGTCCCTTTTTGTATGCCCGCGCCGCCGAAAGGAGCCACCGCATGAGCATAAAAGGACAACTGCAAGCCACCGCGCCGGAGGGCGGCAGAAAAATAACAGGGCAGGACATTATGGCGTTAGAACGGTTCGCGGAGGGTACCCGGCACATGATTATTTTTGACGTTCTGACATGGGACAGCCCCGTGGGGGACAAGGGCGAGCGCGCCCGCGTGTTCCTCTCCGACGAAGGATACAGGCAAGCGGTTGAAGCGCAGGG
>JAITDJ010000220.1 GCA_031282635.1 Clostridiales bacterium
CCGCTGTTGTACTGCTGTCCGAGCAGTCTCGCAGAATGCAGGAAATGAGTAAGATGTTCGGCGGCATGAATATGCCGGGTCTGTATGAATCGGAAGAAACGCTGGTTCTGAACACGTCCAACCCGCTGGTGAAGACGCTGACCGCCATAAAGGATCAGGATGATCGCAAGGAAGACGTGGAACTGATTTGCAGGCAGTTGTATGATCTGGCCATGATGAGCCATAAACCGCTTTCAATGGAACAAATGACCCAGTTTATTGAGCGCAGTAACAAGATTTTGGAACGCATAGCGGGATAGCGCAAAAAAAATAAGGCAGGGCGCCGTTGGGTTCCCTGTCTTTTGCTCTTCTATTTAACTGTTATCCGTTTCTATTTAACTGTTATCCGCTCCTATCGCCCGATAAATCATTGATATGCATTCTTCCCTTGTCGCTCGATCGCGCGGCCTTGTGCCATCTGTTACCCCGTTCGCGACGGCCCATTCCCATGCTTTTTTCGCCCATTCGGACGGCCCGGCTTCCGTAACCTGCCCGTCGGCGTTTATGGCGTTATAGATATCACTTTTTATTTGTTCCCAGGCCGAGGGATTATTTACGTAATAGAGCGGGCACATTTTGCCGGTTACATCATAGTGCCTCTGAACATCCCTGTACGGACTGAATCCATGCCGCTTGCAAATATCGGCGGTTAGATCGGTCAATGATTTGTATGTTACGGCGCTGAACTTCCCCGTCTTATCCGGATGGCATACCTCAATGCCCAAATAGGTCGCGTTGTTTGTTTTCGCCTGCTCCGTCCAAGCTACGCCATAAGCTCTGCCGGCGTGCATGGCGCGTTCGTTTTCGGGTATAAGGCGCAGTATCTCGCCCTGGAGCCCCACAATATAATGGCAGGACGTTCCATTGCCGTCGGATCCGTTTTCAAAATAATTCCTGTTCGCTAGGGCGGTTGAACCGGGGTTCGCGACATAATGGATCACAACCCCCTTCGCGCTAAGCTTTTGGCCTGTCCGCCCGTGAGAAGCTCCGGGCGTCAGCAGATTGTCAGTGATCGCCGCCCCTCTGAACGCCCACGGCAGTCTGATGACGTTTTCGGTTTTTTCGCCGGAGCGTTTGCGCTCAATAAGATAACCGACCGCGCCGGCGGCCAATATTCCCGCGCCGGCGGTTAATGCGGCCCATTTATATGTTGTTTTCATAACAGCCCCCTTGTTTTATATATGGCACTAGTACAATATATGATTGAAAATCAAGGGCGCTACGGATTTTTTTAAAAATTGTGAAGCCGTTTTTTTGTCACTTAAACAGCACTTCGCTTTTAACCTTACCCGCCGCGGCGTCACCCGCTAACGCCTCTAATAGGGCAAACCCGAATGCCAAAGCTGTCGCGGCGCTTCTGGAGGTTATCACACTGCCGTCCGTTTCAACCGGATTTTCACCGATAACCGCGCCTTTCAGCTCCGGCTCGTAACCCGCGTAACAAACCGCGAGCCTGCCCTCCAAAAAGCCCAGCATCCCGAAAACAGAAGGCGCGGCGCATATAGCCGCTATCTTTTTGCCCTCTTTATAGTGAGCGCTTAGATACTCCAGAAACCTGGGGCGCTCTTTATAGAGTTGTGTACCCGGCCCGCCGGGAAGGATCAGCATATCGAAATTCTGAGATTTTATATCTAAAAATAATTTATCCGTTTTCAGCGTAATGCCGTGCGAACCTGTGACATATAAATCGTCCATAAGCGATACGAGCGTTAACTCAACATTGCCGCGCCGCAGGATATCCGCCGGCGTGACGGCCTCCGTCTCCTCAAAGCCGTTTACGAAAAACATGGCGGCCTTCATTATACCACCTCCGCGCCCAGGGCATTTTTGAAGTGCCCCAACGCCCATTCATGCCCGACCGCGTTGAAACTGGCCATTGCCTTTTCATGAGCAACCATGGAATAACCCAGATTATACCCGTCTACCATGGTATGCAGTACGCAAATATCCGTGCAGACACCGGACAGATGAATTTCGTTTATCCCACGCTCTTTTAATCTGAGATATAAGTCTGTACCAGCGAACGCGGAGTAGCGGGTTTTGTCCATCCAATAGACATTGGCGGCGTTTTTGAATTCTTCATACGCCGCCATAAGCCCGCCGTAAAGCAGCCGGCCTTTGCCGCCCTCAATATTATGCGGGGGAAACAGCCGCGTCTCCGGATGATTTTTGTCACCCGAGATATGCTTATCTATGGCGAATACCACATAATCGCCATTCTCTATAAATTCGCGGGTCAGGCGCGTTATTGCACTTTCTATGGCCTGCCCGGGTTCGCCGCATGTAAGGGCGCCGTTGTCGTCTATAAAATCATTGGTGTAGTCAATGGACAGCAGAGCTTTCATATAGACCCCCATCATTATTTAATTATTTAGTTAAAATAAACTCAGCTGGCTGGATTCCGGAATGCCATCCAATATACCGTTTCGTTTCAGCAACTCAACTACAGTTTTATTGGTTTTCGTGCGATCACGGAAATCATCTATGGTAAAGAAATCGCCCTGCTTACGCGCCTCCACAATATTCTGAGCC
>JAITDJ010000257.1 GCA_031282635.1 Clostridiales bacterium
ATTCCTTGACGAATTGCTTAAATTATTATCAATTTTTGACATTGATATTGCTTTTACAGATGATCATTATGGATATAAAACTCATATAACTGACAGTACTGTAATTACAGGAAAAAGAATAACCGTACACCTTGGGGTCAGAAGCGGAGTGCATACGCGTTCGCATGGTAACACTTGTTTTGATACATCACCGTATATTTCGCTAATTTTGGAGAGTAGTATTTCATTTGCTGTTTATGGCGCGCCCTCGCCATACCATGTACAAGCCGGCGTGCGCGCGGCGGTTATAGCGAATCTGTCGACCAGCAATGATGATTATCGCCGCGCGCTGGTGAGCGGACAGTCTGCAAGCGGCAGGCGCTGTCGCCGCGCGGCGACTGGAGTATGCCCAGCGACGCGTCTGTTGAAATGTGGCTGAAAAACATCTTGAATAAGTAAGAAAATAATGCTATTATGTGGTGTATCCTTGCTCGCGGGAAGCGGGCCACAGACCATAAGGAGGTTGAAATTGAACAAGTACGAGATTGGCGTGATCTTCAAGCCGACCCTGGAGGAAGAAGCGCTTAAGGAAGAGCTGGAACGCGTCCAGGAATTGATAACCCGCTTTGGCGGGGCCATAGAAAAGGTAGATGAATGGGGTCGGCGCAGGCTGGCGTATGAGATTGAAAAGCTGACGGAAGGTATTTATTATTTTATCACCTTCTCGTCCGAGAGTACGGCGCCCGCGGAAATTGAAAGCCGTATACGCATATATGAAAATGTTATACGATATTTAATCGTGCGTTTAGACGCATAGGGGGAGCTTATGAATAAGGTTATACTTATCGGTCGTCTTACAAAAGATCCGGAAATCCGGTATTCCCAAAGCAGTGAACCGTTGGCCGTGGCGCGCTATACGATGGCTGTCAATCGCCGTTTCAAGAGGGAGAACGAACCGGACGCCGATTTTATTCCCTGTGTTTCATTCGGCAAACAAGCGGAGTTTATTGAGAAGTATTTTAAAAAAGGTATGCAGATAGGCGTAACCGGTCGTATAAGCGTGCGTTCATGGGATGATCCGCAAAGTGGCCAGCGCCGCTGGCAGACTGAGGTTATCGTGGAAGAGCAGGAGTTTACCGAAAGTCGCGGCGCGTTTGAAGCGCGCGGCGCGTCCCGTCAGCAAACCCCGGCGTCTCCGGCGTACGAGCCTGAGCCCGACGGATTCGCGGCCATAGCGGACACTATTGATGAGGATGACCTACCGTTTTAATTCAATCTATGGAGGATGAACATGGTTCAAAAAAGACGCGGTCGCAGGAAAAAACGCGTATGTACTTTCTGCGCCGATAAAATAAATGTGATCGATTACAAAGAGATTGGCAAGAATCGCAACCGTTATCTGTCAGAGCGAGGAAAGATCCTTCCGCGCCGTATCACGGGCAACTGCGCCAAGCATCAGCGCGCGTTGACTGTGGCTATCAAACGCGCCAGGCATATGGCTCTGATGGCTTATACGCAGGATTAAATAATGGGGGACGGCTTATGATATGATTGTAAGCCGTTTTTTTATCATTATACTGAATCAGGGGAGGTTTTATTCTATGAGCGTAAAATTTCAAACCGTGGGCAGCTTGCTTCGCCCGGCAGATTTGCTTAGATATAAGCGCGAAATCGAAAGCAGGGACGATATCGCCTATCCATTCTACTCCGATCTCACAGGCTACGAGCAGTGCGAAGCGAAGGCGACTCGAGCTGTAGTAGCAAAGGAAATCGAACATGGGCTGTCTGTCATCACAGACGGCGAGTATTCCAAGTCTATGTGGCACTTGGATTTCGTGTGGGGTCTTGGCGGTATCAGCCGTTACATAGCCGAACACGGCTACTTCTTCCGCGATAAAGACGAAACGCGGAAATACGAAACGCGCCGTGACATCGGTTTGCGTATCACGGGCGAATTGTCCGGAAAGAACCATCACCTCATATATGTGTTCAAACGGCTCAAGGCGATAACGGGCGGCAAAGAAACAAAACTGTGCGTTCCGTCGCCGTCGCACATCTTCGGCGAACTCTCATGGTCGGACAACATCGGAGGGAAAGATTCCGTCTATGCCAATCCGCAGGAACTGAAAGCAGGACTGGTTCGGGCGTATAAGGATTTTGCAGAGGAATACGCCTCAGCCGGCGGTAAGATTCTGCAATTTGACGATTGCCTCTGGGAAATCTTCGCAGACGATAATCCAAACTCCCCCTACACAGGCGAGGGCATTGATCAAGCAATTGTGCAAGCGCTGGCGACGGAGTTTATCGATATCAACAACACGCTGATCGATTTTGGTCACAGCCTCGGTCTTAAAATGTGGACTCACAACTGCCGCGGCAATTACGACAGCCGTAATATGGGCGGCGGTTCATATGTAAAGATTGCAAACCTGTTTTTGAAGCAATTGAAATACGACCGTTTCTTCCTCGAATGGGATGATGAGCGCGCAGGCTCGCTTGAAGCATTGGCTGTTTTCAAGGACAAACCGAATACTGAAATTGTCCTCGGCCTGCTTTCAAGCAAGACGAATACGCTTGATGGCGAAGACCGCATTATCAGAATGCTTGACGAGGCGGCAAAAATTATCCCTAAAGAGAGGATTTTGCTTTCGCACCAATGCGGTTTTGCCTCTTGTGACGGCGGCAATGAGCTAACCGAAGCTGAGCAATGGGCAAAAATTGACCAAGGGCAAAAGATCGCTTTACAGTATTGGGGCGAATAGGAGAAAACAAATGTGTAAACTTCAATTATCGGTTACCAGATGAAGTTCGAATAGGTTGAGATGAATATAAAACAGGATAAAGGCATTAAAACTACTATATCCATGATATTAATATACCTGCTTATGTGGGGAGGCCAGTTTACCGGTGTTAATTTCGTGCCGCTGTATGTCAGGTCGCTGCCGTTTAGCAACGGTATGACCACCGGGATTGTTATGGCCGCGGGCTCATTGGTCACGATACTGGCTCTTCCTGTCTGGGGGGTGCTGGCGGATCGCGCTAAGACGAAAAACCGCGTGCTGGCCGTCGCTCTGCTGGGCGTATCGGCTCTAAGCTGGTTGTTTATTATTCCTAGATACAGATCGCTCTCGGCGATACTGGCGGCTGTGGCGATGTTTTACTTGTTTTTTCTGGCGCCGTCGTCGCTTATAGACACTATTGTGGTGGAAAACATCGCGCGCGCAAGGCTGCGCTTCAGCTCAGTCAAGGCTTTTGCCTCGGGTGGGGCCGCGCTTATGGCTTTCGCCGTGTTTATTATCAGTCGTGTTTATTCGGATATTGCTCCGGAAAAGGCTTTTATGCTTATGTCGGGCTGCGCGTTTTTGTCTGTTTTCCCCCTTTGTTTCATGCCGCGGACAAGCGGATACGCGCGCGGCGTTTCAGATCAGGGCCGAGTAAGCCTGAAATCGATTTTGGGCAACAAAAGATTGATTTTAATACTGGCTTATGGGCTGTTTCATTTCATCGCGGTCAGTTGCGTTAACAATTTTCTGGCCATATACTTTGTCACATCGGATGGGTTGAACGCCGGTATGGGCATGTATGGGCTGTTCTATGCGATATCCATAATCTGCGAAGCGCTTGTGATGCTTATTGGAGGCAAATTTATAAACAGGCAAAGCCCGTACCTTATCTTCCTGATTGCGCCCATAGCCG
>JAITDJ010000005.1 GCA_031282635.1 Clostridiales bacterium
ATCTGAGTACTAAATAATCAGCAAAACTACGCTTTTACCTATTGTCTACCAATTTGACTATTTGACATTGCCTGAAATGTATGACCGTTTACAGTATAACATATATTTCCAGTACATAAGGCTTTGTTAATGAAATATCACGGATTAGTCATTAAATGAACATAGGAGAGATTTCTGCCCCTTATCAGAATATTCCAATTATTCCTTGTTGAACTGACGATTAATTCTACCAGATGATTTTTAAGATTTTTTACTGAACTGACCTGGCAAGAGTTCAATTTCGAATGCATATTTACCTTATGGCGCTCATCTTTAGTATATTCATGACGCATTCGTCCAGTGCCATCAGGAAATTTTCCCATCATCTCGCCGAATATGATTTCTTTGGCGATTTATGATATACTGATTATAATAGCTTACAGGGGGATGAATGGATTAGACGAGAAAATGACATTATTGCCGGTAAAATCGGATTTTGTGTTTAAACTTATATTCGGTGATCAGCGGAATGTAGATTTATTATCAAGTTTTCGGAAATCTGTGTTGGACATACCGGCGGAGGAATACGATTATCTGACCGTTGTTGACCCACACATTAAGAAAGAATCGATAGATGACAAATACAGCATTCTTGATGTAAAAGTACACACGAAGGGCGGCCAGATTATCCATGCGGAAATCCAGGTATGGCCAATACCAGATTTTATCAAGCAGGAATGATAACAGAGCAGATATCGTCCGGTCAGGACTATTCTGTGATTAAACGGGTCATATCCATAATAATTACGGATTTTGATATTATACCGGAAAGCGCAAGATACCACCATCAATTTCGATATCGCACAGAGGACGGGATTGAGTTTACGAAACTGACAGAGATCAATACCCTTGAATTGACAAAACTGCCGCCTGAAGCTGATGATTCAGAATTGTGGTATTGGGCAAAATTTATAAAATCTGATGATGTGGAGGCGTTGGATATAATAGCGGAGAGAAGCCCCCAAATGAAAAAGGCTGTCGGCGTCCTAAAAGAACTATCATCTGACGAACGTACCCGTATGCTCTACGAGGAACGCGAAAAGGCGCGGCGGGATATTGCCTCAATGATGGATGGCGCAAAACTGGAAGGAAAACGCGAAAAGGCTGTTGAGATAGCTCAAAGGCTCCTCAAACGGAACAGGCCTTTCGAAGAAATTATTGAGGATACAGGATTGAGTCGTGATGAGGTCGAAGCGCTTCAAAAAGCCCAATGATTTATATCTTACGTATTGTCGTTCCTGTTTTCGATGGGGAGTGATGTTTTGAGAAAAGATATAAAAATATACAATGTATTATTCCCTCTTTGGATGCTGTTCTTTTTCCCACAGATGTGGTTAATTGTTCTGCCTGGAAACTTTATAATAGATAGCATTGTTTTATTTATCTATATGCAATTAATGAAATTACAGCCAAAATGGGACTTTTATAAAAAGCATATTTTAAAGATATTTGCCTTGGGGCTACTTGCTGATATTGTCGGTTCGGCCTTTATGTTTATTCTTGCATTATCTGGTATTGATCGGCTGGGTGATGAACCATATTTAACAATTCCTGCACTAATTATATCTGGTGTTCTGATTTTTGTTTTTAATCATCGCATTACTTTTAAGCATCTTGATAAGCGGCAAAGAGTAAGGTTTTCACTTGCTTTTGCAGTTTTTACTGCCCCGTACACATTTTTAGTTCCATCAAGTTGGTTATACCATTAAATCTGGCAGTGATAGAATGCACACGGAACTGATGTTCTGTGTGCATTTTTACATATAGAATAAACATTCGTCACATATGTACACATATAACATAACATAATCACTAGATTTTCACACTATGCAGTTGAACTTTTTCTCTCAATTCTTCCACCAGACGCCGGTCAGGGGGCTTGGTTCCGGCGGTGGCGGCGGCCCCCGCCGACGAGGCCAGCGCCAGAGCGCAGGTCTCCCGCCATGACAGATTCCGTTCAAGCCCATAGGCAAAAGCACCCGTCATGCTGTCGCCGGCGCCTACCGCCGAATGCGCTCGCACCGGAATTCCCGGCGCGTATATGATTTCATCGCCGCCGGCAAATAAGGCGCCTTCAGCGCCCATGGACGCGGCAATCTTTCCGACGCCGCCCGAACGCAGCCTTACGCAGAGTTCCGCCAGTTCTTTTAATTCCATATTGCCGGAGACTTGATAATAGTCCATCAGCTCATAACGGTTCGGTTTGATAAAATCGGGTTTCTCCTCCAACGCGGCCCTGAAAGCCTCCCCGTCTGCGTCTAAGAACGCAATGCCTCCGCCGTTATGAATCATTCGAATCAGCCGGGCGTAAAACTCGATCTCCACGCCTTGGCACAAACTGCCCGACAAGGCGAAGATTGCGTCGGCGTTGGCGTAGCCGGCCAGTTTTTTGATTAGAGACTCGGCCTCCCGCTCTGTAACCATGACGCCCGGCTCATTGAGTTCAGTCAATCGCGTTGCCTGATCCAATACTTTCAAGTTGGTGCGGGTAAGTCCGTCCACCTTTACAAAATCCGTCGCGATGTCTTCAATGCTGAGCGCTCGGATAATCTCCTCCCCGCCGCTTCCGCCGGCGAAACCGGTGGCAACCGTCCGCCCGCCCAGCGCGGCGACCATCTTGGATACATTTATGCCTTTACCGCCCGCGTCAACAACGATGTTTTTCAAACGGTTCAGTTCACCGGGACGCAGAATGTCCAATTCCGCTGTTTTATCCAAAGCGGGGTTCAGTGTGACAGTAATGATCACGCGAATGCTCCTCCCGGCGCAGTGGGCGCCTTATTTTTTTTATTATATAGATTATATAGATGAGTTTGACAGATTTCAAGGAAATAGCATTCAGGCTTGACGCTTTGAGACCGGCTGGATCCGATGTTATATTATACTATTTTTCGATAGTTTAATTGATAATTCGAAGTTTTACGACTATATCACCATTTATTACCAAAGAAATTTCGGAGAATTGTTATTGCATTATTTGACACATATCCCTATAGTGTGATAAAATGATTTTGCCGGTTGTAAATAATTCGTTAACAAAAAGTAAACGTCGAAATGAGGAAACCTATGCGAAATGGTTTACATAGGCTGTCGGCATTAGAACGTATAGACATGATAGCTGACGAAGGTTCATTCAAAGAAATATCTTCAGGCATTAACTTTTACAATCCATTAAATTTTGACGGCTATGACGAAAAAATCAAGCTGGCTGAGCAAAAAACTGGGCTTAAGGAGGCGGTAGTCACCGGATGTTGTACAATTAACACATATTTATGCATGTTAATTGTAATGGACAGTCATTTTATGATGGGATCAATGGGAGCGGCCGTTGGTGAGAAGGTTTATACCGCTTTTGAAACAGCGTCGTATCAGAAACTGCCGGCTATTGCTTTTACCGCTTCCGGCGGGGCGCGTATGCAGGAAGGTGTAATCTCTTTGGTGCAAATGGCCAAAACAGCGGGGATTGTGAAGAAGCACAGCGATAAGGGATTGCTGTACATATCAGTGATCACAGATCCGACTTTAGGAGGCGTTTCGGCAAGTTTTGCCAGTTTGGCCGATGTTATCATTGCGGAACCCCGCGCGACATATGGCTTTACCGGCAGAAGAATTATTCAGGAAACAATTAACAAAGAACTGCCGGATGATTTTCAAAGTTCAGAAGAAGCGCTGAAGCATGGGGCGATCGACATGATTGTTGAGCGCGCGCAGCTTAAACAGACACTGGGAAATATTTTAAAACTGCATAGAAGATAGGGAATCCGCATGCAAAGCATCTCTGAGAAAATGAGGTTACTGCAACATAGCCGGCGGCCAAACGCCAATGACTTCATACAACGCATCTTTCCCGGCTTTATTGAAATGCACGGGGACAGACTATATGGCGACGATCCTTCCATAATCGGAGGCATCGCGCCGTTCAACGGAAGGCCTTTGACAATAATAGGACAAGTCAGAGGCCGAAATCTAACTGAGAATATAAGGTATAATTTTTCAATGAGCCACCCTGAAGGTTTCCGTAAATCGCTGCGTCTTATGAAGCAGGCGGAGAAATTCAACAGGCCCGCTGTGTGTTTTGTCGATACATTAGGCGCTTATCCTGGTATTGACGCTGAAGAAAGGGGGCAAAGCGCCGCTATAGCGAATAATCTGATGGAGATGATGACGCTGAAAATACCGATTTTCAGCGTGCTTACCGGTAATGGCGGCAGCGGCGGCGCGCTTGCGCTGTCTGTAGCCAATGAAATTGTTATGCTTGATAATGCGATGTTAAGTGTAATTTCGCCTAAGGGATGCGCTGAAATACTTTGGAAAGACTCAAAGCGTTATCTTGAGGCGGCTGATATGATGAAGATGACGGCTCAGGATATTTACGAATTGGGGTTTGCCGATATTATAATAAATGAACCGGAAGGCGGGGCTCATACAGATGTAAATTTGTTGTGTGAAAGAATAAAGAATGTTTTGTGCAT
>JAITDJ010000119.1 GCA_031282635.1 Clostridiales bacterium
CCCCGTCAGTGGGTGGGCTTCGCCCCAACCGTCCGGGTAGCGCCGGACGTTGCCGCGAATACGCTGAACATTATCAAAGGTGTCTTGGTCAATAATCGGCTCGTGGGTGTTCTCAAAAATCGTCCACTCGCTTTCATCGACGTAATGGCTTTTCTTGTCTTTGAAGTGCTTGGTGGTCTTGAAGTTGCAGGTATGGCTGAGTGTCGCCGAACAGCCTTTCGCTTTCAGCGACAAGGTTGTATTGCGCAAATGATGATTGCTCATAACCGTGTAATTCTGTGTTTTCTCAATACGGAATACCGCCATAATGAAATCCTCCTTGGGCGTTCGGGCATAAAAAAACGCCGGAAGTTTTCAACACCTCCGGCGCAATGCCGAAACGCTGTAATGGCCCTAATATTCTTCCCGGTCGCGCTCCGGCGTGTCGTAAATCAAATCGCCCTTGCGGACACGGGCGTGACGCACGATTTTCACCCGGCCGCGCCCTTGCGCTTCAACCGCTTGCCTGTATCCCTCGTCGGAAAAGAACACGCGGGCGCGTTCGCCCTTGTCCCCCACGGGGCTGTCCCATGTCAGAACGTCAAAAACAATCATGTGGCGGGTGTCCTCCGCGAACCGTTCCAATGCCATGATGTCCTGCCCGGTTATCTTTTTGCCGCCCTCCGGCGCGGTGGTTTGCAACTCTCCTTTTATGCTCATGCAGTGGCTCCTTTCGGTGGCGCGGGCATACAAAAAGAGACGCGGTTTTTATCCTGCGTCCCTCATTGTGCCGTTCCGTTTTCCCGTCTGCCTGTTAAAGTGTTGATTTTACTGGGTTTCTCTGTGGTTCTCTAAGATTGTAAGGCGCGGGAAGAAACGGTTTCGCATTCCCGCTTTGGCTGGAGATTACCCAATTCAGCAATAGCTGATGCCATTCGTAGAGGTGGACAAATACGTCGCGCAGATTTTTGTCACGTCCCCAGTGTGCTTCCTTCCCATAGCCCGCGCCGAAATTGAAAGTCGCATTCTGCTCTCGTCCGGCATAGAATCAACGAGGTTCCACATCTTCTCAAACTGCTCGTTTGCCGACTTGATTAAGTCCGGATTTGTTTTGGGTCTTGGCATGGCGTATACCCCTTTCAATCAAGTTGGACAAAAAATTACAGAAAAATTTTCGCATCATACGCCGTCGGCTCTTTGATGTGTTATAATTCTCTGAAAATCCACAACCAATTTACCGCCGATATTTTCAATTTAACGGTACTGGAACAGTATCATCGGCAAGGTATCGGTCGCCTTTAGGGGTGAATATGTTATGAAATACTATCCATTCAATTCATATATGCAGTTACAAGCAGACATCAACAGTGCCGCAGCTGTGACTTGCCCTGAAAAGATATATCTCGATATAACCGAGGACTGCAATCTTCATTGTTCAATGTGCCAAGACAAAATCGAAATGGACGGAAAAATTATGCCTTTGGAGCTTTTCAAGAAGCTGGTTGATGAAACGCCGCCTTTTTGTAAAAGTTACTCTTTGTTTATTTGGGGCGAACCTCTCGTTCTTGACGATTTTAGAGCGCGTGTACAGTACGTTCACGCGAACAAGCGTGATGATTGCAACATAGAGATTTCCACAAATGGTATGTTGCTTTCAAACGATATGATTCGATTTTTACGCCGATGGTTTCTTTTCCAAAGACGAACGCCAGCTTGACAAAGTGGCGCAAGCACTTTGTCTGTCCGGCGTGAATGATATTTTACTGTCGGTAGACGTATTTCATCAGGAATTTATCCCGCTGGAACCCGTCATGATATTTGCAGAAGCCTTGCGCCTATACAAAACGCCCCAGCTAAGAGTGCAACCGGCTTGGGTTGCTAATGAGAAAGCAGACAACCCATACAACGCTGAAACGCGGCGATTATTGACGCTGTTTACAGATAAAGGCATCCCGGCGAATGAGGGCAATAACATTTTCCCGTCCGGTAACGCCGTAAGCTAAATGAAATTTTAAACAGGTTCTAAACTATCTTGGTCACTCCAACTTAGTCAGTGACCAGGATAGCGCCCAAGTTGGGAACTGTGAGAGGCTGTGTTCATTGAATTGAAATGCGCATTTTCAGCGGTTTCGCGCCTCGCGTTTCAGTGTATCAATCACTCTATCATAGTTTTTTCTCTCATGCGGAAATGTGCAATTTGTACAGTCTTTCACGCCTTTTGCCGTGTAACTGAATCCTCCGCCACACTTGCCATCAAGAAAATAAAGCGGACAGTAGCAGAACAAACAGTTGAAGTTCTTCTCGTCAATGCCTGTGTGGCAGGGGAAGTATTCGCAGTTGATATGGCTGAAGAAACTATATGCCTTATACTCGTTATCCACATCATCACTTCCTGCTCCGTACTAAAATAAATCCGCAGACGCGGCGCCGGCCATTCGCACAATGCCGGTTATAATGGGCCGGTCATCCCGCAGCGCTTCCCGCAAGCCGTTTCCCCATTTCAAACGCGGCTTCGCAATCTTGTGGGAACTGTTCAATATGACGTTTTTTTATCATATCAACGTCAAACATTGTCGCGGCGTATTGGGAATAGTCCTCAAACTGCTGTGTCTGATACGCCATAACATATTCGGATTCACCGATAATCCTGCCTGACATGCTGACAAGCCCTGCGAAGAGATCTTTATAAACCTCTCCCGGCGCGTTCATGGTGAATGCCCAGCCGACTTTGGTACGCTTTGGGTATGTCGGGGCGCGGTCTTTATTGTAGGTTATGCCGGGGAAAAAGTACCGCTCCGAAAAAGATCGCGTTTCTCCCGTTATGTCGCTGAAATATATGGGCGTTCCAATCAGCAGTACATCCGCGTCTATGGCTTTCTCTAAAACTGGGGTTAAATCGTCACGCATGGCGCAGCGGGCAAACTTGCTTTTATCAAGCAGCTTGCACGAATGACAGCCAATACAGCCCCGGAAATTAAGGTCATACAGATAAACCATTTCTCCCGAAGCGCCGGGTACGCTCATAGCGCCGTCAAACGCGCTTTTCAGCATTGCGGCGGTGTTACGGTTTTTATTCGCCGCTCCACAGATTCCAAGAATATTCATGCTTACTTTTGCCACGGTACACATCTCCGTTAATCTTATTAATGGGTTAGAACTTTTGAAAGTCGCTCCGAACTGTTTTTGTAATTCTGTGATACTTCATTGAACAAGCCGTCGTAGAAATCTACAGCCGTTTTTTGCCGTACTATTGCTATTTCCTTTGCGCGTTCTGTATTGAAGGCATTGTAAAGTTTTTTCAACTTGTAATTATATTCTTGAAAAAAAGATGAAATCTCCGCGCCGCCCCCATCTACGATAATATTCTCATTATCATCAAGCAGATACAAGGGTTCGCTTACTTGCCCCTCATATATGAGTGTCCGAGCAATGCCTATGGCGCCGCTGGCATCAAGTTTATCAGCATCAAAAAGTATTTTTGCTTCAATGGTTTCAGGTGGATTATCCCGTCTATATCTGTGAGATGATATACATTTTTTGACATGGATGGCTTTTGCCTCGTCCCATTTTCTGCTAATCAGGTATTCATATGCTATATCGCCGCCGATTTGAGCGTGGCAAAGATTCAAGTTAGCAAATTGCCGCTCTCTGCCAATATCATGGAGCAGGCAAGCGGCAATTAGCACATCCAAGTCGACGGCAGTTTCGTAATTTGATATGTCAAGTGCGGAATTTAGCACTCGGTATATATGATGTCTGTCGTGGGCGCTGTCTTGCATTTGAGACAGCATAAAAGCCTCAATTTTTTTATATTCACAATGTGTCATGCGGCCAGCTCCTTCAAAATATTCTTTTTCAAGTATCTGTCATAGTTCGGCTTGACAATGACAAGATCCGGGCGGAATGATCTACATTTTGAGCATCATAAAGCCCAACTGCACCGCGCCGGACAGTATAAAAGACACAGACACATATATTTCGAATACGGCAATACTTGCGCAGGCAATCAGCGCCGCTTTACGCGAATGCTTACCGAAAAGCTTTGTCAGCATATAATAAGCCGCTATCCCGATAACGCCGCCCAATGCGTTGAGCAGTATATCTGTTATATCGCTGCGCCCGACGGCTAAAATGTACTGTGCGATTTCCAAAAAAGCGCTTGCGGATATCACGGCAAAAAATCGCCGCAAGAGTTTTTTCGCCGCAAGCGAAGAAAACAAAAACCCAAACGGTACAAAGAGCAGGAGGTTGAACTGCATCTCCCATTCCGTATTGCCGCGAAAAGGAACGATATTTATAATTCGCTGTGTGCCGTCGCCGATGTATGGAACGCCGCATTTCCAAAGGATTGTCCAAGTGAGAAATTAAGATATATCAAGTAGTATCCATGTTGATTATATCACGATCCTTTAACCTTGGCAATATTTGCCGTTCAGTGTTTCCGGAGAAACGCATTATATATCAGCGACTGAGTTCGGGAAAAAGCACGGTATTGACTGCGCTGCGGTTAACCGACCTATATCGGCCGGCCGCGTTCCGGCTGTTAAGGTTGGCAGCAAGTGGGTGATTCCGGCGGACACGCCCCGCCCGGAGGACCGGCGGGTGAAAAGCGGGAAATATAAGAGTGGAGGAAAAAGCCGGAGGCGTGATTGCCTCCGGCTTTATTTGTTTTTAAATAATATTACGTAAAAGTATTGATATTACGTAATATTAAGCCTATAATAATATGGAAAGGAGGAAAACATGCGCCCCAGTGAGTTTATCCGGCTTATCAAAAAACACGGTTTCAAGTTTGATCATCAATCTAAACTCTAAGTTCTGACTTCTAAGCTCTGAACAGTATAAGATGCCAGTTGCTTTGGCGCTTGAATTGTGATGAGACATTTGGTTTTATCACGAAAGAGCATAGGCAGCTTATAGACTACCCTAAAGGGTAGCGGTTTTCGCGCGGTAAATATATAAATACTAAGACGCTGGACAGGATGATGAAAGACGCGGGGCTGAAATAGCCCCGGCGTTCAGCGGCTTTATATATAGGAGGTTACTATATGCCGTATGTTTACCCGGTTGTGTTCAGCCCGTTAGATCAAGGCGGTTATTGTGTGTATGCGCCTGATTTTAAAGGATGTATAACAGAGGCGACGGATTACGCTGATGGAATCTTGAAAATACGCGACGGCCTCTGCGGTATGCTATATATTATGGAACGCGATAAAATGGATGTGCCTGAACCTACGCACATTGATCAGACCCCGCGCGGCCCCGGTGATATTGTTACCCTTGTTGACGCGCCGCTGGAAGAATACCGCCGCCGCGTAGGCTCAAAGGCTGTGCGCCGGACAATCAGCATACCGGAATGGCTTGATAAACTTGCGGTTAAGAATGAGATCAGCCTTTCGCAAATAACACAAAGGGCGCTTAAATCTGAATTGCGCATCCACGATTAGCAATCGCAACCCACGCCCGGCTTTCCATTTCGATTTCCCGGCGTAATGATTACGAAAGGGCGTAGGACTGACCACTGATTTGCGGACAATGAACGCTTGTTGGCATCAAACGCTCTGCACTGATTTTACTGGACTTATGGCGCCGCTGACTGCATTTTGACTGCACGCTGAGCTGCCAATCCGTAGACGTCAGCGGGGGATTGCACCTGCCGCTGACAGCTGAAAAAACGAAACCCCGCCTATAGAAACGGGAGACTGACGCTGTCATTCAACATTCCGTCAAGCTCCCGCGTTCCATCACGAACCTGCGGTTCGCGCAAAGCGGCATTTGCCGCTCGTGCGTAACGATTATAACGGCCACGCCTTGACTGTGAACCTCCGCGAACAAGCGGAGGACTTCATCGGAATTCCGGGGATCGAGGTCGCCGGTCGGTTCATCGGCGATCAGGACTTCCGGCCGCGTGATCAGGCTTCGCGCGACAGCGACGCGCCGGGTTTCTCCACCGGATAAATCGCGAGGGCTTTCACACTCCAAATGCGCTA
>JAITDJ010000147.1 GCA_031282635.1 Clostridiales bacterium
CTTTCCCATACCCTCTGGGTATAAAATATATAACAATTTCAGTAATCTGTCAGCGACGATATCTCCGAACAAATATCGTCGAACAGCTTGTCTATAAATATTTTATCGTTCCTCGAACCATATATATTACTGCTCAGCGTACAGGCGTCATTGAACGTGGACGCCGAGAGCAGCAAATAGGGACGGGGCTTTATTGATACCGTTATGTATATGCTGTTAATTGCCGTATTGTCAAAATTCAATAATTCCGAATTGATAATTCCAAAATTTGTAAACGAGACTATGGGATGTATGGTATTATCCTCATATATACGTTTCAGCAGGCGGTACGGCGTCAAGCTAACTGTTAAATTCCAGTCCAGAACTGATTTTAATATGTCTTTTCCTGATTTATGAACGCGCATTTGCTCTGAAACCCGCGTTATGGTTTGGCCCAGAGTATCATTCGGCTGAACGGAAATATCGCACACACAGTTGCTCGTATAGTTGCTGACGCCGTATTTCACGCCTTGCGGCACAAACTTCCGCAGATCCATTGTCGAAGGCAGCTCTATGCTTTCCGCGCCGGTATTTTTGCAGAAAGCTCTTGCGAATAACGCCATTAAACTGTCATTTATAGTGGCGTTTCGCATTTTGGCGAAACGTTTGATCCTGTAAAAACTCTCTTTAGACAGAGTACGCCTCAGCATATAGGCCTCGGCGCCGCCGTCTCTGAAATCAACGCCGCGCTGGTATTTCATATTGGAATAACTATAGGCGTTGATATAGGACCGGGAACGCTGTATTTTTATTTTTTCTTTCAGGCTGACGCCAGCGAAAAGCGGTTTTATACCGCGCCGATAATAAGACTGAGCCGGCGGTTCCCGCCCGTTTTTCAATTCCGTATAAATGTCGCTTAAGAGGTACAGGTATTGCTTAAATCCGGCGCCGTCACAAACGATATGGCTGATAACCGCGCAAAGGGTATCGCCGCCGGCTCTTCTTAATATATAAATTCTCAATAAAGGTTCGGTCTCAACGGTAATTCCGACGGTAAAGCACTGGATAACCCGGCTCTCCAAATCAATCCCCGATTCAATAACGCGCACTATATCCTCGCCGGTGAAATTCTTATTTACCCATCTGGGTCCGCGGGAGTGACACTCAAAACTGCATCCGATCACCGGAACCGTGTTAAGGGACAACGTGACAGCGCGTTTCAGCGCGTCTTCATCCACAGGGCCGTCAAAATCAATTCTGCAGCGTATTAACGGATCGTTGATTTCCTTCCATAAATAAGTTAAATAAAACCATATGTCATAAGGCTCCGCTTTATTTGTCATTTATTCATACCTCAACGCTTCCACAGGTTCAAGATTAGCCGCCTTGTTTGCGGGATAAAAACCAAAGAAAACCCCAATCATCATTGAAAATAAAACAGAAACAATAATTACTTCTATGCCCGGCAGTTTAGGATAATCAAGAAATACCGAGCCGCCATAACCGAGGGCCGTGCCGAATAATGTGCCTATGATCCCGCCTATACTGGCAATAATGGCGGCTTCAACAATGAATTGGATCTGTATGGACAAATTTCTGGCGCCGAGCGCTTTTCTCATCCCGATTTCCCTTGTACGTTCAGTCACCGACACAAGCATTATATTCATAATGCCGATTCCGCCGACAACCAGTGAAATACCTCCGATAACCGCCACACCCAGAGATAACGTGTTCAGAACATCCCCGACGATCGACACCATCGCTTCCATACTGACGGCGGTAACCTCGAATTTTGTATTATGTGTATAATAAGTGTTAAAAAACTCACGGGTTCTCCATGAAAAGTTAAGTACGTCAACATCTTTTTGCGTGGTGACCGTAATAGCCAAATATCCTTTTTCAGCCGCGGTGAGCATGTTCAGCGTCTCAATCGGTACAAACAGCTGTGTACGTATATCCTTTTCAGACGCCACCGCCGCAGTCACCGAAAAAGTCATGGGAGGCGCGTATTTATAAACGCCGACAATGGTAAACGTCTGGACGCTGCCGGATACGTCAACCTTAATTTCCTTTCCCAAGCAATCCTCATCCGATGAAAACAGGTTATTCACAAATTTATCTGACACAACCGCTACATAACGCTTGGCCTTCGCATCGGAATCCTGAATAAACCGACCCTGCAGAACGCGGATGTCATTCGCTACCGCGTAGCCGTTATTAACGCCCAGCAGGCTTATATTCGCGTAATTGCGGCCTTCACGCACTTGTGTCGCGCCTCCGGCGTTTGACAGGCTGATGGCTTTAATGCTGTCTTGATAATTTTCCTTGTATTTTTCTATCATTTCATCGGAAATCAAGTCGTTTTCCGTTAAGCTGCCGCTTAAGAAAGTCAGCCCTGTATCATCTGTATTTTTATTTTCCAGAGCGACCAATATATTCGTTACGCCGAGTCTGGCCATTTGAGACGCGACGTAATCCGATAGGGCGTCCCCGATCGTTACAATGGAGATAACAGACCCAATGCCGATGATAATGCCCAGCATTGTCAGAAACGAGCGAACTTTATTTGCCGCTATTCCCTCCAGCGCAATCAGAATATTTTCTTTTATGTAGATAATGGTTATCACTTCCGCTCAGAAGCTTATTTAGTTCTTTCATCTACGATATTTCCATCTTCCAGTATTAAAATTCTTTGCGTTTCTTGAGCCAGCTTTTCATTATGCGTTATAAGCACAATTGTCTTTCCCTGCTGTTCGTGCAGCCGGTGGAAAATATCCATTACCATCCTGCCTGTTTTCGAATCCAAGGCGCCGGTAGGCTCGTCCGCTAATACAATAGCCGGGTCGTTGGCGATGGATCGCGCTATGGCGACACGCTGTTTCTGCCCCCCCGAAAGTTCACTGGGAAGATGATTAACTCTGTCACGCATACCAAACATTGCCAGCAGTTCTTTTGCCTTTTCCCTGCGCTCGGCGTCCCCGACGCCCCCATAAAGCATAGGAAGCTCTACATTGCGCAGCGCGCTGCTTCTCGGAATCAAATTAAATAACTGGAATACAAAACCGATTTTTCTGTTTCTGATATCAGATAATTGATTTTCGCCCAGTTTACCCACATCCACGTCTTCCAGCAAATATTGCCCCGACGTGGGGCGGTCAAGCCCTCCGATGATATTCATCAACGTCGATTTACCGGAGCCTGACTGTCCGACTATGGAAACAAACTCACCATTTTTTACCGTTAAATCTATGCCGTGGAGAACCTCAAGCTTTTTATGCTTGCCCATGGAAAAAGACTTTTTAATTTTCCGCATATAGATAATATAGTCCAAGCAGCAACTCCGCCTTATATAAAATTTCGCGCCGTACAAGCGCCGAAGAAAAGGCGAAGCGCCGGAGGCGCCAATCCTCGCCCGCAGTATGGATTGGTCAGGCCGGAGAAGCGCGGCAGCGCCGCGCCTCCGCGGTCACTCATTGAGCTCCGCCCGCCCAGTGCGTAAAATCTAAGAAAACGTAAATTCTATTCCGTTAATTTTATCAGGCGTTTTGTCAAGGTTTTTGAGCGCGGTAATAATCGCGTTCGCGTCATTTATTACTTTCAAGCCGTCTTTCAGCTCCTCGCTGGATATTTCCCTGTAAAAATCTGTTGACATACCAACGTCAACAACTATCCGTTTTAGCTTATAGGCGTTTGAGCCGGAGTCTTCAGCGACGAAAATTACAGTCTGGCCATTCTCGTTCTCAGTTACCGCGTCATAGCGTACGCAGTAAATACCCGATTTTTTCTCCAATACAAGCTCAAGCCTTGTGTTCATGCCGATCCGGAGGGGCGTTTCGGGGGATGTTATATCCACCGTTATGCCGAATTCAACGTCGTAATTGGAGGCGATTTCACCTATGGCGTTTTTTGTGGCGGCCGGGGCCACGCTGCTGATTACGCCTATATATTCGTCATCGCCTGTGGAATCAGACTTTATTATAGCTTCCATACCCGTTTTAACCTTGGTATAATCGTATTCCTTTACAGAGCTTGAGATCCTGAGGCTGTCAGTATCCTCAATAATAAAAAGCAAACCAGTCGCGATGGCGCCTTCTTGCGCGTAAACAGCCGTAATAGTCCCGGAATCCGGAGCTTTGACGACAGAATCGTCCAACTGCTTTTGAAGCCTTTTTATATTTATCAGCATCGCGTCGTTATTCAACGCGATTTCAGATGTTTTAAGACTAGCCTGCAATCTGCTCAGATCCAGTTCGGCTGATGTGGCGGACGCGTCATACGCGGCGACGGCGTTTTCATATGCGGCTTTAGCCATGTCGAGCGTTTTTTTTGCCTGTTCCAAAGACCTGTCTTGTGACGTAAGGACGCTGTTGTAATTTGTTTGCGCCGTTTTCAGCACGCTCTTAAGCTGATCCAACGCATTTATCTGAGCGGATTTTACAGCTTCCAAATTTTTTTGAGCGTCATTATTTTTATTTACAGCGTCATTATAAAGATTTTCGGATTGCTTAAACACCGCCTCAGCTATGACGCCATTGTCAAACAGGATTTTATTGTTTTGATATTCCGATTCCATTACGGCCAAATTGAGCCTCGCGCTTTCGGCCGCACTTCCGGCCGCCGTGACGCTCGCGTCGGTATTATTATTGAAATCTTTCAAGGCCGTGTCGTAATTTTTCTCAGCATTCTCCAAGTTGAGCCTGGCTGTTTCCACCTGGTAGTCGTTATTGTCGGTAAAGTCCTGAAACATATTGGTATATGTACGCTGCGCGTTATCCAGGTTTGCCTTTGCGGTTTCTAAAGCGTTAGCCGCGGAGATCATCTGCGCGTTTGTGTTTCCCGATAAGCCGGCGGACGCTTCTTCATAAACTTTTTTGTTCAGTTCATATTGTGTCAGGCTGCCTTGCTGTGACATGTCCAATTCAGCCTTAAGCTGTTCAATACTCAGGGACAAATCCTCTGTATCCAGAACGCATAAGACCTGCCCCTTCTCAACATGATCACCGTTGCGTACGTTAACCTCTTTTGTCCGGAAATTGAGCAGTGTATAAACATTATGTTTATTGACGCTCTCAACCGTTCCCTTTACCGTTATGCTGTCCACAAGATCGGTTAATTGCAGTTCCGCAAAAGCCGCTTTCAGATTTATCGGGTTGTCGGAAAGCGGCAGAAAAATGGCAAACAGTATACTCAGGAGAGTAATGGGAATAAAATAAAGAATTAATTTCTTTGCAATTGTTATCCCCTCCCCCAGCTGAAGGCGCTTTAAATATATTTTCGGAAGCTGTTCCGCCGGATTTTATTCAGTCCACCCTACTATATACTCCGCGTCCGTCAGATACTCTGAATCTGTCAAATGCTCCGAGCCTATCTTGACCGTCCGCACGCGGTCTTCCCCGATAAGCAGCGTATCCCCTTCCAGAGCGCGAATCTCAAACCGTTTCGGGCCGCCTTTCAGCCCGTATCCTGTCTTTTTGGCGCTGGCTTCTTTCGCCACCCAAAAACGGACGGCCGCCTCAGGGCTGTTTAACGCTTTCAATAGTTCTATTTCTCTTTCGGTAAAAGCTGTTTCCAGAAAGTCCCTGGATTTTTCCTCAATTATTTCCAAATCGATGCCTACAGGCTCGCGAGACGCGATAGCGACCGCCGCGTTCCCCTTATGCGCGACTGACACATACAGGCTATCCACTTTCTCAGCGGCGTTTCCATATCCGCGCATCGCCGGACGGCCATTTTCGTCATGCGTGCAGTAGAACTCTATGGGGTACATCAGATTGCCGCCGTCGGATACATACGAACGCACCGCGTCCTTCAAGGCAATACGGCTGAGAATAAATTCTCTTTTCTTCTTTGATACTTTAAGGCTGTTAAACACTTCCCGATCCGGGCCGCTCAGATATCTTTTCTCAAGCATAAACAATGTACTGTCAGGACGGTCGGTCATGATAAAGAACACGTTCGGCGCGATCTCCTCCGCCAGTCTGTAATATTGAGGCTTCAGGATCACATTCCAGACACGGATGATGTTGGAGAAACGCTGCAAAATGTAGTCACGCGCCACACTCCAAATTTTTCCGCCGCGTTTTAAAACCATGCCTCCAGAGATCACACTGTCAGTAATCTTTGTAATCATCGTAGTCAGGTCAAAAACACCCTCCTGATCGGAGATATCCGCGTAAAAAATCATTTCTTTCATGAGTATAGGAAAGCAAATCGTATTTTCCGTTTGAGTTAAATGCAGGAAAAGGCCGATCTGCTGTGACATGGCGTCAAGCAGGGAACCCTTGCCTTCTCGTTTCTCGGCGATGCTTTGCATACCGCGTTCACAAACCTTGATCTGCTCGCGGTTAGAAAAGTAACACGGCCCATGAAAACTGTATTTGTCATATAACTTCGCGATCGAGTATTTATCCTCTGTAAGCTTGGCGCCTATATCGATTTCTTCTCTATACTCTTCAGGCGGTTCCGGCCATGAATTACTGAATGTACATTCGGCTTTCCCATATTCACCCATCGCGAGTTCCAGGACATCCTGAGCGAGCCACTTTCCTTTTATAACGGTCTCAAACGGTTTTTCTACCCCAACCCATTTGTAAGCCGACATATTGCCTATTTTGACGAGCTTCTCTCCGGGCGCGCGTTTCTTCGCGATTTCCGCGAACAACTCAATAAGCATCGAAAAAGGTACGACCGGATTCAAATCATCAATAATCGACCAGCCCTCCGGCTGCCGTATAATAGAGTGATCTAACAGGTAAGGATGATCCTCCAGCCGCAGGCGCAGCGTTTCCTCAAAAGTTTCTCCGAATCTGGATCCGCGCCCCGGAGCGTATTCCGGGCGTGCAGCCGCGGCAGGCGTTCGAACGCCGACGGCCCTGCGCCGCTCAAATAACCTTGTAAGTTCGCGCTGAACCTTTATCGCGTCGCGTATATTCTCGTCAGCCGCAGCCGCGATGGGGTCAGCGGCGGTTTGTGACAGCACTCCGGTAATGGCTGTTCCCATCCCCGGCGCGCCGTATCTTTGCTGAATCACTTCTGTCAATTCGGGCAGTTCAGTCATCATCGGCACGCCGCGCGGCAATATCAGCAGGCTGTGATCGACGCGATACTGCGGCTTCACGCCCATAAAAGCGGGATCGGCCCGCAGGCCTTCTATAAACAGCAGAGCCATACACCGCCGGATCTGATCGGCGCCGCTGCGAGCCGGCTCGCCGGTGGCTATCACGCCGAATTCTTTGCCCTTCAGAATACCCTCAATAACATTAGTAAAGCTGCCGAGCCCGATTTGAATAAAAACCCTCGCCTGCTGTTCCTCATAAAGTTTTTGGATTTCTTCCGCGGTGACATCCGCTATTGCCTCGAAATTACCATCGCTTTCAGTCGCGCCGGCAAATGCCGGCTCATCCCATCTTCCGGCATATACGCCGGTTTCTACACCGAGTTTTTTAAGCGCCGCCTTGCCCATCCATTGTGTAAACAACCTCCGCGCTTCGCCGGACGCGCCGTCCGGTTCCGTAATTACGTCATGAATACTCGGCAAGTCCAGCATATCGCTTATGCTCTCCGTTTCCAGATCCACTTCGCCATCATAATCAGGAAACAGATAAGCAATCTTCCCGCCGTTCGCGAGCAAGGGACGGTTTGAAAACCAGATATCCGCTTCGCCCCGGCAAGGCTCGTCATTCTTTACGATATCAATGGCCTGACGGATACGTGATTCATCCGGATCGAAAAGCGCAAGCCGGTAATTGCCTCCGGTATTGGTATAATCGCCTTTTTCCAGTTTATCGATCAGAGCCTGCCCATCGTCTGCGGACATCATCAGCGTCTCGCCCAGATAAGGTTTCGGACGTTTCCTCGGCTTACCCGGCTCAGGCTCGAATGGCGTCATTATGGCGTGCGCGTTTACGCCGCCAAATCCGAACGCGTTTACTCCGGCGACCAGCGGAATCTGATCGCCGTCCCAGTCAATGAGCTTCTGGGGCGGCATAAAACGGGACTCGTACATGACGTCCAGCGGATCCTCACAATGGAGCGTCGGCGGGATTTTACGCCAATATAAGGCGAGCGCGGCCTTAATTATGCCAATCATGCCGGCTGCGGGCATCGCGTGCCCGATATTGGATTTAACGGAGCCTACGTACGCGCGCGGATGCGTATTATCCCCGAAAAAATTTTTCAGTGTTGTGAGTTCAATGCGATCCCCCACGACCGTCGCGGTGCCGTGAGCTTCAACATAACCAATTCGGCGCGGATCCATTTTCGCTTTTTTCCAGGCTTGCTCCAGCGCGCGCGTCTGTCCGTTAGTGGAAGGAACCATTACGTGAGCGGACGCGCCGTCGCTGCAAACGGAAGTTTCTTTTATCACCGCGTAAATCCGGTCGTCGTCCTCAAGCGCTTTGCGCAGTGTTTTAAGGACGACAAACCCTGTACCCTGGCCGACCAATAACCCATCGGCGGATTTGCTGAAAGGCGCGATAACCTGCTTGTGCGACATGGCGCCGAGTATGTCAAACGCGCCCCAAAACATCGGGCTGTGCCCGCCATGCATTCCCCCGGCGACCGCCACGTCGCACTGACCGTCGCGCAGCAGCTGGATTGAATGATGGATCGCTACGATTCCACTGGAACAGGCGGCGTCAATGGTGTAGGCCGGGCCGTGCATATCGAAACGATTAGCCACGAGCGAGGCGACCAGGTT
Organism: Clostridiales bacterium; assembly: GCA_031282635.1. Classification (GTDB taxonomy): domain Bacteria; phylum Bacillota; class Clostridia; order Lachnospirales; family WQUN01; genus JAISZF01. Next base: position 8,678 of record JAITDJ010000147.1, read on the forward strand.
AGGCATGGAGCCAATCATCATGTCCGGCTGATATCGTCCGTGTTTAGATTGATACGCTTTTTTTACCTTCTCGAGATCCGCGTCTGTGAGATCCGGCAGCACGCTTTTAAGCAAAGCGGTAAACTGGCGCGACATGCGTATAATCTCCAGACTGCGCAGAGGGATAGTGCCCGAAAAATTGCCTTTTCCAATAATCATGCTGCAATTTTGCAGCGAAATATTCTTTTCAAAGACGCCGGCGTCAATCAACGCCCGTTCGGCGCCCGCCAGAGAGACAAGCTGATCCGGGTCGGTTCCGCCCGCTGTAACAGGCATTATGCCGTACCGAAACGGATCCAGCTTAAACGGGTTGGCGAATCCGCCCCGCTTGCAGTAAAAACGATCAATGCCGTTGGGTTCGCCGCTGAAATAATACGAGTCTATAATATCTTCGGGAGCGTCCGTTATAAAATCGCCGCCCCGCGCGATTCCTTGCCAAAATTCGTCAACACTTTCTCCCGCGGGGCAAAAGATGGATATGCCGACAATGGCGATATCGTTATTGTCCATTTTCATCTCACCCCTCTTTAATCAAATACTCTTTCCAGCAGATCAGACATGGCCTGTTCGTCGCCGGCGATTGCCAGTACCGTATCGTCATTATGATATTTCAGTTCATTTGCGAAAAACTCGCTGCCTTTCTCCAATTCAATGAACGCTATCCCTCTTTTTCGGAATTCGTTTTCCAGAGCGCTGTCTACCATGCCTGCGCCTTTCCATGGCCCCCAGTTTATCGCGGTTACTTTCAGCTCGGGGCGCTGCCGTTTTAAAATCCGCGCGGTAGCATTAAGCGCGCTGTTCCCCGCCGCATAGTCGCACTGACCCCCGTTGCCCAAAGCCGCCGATATGCTGCTGAACAGCACAAGCAGTTTGAGATCGGGCAGCGACTCACCTAAAATAGTTTCCAGCGGCAATGTTTTTGTATTGTAAACGCGTGCGAAAGATTCGGCGTCTTTGCTGCGGAAGAATTTATCCTCCAGAATGCCGGCCGCGTGTATGACGCCGTCTATTCTGCCGTAACGCTGTTTTATATCCGTCAGCACGGCGGCGAAAGCTTCTGCGTCCGTTACGTCGGCCCGTATGTATTCCGCTTTTCCTCCGGCCTGCTCTATCAATGCCATAGAAACCGCAATCCCGCCGGATTTGAAAATACGCTTCGCTTTAGCCTCAATCTCCCTGGGCTGATTCATGCCTTCATGCTCAATCAGGTAGCGGCGGATTTCGTCAATGGCCTTAAATTCCGGGTATTGCCCGGATTCTGCAGAGGAACGGCCGAGCAGTATGTAACGGCAGGGCGCGTCTTCGGCCATACGCGAGATGACATGCGGCGTGATGCCCTGCGCGCCTCCGAGTACCACGACAATGGAATCCGCGTCCAGCTCATACCGGGGTTCTTCGCTGTCTTCAACTTCCGCAGCCTCGACTTTCGGGAGCGTCCAGAAACGCTCCGCGTTTCGGTAGTATATCTCAGGGATAAGGTCGGCGGCGGTCAATTCGTCCATAACGATACCGGCAAAGATTTCCGGATCAAATGTCGTTTCAAACGCCACTGTACGGAAAGATTTTTCCGGATATTCATGGATTAATGTTTTCAGGAAACCTGAAAAACCATTCGGGATTTCGGTAATAATCTGTGATTCCAAAGCCGCGCCCACGGCGTCGTCCAATACAAGTACCCGCTGCAGTTTGTCCATATCGGCGCGTTTCAACATGCCAAATAAGTCAAATATAGTGTATCGGTTTGCCCCGCGGGATGAATTTATCAAAATTAAGCCGTCGCAGTCAGTCAAACAGGCGTCGTCCGGGCTCTTAATAATATACGCCTCAGCGCCGGCGTTCCTCAGCGACTCAGCGGTTTTCACAGCAAGGCCGTCCCCGTCGTCTGTCACCGCGAATGTCTTTTCTTCAATACATTTTATATCTTTTTCATCTATCGGCCTGGCTGTTTCCGACAAGACCAAACGCACTATATCCGCATCTGTTTTCTGCTCTGTTTTTTGCGGGGCTATGTCACTGAGATCCGCGACAATCTTTGCCCCTTCAAACATGGTTGGCTGTTCGGTTGTCAGCGCGCCGTTAGCCGCGGCCTGGGCGAGCTGTTCGATCCATTCGGTCAAATCCGTGAATTTTTTAATGGAAATCATCTTTTCAAAGAGTATCATATCCATGCCTTCCGCGTCTATCTCCGGCATTTTGACCTTCTCGCTCAATCCGGCGACAATGTCCATTTTCTTGATAGAATCTATACTCAGATCCGCTTCAAAATCCATTTCCGGATCCAACATCTCAAGGGGATACCCTGTTTTCTCGCTGACGGTCTCCAGGATAACGCCTAGAAGTTCTTCCTTTGAAAGCGAAAGAATGTCCGGCAATTCACGCGCGGCTTCTTGTTCGATCAGCGCTTCCTTAACCTCCGAGTCCATTGCGGTTTCATGTTCGAACGGCGCGGGTAACTCGGCCCGTACGCGTGCGGCGCCGGTTCCGAATGCGGTTTCAGGCGCGCCCAGATACCCGAGCATTACATCGCGTTGATCCTGAATCATCGCGTTCATATTATCCAAATATGAAATCATAATCCGTTCGGCGCTTATATTCTGAGAACTCTCCTTTAACTGATTCAATGTAACCACGCCGGATACGGGCTTCCATGCGTGCGGCGGCAATTCGCCGTTTTCCGGTAAGGCCGCCCGTCCGTCAATGCTCCATATTATGCCGGTTTTTTTATTAACCGCCGGTTCGTCAACATTCAACATGACAGCCTCTCTGCCTTCAAATAATTTTTCTATATTAATCATCCTACCTGTGGAGATGTATTTCGCTAACCCGTGAAGGAAAAAAGTCAGCCCTTCCGCGCCGCTGCGTTCCGTCTGAATAGTGACGATCTCTTTGCTTTTTAATATGTCGGACGCCAGTTTCGTAAGAGCGCCGCCCGGCCCGGCCTCTACAAAGACCGCCGCCCCGGCTTCACTCATTTTAGTAATTTCTTCCGCAAAACGCACCGGATTAACAAGGTGTTCCGCAAGGCGTTCTTTAATTTCATCGACTTGGGGTTGATAAAGCCCCGCGTCTGTATTGGACCAGACCGGCAGTTCCGGCTCTTTGAAACAGACTTCCCGCAAAGCGGAGGCAAACCCGCCGTTCGCTCCTTTGACCAACGGGCTGTGGAAAGCGCACGCGGCGTCTATCTCGCGGCATGAAACGCCCGCCGTTTCAGCTTTTCCTAAAAAAGCGTCTATGCCGGCGCTTGTTCCCGCCACCACTGTTTGCCTGGGCGCGTTAAAATTTACAGCCCAGACATTTGTTTCACCGTTAAGCAAACCCGCGAGAGTTTCCGCGTCTGTAAAGACAGCGGCCATACGGCCCGGATCATCGCCAACGACGTCCAAAATAGCCTCAGCCCGCGCGCGGCTTACAGCCGGCAATTCATTTGAATCAAAAGCGCCGGCGAAACACAACGCGGGGATTTCCCCATAACTATGACCGGCGGCCATGTCGGGCAATATACCGAAATCCCGAAGCAGTTCCGCAATGGCCAAATCCACAACGCCCAGCAGAACCTGCGCGTTGCGCGTATCGGTTATCGCGGCCGTTTGCGCTTTCTTCCCCTCATCCGTAAAAACCGAAACGGGGAATAATACGCGTTCATATTCAGGCAGCAAGTTCAACAGCCGCCGTATCCGAGGGAATACTAAAAAGAGATCCGCCGCCATGTTCACGCGCTGGCTGCCTTGGCCCGGGAACAGAAAAGCCACTTTACCTGAAACAGGCCTCAGCGGATAAATATTTTCATCCTCAACGCCTTCGAGCGCCATATTGATGCGCTCCAGGAGTTCATCCCGCGTTCCGGCGATAATAACACATCTCACGGGCCGGCCGCCCCTGCCCGCCGCAAGGCTATATGCGATATCCTTTAATCTAAGCTTGTTATTAATATTTAACAATTCTACAATTTTGCCCATAAGGCCCAGCGTCTCATCCGTGGTTTCGCCCGGAAAGATAAACAGTTCTGACGGCCACGCTTTTATCACCGTTTCAGGCCTTTCAGACTTATAATTCTCGATAATGGTATGGAAATTTGTACCGCCGAACCCGAAGCCGCTTAAGCTGGCTACACGCCGATCAGCGTGCCAGTATCCCGATTTTTCCGTACGGAAAGCAAACGGACTGCCCTTCTCGTAGAAGACCTCGTTCGGTTTCTTCAAATGCAGCGTGAGCGGCAGTATGCCATGCCGGACGCAATAGACCAATTTAATGAGCCCGGCGACGCCGGCCGCGCATTTTGTGTGACCGATTAGAGATTTAAGCGAACTGAGGGCTGTCTCGCCCGGTCGCGCGCCATCCTCTAAAAACACGTCGGTTAACGCGAGCAGTTCGATCCGGTCGCCGACCGCGGTACCGGTTCCGTGCGACTCCACCAAACCGACTTCTGAGGGTTTAATGCCTGAACTTTCGTAAGCCTGCTCCATCGCGCGACTCTGACCGCGCTTACTGGGAGCGGTTAGACCGAGGTTCTTCCCGTCGCTGCTGCCGCCCATGCCCTTAATAACAGCGTATATCTTATTTCCGTCGCGTTCGGCGTCTTCCAGTCTCTTTAAAATAACAGCGCCCACGCCTTCTCCGAGCGTGATGCCGTCGGCCTCCACGTCGAAAGTGGCGCAGCGGCCTTTTTTGGACAAGGCGTACGTACTGGAAAACATCAAAAATTCGTTAATGCCGTTATGAAAATCCGTTCCGCCCAGGATAACCATATCGGCCATTTGGTCATTCAACTCCGATACGGCTATATCCAAAGC
>JAITDJ010000207.1 GCA_031282635.1 Clostridiales bacterium
CTGCAGGGCAGTGCGGGCAATAAGGCGAAGACAGTATATCTAACGGCGTCAGGCGGGCCTTTCCGAAAAAAAACCAAAGAGGAACTTAAAAATGTGACGGCGGCGGAAGCCCTTAAACACCCCAACTGGGTGATGGGCCCCAAAATAACCATTGATTCCGCTTCGCTTATGAATAAAGGCTTGGAGGTTATTGAGGCTATGCGGCTGTTTAATCTGCGTCTGGATCAGGTGACTGTTGTAGTTCATCCCGAAAGCGTAATACACTCTATGGTTGAATATGAGGATGGCGCGGTAATAGCGCAATTGGGCGCGCCTGATATGCGCCTTCCTATACAGTACGCACTGGCGTATCCAAACCGCCCGGAATCCGCATATAGCCGTTTTAATCTGTTGGCGCTCCCCTCGCTGAGTTTTGAGCGGCCGGACACGGAACGCTTTCCGTGTCTCCGTTTGGCTTTTGAGGCGGCCTCTCGCGGCGGGTTGCTGCCGTCGATAATGAATGGCGCCAATGAGGAAGCTGTGGACGCGTTTTTAAACGGTCGAATTCCATTTACGCAAATTCCGGAATTAATAGAATACGTAATGGGAGCATATAATAATACGGATAAAAAGGATTATTCCGCGGACGATGTCATAGATGCCGACAATTGGGCCAGAGATCGCGCGCGTGAGTACTTAGCGGATAATTGAAAGAGGCGGTTGCGTTTGTCTATAATCATTGCTGTTCTGATTTTTGGCCTGATTGTTGTAATACATGAGTTCGGGCATTTTATAATAGCCAGAAAATGCGGCGTATTAGTTGAGGAATTCGCTATAGGCATGGGTCCCATATTGTTCAGCCGGCAAAGGAACGATACGCTGTACTCGCTGCGCTTGTTCCCCATAGGCGGGTTTTGCAAAATGCTCGGCGAGGACGCCGAAAGCGGAGACAAGCGCGCGTTTAACAATAAAACTCTGGGCCGGCGCGCGATTATTCTCGCGTTTGGCGCAATTATGAACATGTTCCTGGCGTTTGTGATTTTTCTGGGCTTTGCCGTGTTCAACGGGTTTACCACAGCAGCTGTCAGAGAGGTTGTGCCGGATACGCCCGTTGATAAGGCGGGGCTTATCGCGGGCGATAAAATAGTGAAACTGAATGGAACCGCCATCTATATCTTTGAGGATCTGAGCGTGGAACTGGCTCTATGCGACGGGACGGCCATGGATATGATGTATGTCAGAAATGGGCGGCGTTATGATACGGAAATTACGCCATATTTGACGCCCGACGGCGGGTATAAATTGGGTTTTTACCCTGAAAGCAAAGTCGGTTTTTTTGCCGCGGCGGATAGCGGTTTTAAACGCGCTTCAGTGCTTGAATGCCTGTTCACGCCGGTATATAAGATTATGTTTTATATCAGGCTTACCATAGTGAGCATAATAAAACTGATTATGCGTCAAATTTCCTTACAAACCATGTCCGGTCCTATTGGTATGATAGCCGCCATTAACGAGTCTTACACGGAAACAATAAAGCAGGGCGTCTGGATTACCATTTTGAATATGATAAACCTTTGCGCGATTCTCAGCGCCAACCTCGGCGTTGTTAACCTGCTGCCTCTGCCGGCGCTGGACGGCGGACGTCTTGTATTTGTACTCCTGGAATGGTTCCGCGGAAAGCCTGTGCCGGTTGAGAAAGAGGGCCTGGTTCATTTCGTCGGGTTTGTGCTGTTGATGATTTTCGCGGTGTTTATCGCCTATAATGATATTCTGAAATTGATAAAGCCGGTTTAAGGAGCCAGTCATGAAACCCAGGAAAAAAACCCGTCCGGTTAACGCCGGCGGGGTGCTGATCGGCGGCGATAACCTCATATCCATACAATCCATGACCAATACGGACACACGTGATGTTGACGCCACGGTTAAACAAATTACCTCCTTGGCGGAAGCGGGATGTGAGATCGTGCGCGTGGCCGTACCGGACATGGCCGCCGCCGGCGCGGTTAAGGAGATCAAGCGGCGGATCAAACTGCCGCTCGTCGCTGATATTCATTTTGATTATCGGCTGGCTTTAGCCGCGCTTGAAAACGGAGCGGACAAGCTGCGGCTTAACCCGGGAAACATCGGCGTCTCGGAGCATGTCCGCAAGGTGGCGGAAGCGGCTAAAAGCCGCGGTGTTCCCATACGGGTGGGCGTTAACGCCGGTTCTCTGGAAAAACCTATGTTGGCTAAATATGGCGGAGCGGTTCCGGAGGCTCTGGCGGAAAGCGCTTTGAAGCGCGCGGAGACGCTTGAGAATTTTAATTTTACGGATATTGTTATAGCCGTAAAGGCTTCCAGTGCGCCCGTCAGTATAAAAGCTTATGAAATAATCGCCGAGCGGACAGATTACCCCTTACATGTGGGGATTACCGAGGCTGGCACGGTCTACGCCGGATCAATAAAGTCGGCCGCGGGTATCGGAGCTATATTATCGCGCGGCATTGGCGACACAATTCGTGTTTCTTTGACAGGGGATCCTGTTGAAGAAGTGCGCTGCGCCAGAGAAATATTGCGGGCTTTAGGGCTCCGGCGTTTGGGGGTGGAATTCGTTTCCTGCCCCACGTGCGGCCGTACGGAGATAGATTTAGTCAAGGCGGCGGCGCAAATTGAAGAATATTGTAAAAATATAAAAGCAGATATTAAAGTCGCGGTAATGGGTTGCGCGGTAAACGGCCCTGGAGAGGCCAGGGACGCGGATATTGGGTTGGCCGGAGGTAAGGGTTCGGCGGTTATATTTAAAAAGGGACAAATTTTTAGAACTGTCCAAGAAGACGAAATGGTCAGCGTGTTCATAGAAGAACTGCGAAAGGTGGCGTTAAATGGCTGAATTTGCGGATGTATTCAAGCGGGTAAAGTTTTCGGGCTCTCTCAGAAAGTCCCTTTCGCGCGCTGAAATAAACGGCGTGCGCGTAGATGCCCGCGGCGCGCGCATGTACGTGGAGATGACTACGCGCGAGCTGATACAGGAGTCGGTCATAACCGCGTTCCGAAAAGAATTGATTGAACAGTTCAGGATTAATCAAGTATTGATCGATGTCCGATATATTGACCCAACCGCAGATTTGAACAAGCGTATAGGCGCGATATGGGAAAATATAGTGGGGTGCTGCGGGAGCGCTGCGTGCTCAGCTTTGCTGCGATCCGCGCGATGGCAGTTGGACGGAAATAAACTGCTCGTTCATGTGGGCAAGAATTCATCTTGCCTGCTGACGCTGAAGGGTATGGATAAGAAAATTCAAAAATACATAAGCGACAGTATGATGACGCCGTTTATTATAGAGTTTGTTGAGGATCAGGATATTAAAAGAAAACGGTCGTCCATGCGCGAGGAATATGTGGAAGCCCCATTTACGGCGCCGATTCAGGAAGTTGTTCCCTTGCCGAAGAAAAATAACGCTGTAAAAAAAAATACCGCGTCAGACTCTAAATCAGCGGGCGGCCGTTCAAGGCTTAAAATAAATAAAAAAATTACCGGCGTCCCCTACCCTTTATCTGATAATATATCGCCTAATGAAGAATTGGTTATTAAGGGCGTGATAATCAGTATAAACACTCGGGATATCAAAAGCGGGCGTATGCTGACGTCCTTTGACGTCACTGACGGGACCGGATCGGTAACCGTTAAATTCTTCTCATTGCCTGAGGACTTCACAAACGAATACAGTTCTGTGGTCAAGCTCGATAACTATGTGATCGTAAAGGGAAAATCACAGTATGATGAATTCGCGAAGGAAGTTGTCGTAATGGTTTCCGAGATCGGCCCCGCCGAAAGGATGGCGGGCCGGATGGACAACGCACCTGAAAAGCGCGTGGAATTGCACTTACATACCCAAATGAGTTCCATGGACGCCGTCACATCCGCCAAAACATATATAAAACGCGCCGTCGAATGGGGGCACCCCGCGATCGCCATTACCGATCATGGCGTGGCGCAGTCATTCCCGGAAGCCATGGAAGCCGCCAGAGGTAAGGATATAAAGGTGATCTACGGCCTGGAAGCCTACCTGGTAGACGATTTGGGCGATTTATCCAACGACTTTGACGTGAAGAAACAAAAGTATTATCACGCGGTTATATTGGCGAAAAACGCGACGGGGCTCATGCATTTATACAAACTGATATCAGAGTCGCATCTTTACAACTTTTACAGGCGTCCGCGTATTTTGAAGAGCCGGTATAACGAAAACCGCGAGGGTCTGATCATCGGTACGGCCTGCGAAGCGGGAGAATTCTTCAAGGCCGTGCTGAATAAGGCCCCGAGCGGGCGTATTGCTGAATTGGCCGAATTTTATGACTATTTTGAAATACAGCCAATCGGGAACAATATGTATCTGCTGCGGGAGGGAAAAGTATCTTCTGTACAGGATCTGATCGATATCAATAAACGTATCGCCGAATTGGGCGAGATATACGGCAAACCGGTTATAGCTACCTGCGACACGCATTTTATCGACCCGGAAGACGAGGTGTTCCGGCGGATCATCATGGCGGGAGAGGGGTTCAAGGACGCGGATCGGCAGCCGCCTCTGTTCTTTCGCACAACAGAAGAAATGCTCGCCGAGTTTGATTATTTAGGCCCTGAAAAGGCTTACGAAACCGTGGTAACCAACCCGCGGCTCATCGCCGATCAGATAGACCGGCTGAAGCCTATCCCCGATGAAACGTTTCCGCCTCAAATTGAGGGAGCGGAGGAGCAGATCAAAGAAATGACCCTGCGCCGCGCTCACGAACTATATGGAGATAATCTGCCTAAAATCGTGTCAAGCCGTTTGGAGCGCGAATTGAATTCAATTATAAAGAACGGATTCTCTGTGATGTACATTATCGCGCAGAAATTAGTAAAAAAGTCCAATGACGACGGATATTTAGTGGGTTCGCGGGGTTCTGTCGGTTCGTCACTGGCGGCGACAATGGCGGGTATTACCGAAGTAAACCCTTTGCCGGCGCATTACCTGTGCCTGAACTGCCGCTATTCAGAATTCATGGATGCGAGAGGCTCCGGCGCTGATCTGCCGGCGAAAAACTGCCCCGTGTGCGGAAATCCGTTGATTGGGGAAGGCCATGACATACCATTTGAAACCTTTCTGGGCTTCGACGGCGACAAAGAGCCCGATATAGATCTCAACTTTTCCGGCGAATATCAGGCGCGTGCCCATGCGTATACAGAAGAGCTCTTCGGCGCGGGCAATGTGTTTAAAGCGGGCACTATCGCCACGCTGGCGGATAAGACCGCATACGGCTACGTGAAAAAATATTTCGAGGAACGCGGCGTAAACCTCAGAAACGCCGAAATTAACAGACTGAAATCGGGATGCACCGGCATTAAACGCACTACAGGCCAGCATCCGGGCGGCTTAATGATTCTGCCGCGCGGGCATAGTATATACGAATTCTGCCCGGTTCAGCGCCCGGCTAACGACACGGATTCCGAGGTTACCACAACCCATTTTGATTACCACTCTATCAGCGGGCGCTTATTAAAGCTTGATCTGTTGGGGCATGACGTACCCACCATCATTCGAATTCTCCAGGACATAACCGGCGTGGATCCCGTAAGCGTACCGCTGAACGATAAAAAGGTCATGTCGCTGTTTACTTCGCCGCGGGCGCTGGATGTTACGCCGGAAGATATTAACTGCGCCACTGGTACGCTGGGCCTGCCGGAATTCGGTACGTCATTTGTCCGGCAGATGCTGATGGACACCAAACCGTCTACATTTACGGAACTAATCAATATCTCGGGGTTGTCGCACGGCACAAATGTCTGGTTGAATAACGCCGCTGATCTTGTAAATAATCAAACCGCCGTATTGAAAGAGGTAATCTCCACCCGTGACGACATCATGCTGTATCTGATTCATAAAGGCGTCGACAATAAGGCGGCTTTTAAAATTATGGAAAGCGTCCGCAAGGGCAAGGGCCTCAGACCTGAAGACATCGCGTTTATGGAAGATGCGGGCGTGCCGGAATGGTATATAAATTCCTGTCAAAAAATTGAGTACTTATTCCCCAAAGGCCATGCGGTCGCCTATGTAACAATGACCGTCCGCATCGGATATTTCAAAGTATATTATCCATACAGTTTTTACGCGGCGACATTTTCAGTTAAAGCCGAGGATTTCGATTTGGAACGGATGTGTTTTGGAAAAGAAAAACTACGAATGGCTATGTCCGAGTTAAACAACATGGGTAAAGAAATATCCGCCAAAGATAAAAGCAAGATGACGATTATGGAGCTGGTTTTGGAAATGTACTGCCGGGGGTTGAAATTCGCGCCGCTGGATCTGTATAAGGCTCAGGCTGAAAAATTTACGGTTACGCCGCAGGGCTTAATGCCGCCGCTGTGTTCGGTGCAGGGGCTGGGCGTGTCTGTGGCTCAGAATA
>JAITDJ010000061.1 GCA_031282635.1 Clostridiales bacterium
GTAAGCGGAAAGCCAGCATTAACTTTGCCGTTATTTAAATTCATTACTTGCTCTCATTTTTTGAGAGCCTTTTTTTTGATCTTACTGCGAACATTTGATCTTCGCTGTAGTACTAATAAGCCATAAAATTTGACCTCCAAGACCCTTTCGGATATAATGGCCGCAAATAGAGTTATTCCAGGAGGTCATCATGATAAAAGTTCTCTCCGTTTTCGGCACGCGCCCCGAAGCCGCTAAAATGGCGCCGCTGCTGGCGGCGCTGAAAGACTGCCCCGATATCGAATCTAAAACAGCCGTGACCGCGCAGCATCGCTCCCAGTTGGACCAGGTACTCAACATATTCGGTATATCCCCGGATTATGACCTGGACATCATGAGACCGCGCCAAACCCTGGCTGATATTACCAGCAAGGCTCTCAAAGGCATAGAGGATGTTATAAAAATAGAAAACCCCGATATAGTATTGGTCCACGGCGACACCACCACTACGCTGGCCGCGTCTCTGGCGGCTTATTATTGCCGGAAAGCGCTGGGGCATGTGGAAGCGGGCCTGCGTACATACGACAAATATCAGCCCTTCCCGGAAGAGATAAATCGCCGCTTAACCGGCGCCATAGCCGATCTCAATTTTGCCCCCACAGAAACCTCTAAAAAAAATTTAATAAAGGAAAATATATCTGAGCACACTATATTCGTTACAGGCAATACGGCCATTGACTGCATGCGTTTCACCATTAAACCCGGTTACCGGTTTTGCGAGCCTGTTTTGAATAGACTGGATTTTTCAAAACGGCTGCTGGTTATGACCGCGCACCGCCGCGAAAACCTAGGTCAACCGCTTGTTAACATCTGTAACGCGGTCAGGCGTCTGCTGAATGATTTCGAGGACGTCGCCCTCGTTTACGCGGTTCATCTGAACCCGGCCGTACGGGAAACGGTTTTCCCGATACTGTCCGGCTGCCCGCGTGTTTATCTGACGGATCCGCTTAACATTGAGGATCTGCACAACCTGATGAACCGTTCGTACATGGTTCTGACAGATTCCGGCGGACTGCAGGAAGAAGCGCCGTCTATGGGAAAGCCTGTTCTGGTTTTGCGCAACGTGACGGAACGACCGGAGGCCGTTGAAGCGGGAACTGCGGAGTTGGCGGGTGTTGAGGAAGAGTCTGTTTATAGTTCCGCCCGTATCCTGTTGACGGATACCGTAAAGTACAGCCGTATGGCTCAGGCGAAAAACCCGTTTGGCGACGGCCATGCCTCGGAGCGTATCCGTGACGCGATATTGGACTTTTTTAGAATTAAACTTTTTTAGAATTAGACTTTTTTAGAAGGTGATGATGTATAAAACCCAGCCAACGAAAAGAAATTGTACGCGGCTTATCACTGACGACTTCCTTAGGCGTCACCATGGCCGCCTGCATATTGATCGGGCTTTGGATCGGAAAGACGCTGGATAAAATTATAGGCGCGCCGCCGTGGATGCTGTTGATCTTCCTGGTATTCGGCATAATAGCGGCGATAAAGTCTATGTTCGACATTGTCCGAAAGGAATGGGAAAACTCACAATGACGCTGACTGATACCGCGAGAAAGCTGACGTTGAATATAGCGCTGCACTTTTTTATCGCCCTGGCGATTGGCCTGGCGCTAAACGCCGCATTCCATTTTGACACTCAACCGGCGTTTATTTTGGGTCTTGGCCTGGGCGCCGCGGTATCGGCCGTAAAGGTCGTTTTAATGGAACGCGGGATCAGTAAATCTCTGTCAATGGCATCGTCATACGCCGGGCTTTACGCCATACTCCAAATTACACTGCGCAATATACTATCCGCCGCTTTGTTAACGTATGCGGCCTTAAACGTCAGCGTCAGCGTCTGGGGCGTTATCGCGGGGCTCGCGCTGCTTCAAAGCGGGGCTTTTTCGTTGAGAGCCAGATAAAAAGGGGGGAGTCTGATATGGACTTTACCAACCACAGAATATGGCCTTTATTTACAATAAAGGGCCATACGGTATATATAACCGAGAGCATTTTCGCAACGTGGATTATAATGGCCGTATTATTCATCTTCACGATTGCGGCTCGGTATAAGATAAACAGTTTTAAAGAAAGGCCGGCGGCCGGTTCTATTCAAAACCTGTTGGAACTGGCTGTAGAATCTATGCATAATATGGCTGAATCCAACCTGGGTAAAAGGCTGTCCTGGCTGGGCGGATACTTTTTCGGCGTGTTCGCGTTCATTCTCGCGTGCAACTACAGCAGCCTGTTTAAGTTAAGGCCGCCAACCACCGATTTTGCCACGACGCTGGCGCTGGCGCTGAACACATTTTTCCTGATACACGTTTTAGGCCTTGTATACCGCAAAGGGGAGTATCTGAAGGATTACTTCAAACCGATTTTTGTATTTCTGCCCACGAATATTATTGGGGAACTGTCGCGGCCTGTTTCATTGAGTTTCAGGTTGTTCGGTAATATACTGGGCGGTTTTATTATGCTGGAGCTTTTGTATGCTTCTTTGCCGGCAGTGTTCCGTATCGCCATCCCCGATATTTTCCATTTTTATGAGGATATATTTATAGGCGCCTTGCAAGCCTTTATCTTTTGTGTCCTAAGTATGACGTTTATCAAGGAAAAAGCCTCCGAAGAAGAGGCGTAGAGGAGGAATTTCAATGGATTCTGTTTTAGCTATGTCGGCGTTGGCTGCGGGTATCGCTGTTCTGACCGCCGCGGGCGCGGGCATCGGGCAGGGTTTCGCGACCGGAAAGGCTGTCGAGGCGATAGCCCGCCAGCCGGAAGCCAGAGGTTCAATCATGAGCACATTGCTTATCGGCGCGGCGGTTGCCGAAACCACTGCCATATACGGATTTGTTATCGCTCTGCTTCTGCTCTTCGTTAATCCGCTAATCAAATAAACAGAGGCTAAGGAGGGATTCTTTTGGGCAGCTTTCTCTTTATCTTGGAAGCGGCGGAGCTGAACGGCAGAATATTGGGATTCGATATAGAGTTTCTGATGGAATTGGGTATTCAGTGGTTGAATACCCTGATTCTGACGCTGTTTCTGGCAAAATTCCTTTACAAACCCATTAAAACATTTATGGTAAAACGCGCGGAGCGTATCAGCAAACAATTAAACGCTGCGGGCGATGCCGAACGTAATGCTTTGTCCATGAAAGCTGATTACGATGTCAAGCTGCGCGATATCGAACAAGAACGCGTTTCTGTGTTACATGCCGCCAACTTGCAGGCTAAGGAAAAGATGGAGCAGATTATAACGGAGGCCCGGCGGGAAGCGGACAAAATACGCGCGCGCATGCGCAAAGACATCGAAATGGAGCAGGAACGGGCAAAGGCTGATATGAAGAGAGAACTGATCGATCTGTCTTTCCTGCTTGCCGGGCGTTTCACAACGGCGTCGTTGGACAGACAGGCGCAGGATACCCTGATAGCCGAAACCATATCAGAATTGGGAGACATTAAATGGCTGACATGACAAAACCTTACGCCGCGGCGCTGTTTGATCTGGCGGTGGAAAAAGGAAACTTGGACGCTCTGTATCAGGAGACGTTGATTGTCATAGATGTTTTTCAAAAAGTTCGCGCATTTACGGAATTGCTCAAAAGCCCCTTCACACTGCCGCCGGCGGAAAAAGAGGCCTTAATCTATAAGACATTCCCCGGCATAAACAAAGATCTGGCCGGCTTAATGGTCATTATGTTGAAAAAAGGCCGGGAGACTTATATAGAAGCGGCGCTGAAGAGCTTTATCGAACTTGCGCGGGAACATACCGGCATAGTGACCGCGCGGGTTATTTCCGCAGTCGCGCTTACAGAGGAGCAGTTGGCGGCCATAACGTCAAAACTGTCCGGAGATACAGGCAAACGGGTAGAAATTGAGGCTTCCGTTGATCCGTCATTGATCGGTGGGCTGTTGATAGAAGCGGGCGGAAAACTGATTGACAGCACGATTAAAAAACAGCTGCGGTTGTTAGCGAAACGGCTGGCATAGCAGGCAAAGGAGAAAAACAGATGAATCTCAAACCTGATGAAATAAGCTCTATAATCAAGGCTGAGATCAAGCAATACTCCGCCGGGCTGGATGTAACGGAAGTGGGAACCGTGACACAGGTTGGAGATGGTATCGCCAGGATTTACGGCTTATCCAAAGCTATGAGCAGCGAACTGCTTGAATTTGAAAACGGCGTATACGGCATGGCTCTTATTTTAGAGGAAGATAATATCGGCGCGGTGCTGTTGGGTTCCGACGCCGGCATAAAAGAAGGCGACTATGTGCGGCAGACAGGCCGCGTGGCCGAAGTGCCGGTGGGCGACGCTATGCTGGGCCGCGTGGTCAGCGCGCTAGGGCAGCCCATAGACCAAAAAGGCCCGATAAACGCTTCGGCATACCGCCCTATAGAACGCGTGGCGCCAGGCGTTATAACCCGCGAAGAGGTAAACACGCCGCTTCAGACCGGCATCAAGGCCATAGACGCCATGGCGCCTATCGGCCGGGGCCAGCGCGAACTGATAATAGGCGATCGCCAAACAGGCAAGACATCGATCTGCGTTGATACTGTAATCAATCAGAAAGGCAAGGATGTATACTGCGTTTATGTAGCAATCGGACAGAAAGCTTCTTCGGTAGCCCGTATAGTAAAGATACTGGACGATTTCGGGGCGATGGATTACAGCGTCGTCGTCGTCGCGAGCGCGTCGGAATCCGCGTCGCTGCAGTTTATAGCGCCGTACAGCGGTTGCGCCATCGGCGAAGAATGGATGGAATCGGGCAAAGACGTATTGATTGTGTACGACGACCTGTCGCGCCACGCGATCTCCTACCGCGCCATGAGTCTGCTGTTGCGCAGACCGCCGGGCCGCGAAGCTTACCCCGGAGATGTGTTTTACCTGCACTCCCGCCTTTTGGAACGCTCAGCGCGGCTGTCTAAGGAATACGGCGGGGGTTCTATAACGGCCCTTCCGATAATAGAGACGCAGGCGGGCGATATATCCGCGTACATCCCCACTAATGTTATATCCATAACCGACGGACAGATTTATATGGAATCCGAGATGTTCAACGCGGGCATACGGCCCGCCATTAACCCCGGTCTGTCCGTTTCACGCGTAGGCGGATCCGCTCAGATAAAAGCCATGAAAAAGGTCGTCGGACCACTGCGCATGGAATTGGCGCAGTACAGGGAATTGGCGGCTTTCGCCCAATTCGGCTCCGATCTGGATAAAGATACGCTCAACAGGCTGAACCAGGGCGAGCGTATAGTCGAAATCCTCAAACAGCCGCAATATAAACCGCTTTCAGTAGAACAACAGGTAATCATACTCTACGCCGTCACACATAAGTACCTAAAAGATATTAATGTGGAAAAAGCGCTGGACTTTCAAAACGATTTGCTGAATTACATTCAGACGGAAAACCCTGATATTCTATCTGAGATCCATGAAACCGGCGAATTCAGCTCAGAGCTGGAAAAGAAGCTGACAGCGGCGCTGGATAAATTCAAAAAAGACTTTAAAATATAGGGAGGGAGCGCGCTTATGGCTTTTATTCGCGGTATAAAAAGCAGAATCCGCGGCGTGCGCGGCACACAACAGATCACGCGCGCCATGAACCTGGTCGCGGCGTCTAAACTGCGGCGCGCCCGGGACAAACTTCAAAACCTGCGGCCGTTTGTGGAAGAAACCCTCCGGGTCACCCATGCTATGGCCGCGCGCATCAGTGACAGGAACAACATGTATATCAAAGCGCGGCCGGTGAATAACACGGCGGTTGTCGTTATTTCAGCAGACCGCGGCTTATGCGGCGGCTATAACGTCAATGTGTCCAAGGCGGCGTCCGCTCTGATCAAGGAAAAGCCGCGTGAGCATCTGATAACGGTGGGCACAAAAGCGCGCGACTATTTCCGCAGGCGTAACGGGAATATTATCCGCGCATACCAGGGCGTTTCCGAGACGCCGTTTTATGAGGACGCCGCCGATGTTGGGCTGCTGGCAGTTGATTTATACGAATCCGGCGAAATCGATGAAATCTATCTGGTATATACCGAGTTTAATTCTGTTATCAGCCACACGCCCAAGGTATTGAGGCTGCTGCCCCTGCCGGACGCGCCTGAAAGCGGGGGCTATATGGCTTTCGAACCTGATGAGGACGCTTTTTTCGAGTATGCGATACCTAAATATGTCAGCACCGTTATCTACGGGGCCATGATAGAATCAGCGGCCTGCGAACAGGGCGCTCGCATGTCCAGTATGGAGAACGCGACAAAAAATTCGACGGATCTGATAAACAGGTTTACCTTACAATATAACAGGGCAAGGCAAGACGCAATCACACAAGAACTCGCCGAAATTATCGGCGGCGCGGAGGCGTTGTAGAAGGGGAAAGGATGATTAGGCTTTGGCGGATAATATCGGAAAAATAACGCAGATTATCGGCGCTGTGTTGGATATCAAATTTTCGGCGAATAACCTCCCTGCGCTTTATAACGCCATAGAAATAAAACATGCGGATACTGCGCTTGTCGCCGAGGTCATCAAACACTTGGGCGGCGATACGGTCCGATGCATCGCGATGAGTTCTACCGACGGGCTGATACGCGGACTGCCCGCGAGGGATACCGGCGCCCCTATTTCAGTGCCAGTCGGCAAGGCCACGTTAGGCCGTATTTTTAATGTGCTGGGAAATCCTATAGACAACGGTGAGCCTGTAAATACCGAGGAACGCTGGCCTATTCATCGAAACGCCCCCACGTTTTCCGAACAGGTTTCCAGTATTGAAATGCTGGAAACGGGCATTAAAGCCATCGATCTGCTGTGCCCGTACGCTAAAGGCGGTAAAATCGGTTTGTTCGGAGGCGCGGGCGTCGGAAAAACCGTGCTTATTATGGAACTGATCCGCAATATAGCCACCGAACACGGCGGATATTCAGTATTTTCGGGTGTGGGCGAACGCACGCGTGAGGGCAACGATCTGTATCATGATATGCAGAAATCCGGCGTACTCCAAAGAACCTCGCTGGTTTTCGGGCAGATGAACGAGCCGCCCGGAGCGCGTATGCGCATCGCGATTACGGGATTGACCATGGCGGAATATTTTCGTGACGTAACCCATCAAGATGTGTTATTATTTATAGACAATATTTTCCGCTTCGTACAAGCAGGTTCGGAGGTGTCCGCTCTTCTGGGCCGCATGCCCAGCGCCGTGGGCTACCAACCCACCCTCGCTACCGAGATGGGCGCGCTTCAGGAGCGGATAACGTCTACAAAAAACGGATCCATCACATCTGTTCAGGCGGTCTACGTTCCGGCCGACGACTTGACAGATCCGGCGCCCGCCACCGCGTTCACGCATTTGGACGCCACCACCGTGCTGTCCCGCGCGATTGTGGAACAGGGCATATATCCGGCCATTGACCCTCTGGAATCAAGTTCCCGCATACTTGACCCGGTTATTTTGGGAAGCGAGCATTACCAGACCGCGCGTGACGTTCAGAGCATGCTGCAGAGGTATAAAGAACTGCAAGACATTATAGCCATATTGGGCATGGATGAACTGTCGGAAAACGATAAACTGATAGTCGGTCGCGCGCGCAAGGTTCAAAGATTCCTGTCGCAGCCTTTCTATGTGGGCGAAAAATTTACCGGTATAGAGGGCAAATATGTGCCTGTCGCGGAAACTATACGGGGTTTCAAGGAAATACTGGACGGGAATTTAGATGCGATTCCGGAAGGGTATTTCATGAACGCCGGCGGCATAGAGGATGTTTCTATACGCGCCGACGCGGCCGGAGTTTCCGACGCGGTTGTGAGGTGAATGTATGGCCAAGCGGCTGCGTTTGAAAATTATAACGCCTTTGCGCCTGTTGTATAATGATGATGTGGAAATGGTAATACTGCGCGCCGCCTTCGGCGACATGGGTATTCTGCCGGGGCACGAAGTCTGCGCGGCAGTATTGGGATACGGCCCGCTTCGTATTCTTGGCGAGGGCGCCAAGGAAAACGAATTGGCGGTTTTAGGCGGCCTCGCGGAGATATTGAACGACAGGGTAACGGTTTTATCGAACGCCGCGGAATGGCCTAACGAAATAGACCGCGTGCGTGCGGAGGCCGCCAAGGCGCGCGCTGAACAGAGGATGCTTAAAAAAACCAACGACACAGATATGCAGCGCGCCGAACTGTCATTGCGCCGCGCGCTGGTACGCATAGAGGTCAGTTCATATCCGCTGATTAGGGGAAGGCAATAAAAACCGGATAGATAGAAATCGCCGTTGTGGAGAGTATAAAAACCGGATAGATAGAAATTGCCGTTGTGGGGGAGTATAAAATGTTGCGGAAGAGTCTGCCGTTTTTATTAGCCCTGTTTCTCACGGGCAAAAACGCGTCGCTTATGTCAGAACCCATTAACATAGTCAGTTCTGTATCACGTTTAGATCTGAACAGCGGACGCGTTACAGGCGAAAGGGCTGATTATTTCCTGGATATCCCGACCATGTGGTCGGGTTATTTAATCGGCGACCGCGAGTTAATAATTAATAGCATATGGCCTCTGGAAAAACTGAATTTCTATTTTACACCCTCAATTCAGCCGTCAAAACCGGCTCTGTTTCTCAGTGTAAACATTTACAGCATATATCACTACAGTCTCGCGCCCGGTCACAAAAAATTGGTTGAAACCGATAAATATGTTTTTACCGTTTACTTCCCGGTAGAGAACCCTCTAAAAAATAAAACCGATATCGCTATTTATAACAGTATGAAAGCGGACGCGACTGACGAATATCTGACCGGGCTTATTCGTTTATCTGCGGGGGATGAAAAACGCTATGACGATACTATTTGGGTTAACGGCAAACAGCTGGATATCAGAGCGATAACCGAAGGCAACGTTACTTATCTCCCCATACGCGCCGTCTGCGAGCGGCTTGGCTACAACGTCGGATGGCTGGTCGCTCAAGAGGCGGTTACAATGCGGCGCGGCGATGTTTATGAAATACTTTTGAAAAACGATATAAACGCGAACCAGGGTTTTTCTCTTGTACTCAATAATAATTCGGCGTATATCTCGTCGCTGTATTTTATTTCGGCGCTGAAACTGAATGTGGAGATTGACGAACGCAAGAATGTGACATTGAATGAAAGCTGAACAGCGGGTTCAGTCCCGCTTACATTACACTATTTTGGATAAATATATCAGCGCAAAAGAAATCGAACAGTGTTCGATTTTTCTGTTGAATTCCAGATACAGATATGTTATACTATCTCATGTCTAAATTTTACATTTGAGGAGGCATGTATGAACAAACGGCAAATTAAAGAGATTGTTACCCGATATAAAACGCATTTGCCAGAACCCGCCGTCACTATGCTGGATATCCTTGGATATGACGGGCTATGCGCGCTCTCAGAGCGGTATGGAGGCGACGCCCTGTACATACCCAAGCAGGCCAACCTGTTTATCGGCTGTTTGCGGCAGGCAATGGTAGATGAATATAATGGCTTCAACCAGCGTGAATTGAGTGACAAATACGGTGTTAGCCAGCGGACGGTACGCAGGCTGGCTAACCGTAAATTAAGAGCGGCTCCGGCGCCCGCGCGTCGAAACCCCTGATGGCCGTACGCGGCATTTTGATTTATTCCTGAGTAAAGATAAAAAAACCTGATTCCTCATGGATAGAATCAGGTTTTTTAACGTCTAAGAATCCACAAGGAGGGATTGATCATATTTAAGTTTGCCAGGGATCTGTGGATGAATATCTCTTTAAAGAAAAAATTGGCGTCATTTACGCTCATGGTGATAATGATTATGGTTTTATCTTTGGCGTTCAATATACAGATTCTGAATTTCTCACTAAACAGCTTTTATGGAATTCTGGATGATAACGCCAGATGTAATGATCTGCAAGAAGCTCTTGAAAATGAAACCGCCGCCTTTTCCAAGTATATCAAGGAACACACCACCGAAAATAAATCCGCCTATGAAATCGCTTGCGCCACGGCAAAACGCCGTGTTCTGGCTTTGCCGCTGGATTACACGCGGCTTGGCGCAAACTGGTACGCGAAAACCTGGAATGTGCTGAACGGTTATGAAGGCTATTCCATGTTCCGTGAAAATATCATACGCATGAGCGATTCAGACGATGGGTATATTGAAAATTTATATAAAGTGTATTCCATGCAAGAGTATTTGCTATCCTACGCTAGGAGGCTTTCGCAGACATCTATGCGAGATGGAAACGCGCTTTATCAGGAAAAGACGCCGACGCTGCAAAAAATACCGTTTCTTATCCTGCTGCTTGCCGTCTTAATGGTGTCCGCAACGATTGCCCTCATGCGCTTGTTATCGGCGATGATGATAAACCCTGTAGTAAAACTCGCGGAATGTTCCAGGAATATTGCCAACAATAATTTCAGTGACGCGGATCTGGCCATAGACAATAAAGACGAAATGGGCGAGCTTGTGAGCGCCTTTAACAAAATGAAGCACGCCACCGCGGGATATATCCGGTCTCTTGAGGAAAATAACATAATAACCACGCGCCTGCATAAGGAGGAACTCAGTAAGCTTGATATGGAGCGACGGCTGGACGTTATTAATTTGGAATTGCTCAAAAGCCAGATTCACCCGCATTTTCTGTTTAATACTCTCAGCATGATTGCCAGCACGGCTAAGCTGGAGGAGGCCGGCGATACTGAGCGGATGATCGCGGCCATGAGTAATCTGTTTCGCTATAACCTGAAGACCACGGAGCAGACGGTCCATTTGGAACGTGAGCTTACCGTGATAAAAGACTACATATATCTTCAGCAGATGCGGTTCGGCAACCGTATCTCATTCAGCATACAAGTCGAGGAATCCTGTATGCGCGCCAGTGTTCCGACCTTCACTCTTCAACCGCTGATTGAAAACGCCATTATCCACGGATTATCCAAAGAAGAGCGCGGCGGCCGCGTAGTTTTGCGGATTTGGCGAAAAGCGCCGGGTATTATTATATCGGTGGCTGATACAGGCGCCGGGATAGACGGTGATAAGCTCTTGCGGATGACCGCGGGTTTGCGAGAACAATCGTCACAGGTTGGTATAGGATTAGGAAATATTTTTCACAGGATTCACGCGATATATCCCAATGGCGATATGAGGATATTCAGCCGTTTAGGCTGCGGAACCGCCGTACAACTAACCATACCGCAAGGAGACGACTATGTATAAGCTGCTGATTGCGGAAGACGAGCAGATTGAGCGCATGGCTTTACGAAAAACTTTGGAAGAACACCTGCGGGGCCGCTGCGTGATCTTTGAGGCTGAAAACGGTCGAGAAGCCTTGAGAATATACGAACAGGAACATATTCAGATCGCGATTCTGGATATTGAGATGCCGGGCATAAACGGCATTGAGGCGGCGCTGAAAATACGAGAAAAAGATAAAGTCTGCGGCATAATTTTCCTTACCGCTTACGATGAGTTTGAATACGCCAGAAAAGCTGTGAGCGCGCGGGCTTTGGAATATTTGCTTAAACCCTGTGACGATATGGAACTGCTGCTTACGATAGAGGAGGCTATGAGCCTTGCAGGCGGACGAATTCAGCCGGGCGAAAGGGAAGGCGCCGGCATATTTATTCCGGCGGACGCGCGCCAGCCAAAAGTGGCTGAAATGATAAGGCGTTATATTGATGCAAATTACATGCGAGATTTTTCCATGCAGGATCTGGCGCAGACAATGAATTACTCGGACGCGTACTTTTGCAAGCTGTTTAAGCAATATTTTAATAAAAGTTTTATCGCGTATCTGACCGAGTATCGAGTAGAGCGCGCTGCGGCTCTGTTGAGGCAGACCACTGTGAATATCAAGGATATCGGAAAAGCGGTAGGGTATATTGATTCCAATTATTTCGCGAAAGTATTCAGACGTATAACCGGTTACAGCCCCAGTGAATACAGGGCATATGTTTTTCGGAGCAATGTTCAGAATTAAGAGAAAATTTTACATACGGTTATGCTATATGCATACGGGCCTTCCTGTAAGTGGTTAAAATCATACTATAAATCGCAAATTTTTACTATACTCTAGAATATAGTTTACTATTATAATATTCTATGTGACCATAAAAGCCGGCTTGGGTCATACAGCGGGGAGGGGGTAGTGATGTCTGATGAATTGTTTCGCATGGAAGGTATATGCAAATCTTTCCCAGGTGTGAAGGCTCTGGACAATGTCTCGTTTTCCGTCAACAAAGGAGAGGTACACGGCCTTGTAGGCGAAAACGGCGCGGGGAAATCGACGCTTATGAAGATTATGACAGGCGTCTACCATGCGGACGAGGGTGAAATATTTATAGACGGCAAACCCGCCAAGGTTGAATCGACAAAGAAAGCGCACGAACTGGGCATTAGCATTATATTCCAGGAACTTAACCTGTGCCCGCACCTGACTGTGGCGGATAACGTCTTTATAGGGCGCCCGCGCATGTCAGGCCCGCTTATCAATGATCGGGATATGCACGCCGAGGCTAAAAAGATCTTGGATGAACTCGGTATTGACCTTAATTCTCATACCATGGTGCGCTCTTTAAGCGTGGCGCAGCAGCAAATGGTCGAAATCGCGAAAGCTATTTCCTACGATTCGCGTATACTCGTACTCGACGAGCCGACGGCGACACTGACTGAAAAAGAGATTTCGCAGCTGTTCGATATCATCCGCACGCTGCAAAAAAAAGGCGTGGGCATGGTGTACATATCGCATCGCATGGAAGAGCTGTCGCAGATATGCGAGAGGGTAAGCGTACTGCGCGACGGGCAGTATATTGGCACGCGAACGCTTAAAGAAATAACAATGAACGAGCTTGTCAACATGATCGTCGGCCGCGCGCTTGAGAACAAATTCCCCAAATATACGCGCAGGATAGGCGATGTAGCTTTGGAGGCCCGCAATATTCGCCGGCGCGACAAGTTCAACCCTTCGAGATACAAGGTTAACGTCAGCTCCCTGTATGTCCGGCATGGTGAGATATTGGGCGTGGCCGGGCTTGTGGGCGCGGGGCGCACCGAGATTATGCGATGTATATTCGGCGCGGATGAAGCCGAGTCTATAGAACTATATATCGACGGTAAAAGGGTCAATATCCGCTCGCCGGGACAGGCCATCACAAATAAAGTAGGATACGTCACAGAGGATCGCAAGCGTGACGGTCTGGCGCTGCGGCTGGATGTTTTATACAATATTAATATGGCGCATTTGCGGCCGCTTTCAAAATTCGGATTTCTTAATGACAAAGCCGGAGCGGATAACGCTGAGGACTATCGGCAAAAGCTGCGCATCAAAACCCCCAGCCTGCGGCAGATGACCGAAAATCTGTCAGGCGGCAATCAGCAGAAGGTCGTCCTTGCCAAATGGCTGTGCAACGACGTGCGTGTGCTGATAATAGACGAACCCACGCGCGGAATAGACGTGGGCGCGAAATTCGAGGTTTATGAGCTGTTGAATCGCCTAAGCGACGCGGGCGTCGCGATCATTATGATATCGTCCGAGCTGCCTGAAATACTGGGCATGAGCGATCGCGTCACCGTTATTTACGAGGGCATGGTTAACGGCGAGTTGGACGCGAAAAAAACGACGCAGGAAGAGATTCTGTATCTGGCGGCGGGTTATAACCTGCTGGAGGACAAACAGGCGTTACCCCGTAACGCGCCGGCAAAAGGAGGGGTATCGGTATGAGCAATCTATTGACGGGCAATCCGCTGAAGTTCAGCAATAAAGGCCAGGCCGGCGCTTTCAGCAATCTAGGCGTCGCCACAAAGAAGGCTATGCTTTCGGGCGCCGCGCTTGTATTGCTGTATGGGTCATTCGCGATTTTAAACCCGCTATTTCTGGCGCCGGCCAACCAGATCAATTTGCTGCAGCAGATCGTTACATATTCAATTATAGGATACGGCCTTACATTCTGCCTTATATGCGGCGGAACGGATCTGTCCGCAGGCGCCTCCATGGCACTGTCGGGCATTATGGTTGTGTGGATGCTGCAGGTCGGCGTGCCGCTGTGGATCGCGATCATTATAGCCATGTGTATGGGCGTTTTAACGGGCATATTTAACGGTTTTACCATCGAAATCCTTGGAGTAGTGCCATTTATCGCGACTCTTGGCACACAATGGGTATACCGTGGCGTGGCTAATGTGCTTATAGACGGGAACCCGATTTATACGCGCGACATACCATCCAAGGCGGTTCAGGATCAGTTTTATCTGCTGGGCGGAGGCCGGACCAGTTTCTGGCTGCCGTACAGCGTCATAATAACGGCTGTCTACGGCGTAATTCTGGCTGTTCTGCTGTCTAAAACGAAGGTCGGGCGCCAGATCTACGCCTGCGGCTCTAATCTTGAGGCGGCGAAGCTGTCCGGCATAAACGCTGTGGGTACGCGTATGTTTGCATATTGCGTGTCCGGTTTCTCGGCGGCGCTGTGCGGTATTCTCGTTTCTTCGCGTCTGTCTTCCGCGCAGCCGACAGCCGGCCAGGGCTATGAGCTGGAGGCCATTGCCGCGGCGGTTTTAGGGGGCGTGTCCAACAACGGCGGCGAGGGCAGCATATTGAACGCGATGATCGGCGCTTTGATTATGGGCGTCTTGCGCAACGGGCTTAATCTTTTCAGGGTTAACTCGTTCTGGCAGCAGGCTGTCACGGGGCTTATACTTGTGGCTGCATGCGCGGCGGAAGCGCGGCGGCACAGGCGAAGCGCGTAACCAACGCCCTTCTTATAATCGGTGACAAATCATAACGCCGCGCGGTAAACCAGCTCGTATATGGGAAACGAAACGGATAAATATCAGGAGGGTTATTAATGAAAAAACTGCTGGCAATAATAGTAGCCGCAACGATGTCGCTTACTCTGGCGTCCTCCTGCGCGCGGACGCAGGGTACTTCGGCCGCCGCCGCGAAGAAGAATATTTTTGTTATTATTAAAGGATTAGGCAACGCGTATTGGGCTATCCTGCAGGCCGGCGCGACGGACGCCGGGAAAGATTTGGACTGCAATGTCACCATACAGGGCATACCGAACGAGGTGGATATTGAGGTGCAGTTAGGTTTCCTGCAGAACGCGGTTTCGGCCAGGGCGGACGCGATAGTTATCGCTGTAGCCGACAGCGAGGCTGAAGCTAACGCTGTGTCGGAGGCCTACAAATCGGGCATTCCGATAGTGCTGGTCGATACGAAGGCCAACACGGAAGATTACAGCGCCGCGCTGCTGACGAATAATGTTGAGGCCGGCAAATTGGCCGCGGAGGAATTGCTGAAAAAAATGCGCAACAAGCTCTCTGATTCCGAACCCGCCGATATAGCGATGCAGATCGGTTCCACCGGTTCTCAGACTATCAAGCTGCGCATGGAAGGCTTCCGCGATTATTGGGCCGCCAATGCGCCCGCAGATTGGAAACTGCTCGACAATGACGTAAAAGTCAACGACGGAGACATTACTAAAGCTATACAGTTTGGGCATGATTTCCTGACCGCTTATCCGAATTTAAAGGGATTTTTCTCACCTAATAACGGTTCGACGGTCGGCTTTGCCACGGCTCTTAAAGAAGCGAACCGCAGCGACATAACGATGGTCGGCTTTGACTTCTCCGCGGAAATGGAAGAAATTATCCGCGACAACAGTTATAATGTTTCCACAATGCTGCAGCGCCAGTATGTCATGGGCTATGACGGCGTAAAAATCGCGATGGATCTGGCTAACGGCGGCAAAGTCACGGAAAAGGATATAGATACGGGCGTTATGGCGGTTGATTTCTCGAATGTTGACAGCGACGCCGTGAAAGCGGCGGCAGGTATCAAATAAAACACAGGGGAGGTTTTCCCCTGTGTTTCGTTTTGGAGGCGCGAATAGGTGCAAATCATAGATCCTGACGCAAAGCTGGCTAAATACGCTCCTGTTATAATAATCGCGATCGTCGCGCTGATGATGATCCCTTTAAGAGAGGCAAGACGTGAAAAATATTCGTATGATGTTATTGATTTTTGCGGCGGCAGCGCTTTCAGGCTGCGATAACAATAATCAGAAAACGGCGGCGCCTGAGTTTGTGTTCTCTTACGCGGAAAACCAGGCCGCCGGCTTTCCAACTGTTCAAGGCGCTTATAAATTCGCCTCGCTTGTAAATGAGCGTACGGGCGGCAGGATAGAGATTCAGGTCTATCCGAACGCCGAACTGGGCGAGGAGCAGTCTGTTATAGCGCAGATGCAATTCGGAGGCGTGGATTTTTCCAGGGTGTCTCTTTCGTCGCTGTCTGAATTCGTTCCGAAATATAATGTGCTGCAGCTGCCGTTTCTCTATAAGGACGCGGCGCATATGTGGCGCATCCTGGACGGGAGAATCGGAGAAAGCTTTTTAGCCGCCGCGGACGGTTCCGGACTGGCGGCCCTGTCCTGGTATGACGCGGGCGCCAGAAGCTTTTATACCTGTGACAGGCCTATAAGGCGCCTTGAAGACATGAATGGAATGAAGATCCGTGTTCAGGAATCCGCCCTGATGAGTTCCATGATAAAATCCTTAGGCGGCGTTCCGGCGCCTATGCCTTATGAAAAAGTCTATTCGGCGCTTCAGACAGGGGCAATAGACGGCGCTGAAAATAACTTTCCCTCTTTCGAATCGACGCGGCATTACGAAGTAGTGAAATATTTTACTGTGGATGAGCATACGCGAGTACCGGAGGTACAATTGATTACGTCTTTTACATGGGAAAAGCTGAGCCTCACCGACAGGGAGATTATAAAGGCGTGCGCTGTGGAATCCGCGCGATATGAAAGGGATTTATGGCGTGAACGGGAAACTGTGTCCGAAGAAGCCGTGCGCAGCCGCGGCTGCGAGATCATCCGCATGCCGGATGAGGAAAGAACCCGTTTTATGGAGGCGGTTCTGCCTATGTACAAGGAATTTTGTTCGGAATATACCGATATTATAGATGAGATCAGGGGTTCGTAAAGAATACCGGCTGTTCGGTCTTCAGCTGGAGATTAAGTTGGTAAAATCTCATTAAAAGAAATACTCAAGAACCGCATTAGGCCTTAGTGATAAATTCCAAAGTCAAAAACGAAGGAAGATGACGCTGAAAATCCAGCATAATAACGGAGCCGCCGTAGTATAACTATACTGCAAACGGTCACAAATTTCAGCGCACTCTAGTGAATACTTTCCATTTTGGAGCGTCATAACTGAAGCCCATGCCCGTTTACAGTATAGTATGATGTCGGAAAAGCCGATTATATGGTTTGGAAAAGCTCCTCAAGCCATTAGCGAAAGGCGGCAAGCTATTTAATTGACAGATTGTAGAGGTATGCGAAATGCAAAAATGTGCCGGCACCGCCGGAATGGAGGTTATTATGAAAAAGTTGCTTTCCATTTGTGTCGCAATCATCATACTGGTAGGTATGTTTCCCAGTGTGGTCGGCGCGGAAAGTCGAACATCGAAACAGTTATATGCTGCTCCGGCCATAGAAGGAACCATCGAAGGCGCTGTGGCGACTCAGAGTGATTATTTATCGCAAGAAGCTTTTGTCGCGGAATTAAACCAACGTTATTTGGCCAGTACCCGTGATGCGACTATATCTAACTTTGAGAAGACTTCGGATAATGGAGAATGGTTTAAAGAGTTTAACTCATTAACTGAAGAGCAACAAAAGTCAATTGATTGTCGGCCACCACATTTTGCTGAGGTACAAAAAGCGATTTATGGTAAGGATACGCTCTGGGGGTTTAGGATTGATATGGAGTGGTATGCCTGGTTTCATTCATTGGCACTTGAAGAGCAGAGAAAAGTCGATGTGCGTCCGGAAAAATTTGCACAAGTACAAGAAGAAGTCTTTGGTATCAATGAATTTGACGGCGGCGAATACACGGAAGTTAAAGAAGATCTTCCGTTAAAATTTTACAGAGTAGATACTGATATTCCGGTTGATAACCCTGTGAGATTTCATGAAAATACAGATGTAAGCGAGCCGTCTGTTGTTATAGAACTAACTGGCACTTCGGAAGACACAGTGACAATTGTTACTCTAAATGAGCAAATATAAAAAAATGACGAACGAATAAAAAAAACATGAGACATTCTGCACAAAATGGTGTATAGTGGGTTTGCTGACACACTAAACCAGGAGGAGAATGTCTCA